>NZ_JAVDUA010000015.1:0-155627 GCF_031456105.1 Pseudomonas sp. BE134 | reverse complement strand
ACCTCGGAGCAAAACTCTCCCTGGCGATGCGCAGCCCCCATTTTATCTGAGAGTTTGCTCTGTTGTTGCCGGCGCTAGCGGGCCGCCTTGCGGCGTCCCCTCCTGCCGTCGACTGGCGATCCCGCCCGACATCACACCGGCCTCGAGATAACGGCGGATCAGTCTGAGCGCACGTTTGTTCTCGATTTGACGCGCTACGTACGCCATCAGTACATCGTGGTTGACCCGATCAAAGAACTTCTCCAAATCGAGTTCCACACACCAGCGGTGTCCCGCCGCCACATGGGCGCGGGCTGTTTCGATGGCTTGGTGAGCGCTTCTGCCCGGGCGGAAGCCGTAGCTGTAGTCCGAGAACAGAGGATCGAAGATCGGCGTGAGCTGTTGCAGCAGCGCTTGCTGGATCAAACGGTCCACGACGCTGGGGATACCCAGCTGTCTTGTCCCGCCTTTGGGCTTGGGAATGTCGACGGCGCGTACACCTTGCGGGTGATACTCGCCGGCCAGTAACCGAGTCTTGAGAATCGGCCAATACTGTTTCACGTAGCCCGCCAATTCGTCGACCGTCATGCCATCGGCACCTGGCGCGCCCTTGTTGCTGACTACGCGGTGATACGCACGCTTGAGGTTGGCGGGTGCAAGCACCCGCTCCATCAGCGTGTCCGGCTCCGCGTTCGTCCACGTCACAGACGCCGTCGATACCTGTGCGCTGTCAGCCGTCATCCTCGGATTCAGTCCGGGACTCGGAGTAACAGTCTTCTCTGGGAGAAATTTCTGCATTTCGGTATTCGACGAGACTCTGACGCCTACTGGCGGCATAACCTGTTCGGCCCTTGGTGGCAGAGTTACTTGCCACTTACTACGGCCTCGGCTGACTTCTGCACGCTCATCCCGTCGCCTCGCGGCGCTCGGTAGCACACTGGCAAACGTGCAGATCTCCCAGGGTAATTCGCGCGACCTTCCTGCTTATGCCTGTCGGATATACGTCGTAGCGTTCCGTGGTAAGTAGGCCGTAGGAGTTTCACCTTCAGCCTCTCGCAGAACCGTACGTGAGCCTCTCAACTCATACGGCTCCCGTTGCCCAGTCGAGACTCATCTCCATAGACATGCCAGTGCACGAACAACGATGGACATGCTTCCTTCATTCGGTTGAGCCAGTCAGCACTGCGGCGCTTGCGTCCCGCCAATGGCTTGTATTTCCGACGGGCCCAGCGTTGCAGCTTCAAATCAAAGTGATTGAAGACCTTGTGCATCACCGTTTTGTAGAAAGCTCCATAGTAATTCCACCATCCACGAAGAATGGCGTTGTACTGCGTTGACAGTTCAAAAAGGCTGGCTGGTGTTTGCCGCTGGATATTCCAGCTGCGAGTTCGTTGACGCATTCGTTTTAACGCCTCATTACTGGCTCCGGGCAGAAAGCTGGTAAACCGGCGTCCATTATTGCCCCATGCCTCCCGTGGCCGGAAGGTGAACCCCAGGAACGTAAACTGCGTCGTTGGGTACGCTGCCTTGCGGTTACTGTCCTTGCAATAAACGATCTTCGACTTTTCCGGGTGCATGGTCAGTAGGCACTCTTCCAGACGGGCCTTGATTGCCGCCATGACCTCACACGCCTGCTTTTCGCTACGGCAATGAACCACCGCGTCGTCGGCGTAGCGTGCAAATGGACAACTTGGAAAAGTCCGTTGTATCCAAGCATCGAACGCATAGTGCATGAACAGATTCATCAATAAGGGACTTACAATCCCACCTTGGGGCGTACCGCTTTCACGTGGTACCTGAACGCCGTCAGCAGTCTCAAACGGCGCTTTAAGCCACCGCTCGATATACAACAGAATCCAGACATCCTTCACATGATGCCTCACAGCTTTGAGCAGCAGCTCATGATCGATATGATCAAAAGCCCCCTTGATATCAAACTCCACCACCCAATTCATATTCCAGCAGCGCCTGCGAGTGATCTCGACCGCCTGTTTGGCTGATTTTCCCGGCCGGTATCCATAGGAATCCGAATGAAAAAGACAGTCCAGACGCGGCTCTATAAGCAGCTTGACGGCGGTCTGAGCCACCCGATCGGCTACTGTCGGAATACCCAGCTTGCGTTTGCCTCCTGATTGCTTCGGAATTTCCACCTGCCGAACCGGTGGCGGAAAATAGGAACCCGACGACATGCGGTTCCAAACCTTGTACAGGTTCCGTTGCAGCTTCTGCTCGAACTGGGCAATAGATTGTTCATCTATCCCAGCGGCTCCTCGATTGGCTTTCACTCGCTGGAAGGCCTCCCAAACTATCAGTTTGGAAATGCTGTACGACTTTGCTGCGCTCATGCCGCTCTTCCCCGCCGAAGCCGGTTGACGACATAAGCGAGCTGGGCAACGCCATCCCTTCGCTCCATTCTCATTACAAGAACTTCATCACTACTACGAATGGCTCCGCCCCTCGGCCTTTGCATCGGTATTCTTTCTTGCGGTGATAGCCGCTTGTCATTTCCCTTGGCATCAAAGGCGAGGTTCTCACGTTCCATATCAAAGCCTGTATTGAGCTCATGCCGCCTATACACCGGCTGCCATCTGGACGGTAAGCAGGTGTCCTCCAGACTTGCTCCCAAGGCTACTTGCCAGCCTCGGTTCTGACAGCGCTTGAGCCCTTAACGATGCGTCTTCGGACGGTTTGCTTTCGCTCATCTGCTCAATACGTACCTGACGCCTTTATTGACGCCTTTTCCACGGTCGCTCACCACCACGCCTTTTGAACGCAGCAGCACCGGGCGGTTTGAAGCCAGCTCCGGCAAGCGGACTTCGGGAGGCCTACTCCCATCTTCGATACAGCATCGCTGGCTTACGCCAGCGTTCGTGACACACGCAAGTATTGGGCTTTGATGATTATGGCCATCTCACCCCGCTACGCCGCCTCATCCGCTTCCTGTTCGTCAGGCCAGCATTTTGCCTAAGGCTTCCTTCAGATTCGCAGTCGCCCGCGACACCCTTGCCTTCGGCTAACACTTCCCCTTGCCGGGTGTGTAGAGGACTTCCACCTCCAAGTCATCCAACTCATCACCATAATGAGCTGAACAGCGCCAGTCACGGCGCTACGCGCCATGCCTGGCGCACCATAAAAAAGGCGTCCCGAAGGACGCCTTGTTTATATTTCCATGCCTTGAATGTGGTCAGACATGCTCACTGCTTTTCGCATGCGCCGCACGCGGCTCTCCATGCCCGTGGTCCACCTCAACCACCGGGATTTCTTTCCCGTCGCAGTCATGCAGCTTGCCTTCGCTGAAGTAATCCCCTTCACGCAACGCTGCCAGATCCTGATAACGCAACACACGCTCAGTACCGGCCGCGAACACCGACTGCTGATCCGAGTTACCGGCCGTGAGGTGGTTGAAGGTCAGGTTGAGCACGATGGCCATGATCGCCGACGAGCTGATACCCGAGTGGAAGATGGTCGCGAACCAGCTTGGGAAGTGGTCGTAGAAGTTCGGTGCAGCGATAGGGATCATGCCGAAACCGATGGAGGTGGCGACGATGATCAGGTTGACGTTGTTGCGGTAGTCAACCTTGGACAGCGTACGAATACCACTGGCCGCCACGGTGCCGAACAGCACGATCCCGGCACCACCAAGGACCGACGTCGGCACCGCCGCGATGACCCGGCCCATGAAGGGCAGCAAGCCGAGAATCACCAGAAACAAACCACCCGTGGCGACCACAAAGCGACTCTTGATCCCGGTCACCGCCACCAGCCCGACGTTCTGGGCGAAGGCGCTTTGGGTAAACGAGCCGAAGATTGGCGCAATCATGCTCGACAGCATATCGGCGCGCAGGCCGTTGCCCAAGCGTTTGGAGTCGACTTTGGTGTCGATGATTTCACCGACGGCGAGGATGTCCGCCGAGGTTTCCACCAGCGTCACCATGACCACGATGCACATCGACAGGATGGCGGCGAAGTGGAAGGTCGGCATGCCGAAATGGAACGGCGTCGGGAAGCCGAACATCGGGCCCTCGGTAACAGACGAAAAGTCCGCCATGCCAAGGAACACTGCGATGACCGTACCGATGACCATCGCCAGCAGAATCGACAACCGGGAAATGGTCGCGCTGCCTATCTTGCTCAGCAGCAGCACCAACACCAACGTCACTGCCGCCAGACCAATGTTCGCCATGCTGCCGAAGTCCGGAGCATGGCTATTACCGCCCATGGCCCAGCGCGCAGCCACCGGCATCAGCGTCAGGCCGATGGTGGTGATCACAATGCCCGTGACCAGCGGCGGGAAGAACTTGGTGATGCGCGAGAATACCGGCGTGATCAACAAGCCAATCAACGATGCGGCAATCACCGCCCCGAGAATCGACTGAAACCCGCCCTCCCCGCCACTGCTGACAATCGCCACCATGGTCGCGACGCCCGAGAACGATACGCCCTGTACCAGCGGCAACTGACAACCGAAAAACGGTAAACCAAGGGTCTGGAGTAACGTCGCCAGCCCCCCTGCAAACAATGAAGCAGCAATCAACAAACCGATGTCCGCCGGCGAGAGTCCGGCGGCCTGACCGATGATCAAAGGCACCGCGACGATGCCGCCGTACATGGTCAGAACATGTTGCAGGCCGTAAGCCATATTCGCGCCGATCCCAAGGTTTTCATCCTCAGGCCGTTGGTGTGAAACATGGGGCGTTTTCATGTTAGGGGGTTCCCTGGTTTTTGTTATGCGCACACTGTATTCAAGATCACGGACAAATGTCTATAGAGTTGTATACAACTTATCGTCCGGATTATGACCACCCGTTCATTTCCTCCCTGTTTGTGCGGCTTGCCGCCCTTCAAAACTTTTGAAATACATCATGACGCGGCCCTTGCGCATTCCCCACTAGCCTTTGGTAGTCCAAGTGACCGCCGGTACGGTCGCCTCTCGCTTATACATATAAAGTATGCATAATGAAGCCATTCGAAATTCAGTTTCACAAGGCAAAAAACGCAGCCAACAAATTAAAGCACCAGGGCATCAGCCTTTCAGAAACAGAGCCGGTTTTCTACGACGAGCGAGCGCTTACGCTTCAAGACCACCGCCATGATGAACAACGGTGGATCATCATGGGGATGGACGCCAAAGGTCGCTTGCTGGTCGTTGCGTACACCTATAGAGATCCGAACTTCGTTCGAATAATTTCCGCGCGGATCGCTACCAAAAACGAGCGCCGCCGGTACATGGAGGATTGACCGATGAAAGACGAATACGACTTCAGCAACGCCAAGCGTGGGGCTGTTGCCTCCAGCAGAGGCAAAACCAGAATCACCATCATGCTCGATGATGCCGTCATAGAGGCGGCTCGCGCACTCGCCGAGAGCGAGGGATTTGGCTATCAGACAGTGATCAATAACACCTTGCGTCAGGCGCTGCTCAACCTCAGGGAAACAACCGCCGAGTTCGATCAGCGCACGGCTATTGCGAATGCCGGACATTTCAAGGAAGGGATAACCGCACGCGAATTGAAGAACCTCGAGAAAAAATTAACCGAGGTTCTCAGTGAAATTCATCGGGTAATGACGCCTTGAGCCCACTCCTATGAAGCCTCAAAAAACACTGGCTCAGCCAGGGCGGACCAACCGCTCAAGCACTCGCCTCAACCCCTCGTGTTCCGGCACCCGGATCCCGAACTCATCCTTCAGCAACCCGATCAACTCATCCACATCCACCACCTGGCGCCGCTCACTTTCGCGGTCGACCCGGTGTACTGCAAAACTGCCGTTGTTCAGCGTACGGCGCCAGCCCTCCCCGGTCCGGGCAACCATCAGTTGCCGGGCAAACGACGACTCGGGATGGGTCGACACATACCAGTTGCCGACGGCGTAATCGATGTCTTCCTGGCGTTGCAGATCGAAGATGTACATCGCCCGCCACTCGCCGCCGACGTTGGCGCGTAGGGTGTAGCCGTCTTCATGCCGTTCAATGCGATACGGTTCATGGGGTGTGAGTTGTTCGGCTGCGGTATCGAGCAGCAGCGGTGCGGTGGGGACCATGCCGCCGAAGCCGACGTCGGTGATGTAACGCACGCCGTTCAGCTTAACAAGGCTCAAACGGTGAGTGCGAGCGGTCCACGCGCCTTCGGGCTGCCCCATCACGACGCGGCCGGTGATGCCGCGGGCATCGAAGCCTAATGCCTGGAGCAATGCCAGGAACAGGTTGTTGAGCTCATAGCAGTAACCACCTCGACCGTCGTACAGGACTTTTTGCTCGATGGACGGCAAGTCGACCAGCACCGGTTCGCCCGACAACGTGGTGAGGTTTTCGAACGGGAAAGCGCTGGTGTGGCGCAATTGAAGCTGACGCAGGGTTTCCAGGGTCGGCGCAGGGGGTGCGTCGAAACCCATACGCTGCAGATACAACGCAAGATGGGTCAGGCGTGGCTCGCTCATTGCTCAATCCTTATGCATGGGGCCGCGGATCTCTCCGCCGATGGCCGCCATGTATAAGGGATAAAGCGGTGCAACTGACAATTGATTTCCCCAATCACCGCACTCATCAATGTCAATGTCGCTTGCGCGAGCTCACACGAATCCACGTCGGCGCATGATCACTGGCATGTGCTTCATTGCGCACCCAGGCATCGACACCCGCTTCTTGCAGGTAGGGGCTGAGCGCCGGGTTCAGTAACAAGTGATCAATGCGCAGCCCTGAGTTTTTCTGCCAGTGCTGGCGAAAATAATCCCAGAAGGTGTAAAGCCTATCCTGCGGGTACAGATGACGCAGGGAATCAGTCCAGCCCTGATCCAGCAAGCGTTGATAACACTCGCGGCTTTGCGGTTGCAGCAACGCATCCTTGAGCCAGGAGCGTGGGTTGTAGATGTCCAGATCGGTGGGCACTACGTTGTAGTCGCCGGCCAGCACCACCGGATGTTCGCTGCTTTGCAGATCCCTGGCATAGGCGATCAGTCGCTCGAACCACGCCAGTTTGTAATCGAACTTCGGTCCCGGCTGCGGGTTGCCATTGGGCAAGTACAGGCACCCCACCAGCACGCCGTGCACCGCCGCTTCCAGATAGCGACTGTGGGTATCCGTGTCGTCACCCGGCAATCCGCGTCGACTCTCCAAAGGTTGCGCATCTCGCGCCAGAATCGCCACCCCATTCCAGGACGACTGGCCCTGCCAGATGGCGCCGTAACCGGCCGCGTCAAGCTCGGCGGCTGGAAAAGCCGTATCGACCGACTTGAGCTCCTGCAAACAGGCGATGTCCGGTTTTTCCCGTTCCAGCCACGCCAGTAGATTGGAAAGACGTGCTCGCAGGCCGTTGACATTGAAGGTGGCGATTTTCAGGTTCTTCATGGTCCGACGCTCGCAGCGGATTGGCGGTATCCAGTTCTGACCCAAGCGAGCGACGACAGTTGCTGTGGTAAACGCAGCAGGCGATTAAAGGAGTTGGAGAGAGCCCCACCATCGAATGGGGCCATTGTTTGAAGTCACTGACCACTTGTCATCCAGATGGCACCAACCGCTCTGCTCTTGGCACCAACATCAGGTAACGACTCATCTTTTGGAGACGGGCCATGATGACCATAAAACTCACTTCGCTGTTACTGGCCGGCTTGCTATGCGCTGCCTCGGCGACCACGTTTGCAATGTCCAACGATGGAGCGGACACGAAAGGCACCCAGTCCGGTGCAACCAGTGCGCCAACCCCACCACCCGACAACACTCCCGGCACGCCTTCAGCCGGTAACAATTCTGACTCGGGTGGCGGAACCGGCACCAATGGTGGGGTCAATAGTTCGGGCTCCGGCACGGGCGGCGGCACCGGGCCGGCCGGCGGAGGAACGGGAAGTGCCGGGGGTGGTACCGGTAGCTGAACGAATCAAAGCAGGCCATGAAACAGTTCATGGCCTGCCTTCGCTACCCGATCATCACAGTCGTTTGACCGCGGGCGGGCTCCACTTACCGGTCAACGCCTCAGATTTCGGACCGTATAAACGCATGGTCAAGTTGAACGCACCTTTGGGTGCGGGAAGCCAATTGGCCTCAAGGTCTTTGCCGGGGCTTTCATTCTGGAAATAAATATCCAGCGAGCCGTCGGCATTTGTCTTGAAGGGCATCCAGCTGCTCACCGCAAAGCGGTTGAGTGTATTGCCTACCTGGAACCCTTCCGGATCGTACAACGTGATCGACCAGAAAGCGTTCACCGGCGGCGCTTTGCCCTTATCGAAATGCAGTACGTACTTGTTGGCCCCATCGAGCGGCTTGCCTTGGTCATCACCCATGTTCAGCGGATAAATGGCATCCTCGGGCAAGTTAGCGCCCAACCCGACCTGCGCCACGATCGCGCGCTTGAGGTAGTAGTTGCCATAGACGCCCATGGTGTCGGTGTTCATCGACCAGCCGTTGACCACTGGAGCGAGCGTGGCGACCTTCCATTTCATCAGCGTTTGCGCTTCATCCGGCACGGTCTGCAGCGCGGCTTTAATCGCCGGATCCAGCGTCTCGATGCTGAACGATTTGCCCACCTCGATACCGATGCGTTGAATCTGCGCCAGAATCGGCTGGTCGGTGAGATGAGGCGGATTCGTTTTGAGCAACTCGGCGGCATAGGCAAAGTAATTGGCCGCCGACATCGTATCGACCTGAATCTTCGGCGGCGTTTTCATGTCCACCGTCGGGTCGATTTTCACCGTGACCGGCTCAGCTTTTTTACCCAGCAGCGATAACGGCGTCACGGTGTAACCCGCCTGAATGGCGTGCACTGCCGCGTAGTCGGCCTCCCCGTCAGTCTTGGTCCGACCGATGATCCAGACAAAAGGCGTCGGTGCCGGCAAATGGCTTAATCCAGCTGGCACTGTTCCGGTCCAGCCCGGTGGTGTCACCAGAAACTGACTGGCTTGGGTGCCGGTTGTGCGCCAACCGGGCGACGCGAAAACGTCGCTCCACATGTCGAGCATCGGCAACAGATAAAAGCGTCCAGCCGTGTCCGGCGCGGAGATCACCAAGGGTTCCTTGGTCAAGTCGAGCCAGGCGATGGAATACAACGTATCGAAGTTGGACCGCACCACTCCTCTGAAACTCGCGGGTGGGTACTGCGGCACACTCACAAACATGTTCATCGGGCCCTTACCGAACTCCTTGCCGGGTTCGATATTGGTGAACTGCTTGCGGGTGATGTCCATGGTCAATAGCGGGTAAAAATACAGGTAAGCCTCAACGCCGATGGCATGCGCCTCTTCGGGCGTGACTTTCGGCTGAGCCTGGCTGGCCAGGGGAAAAACGGCGGCGGCAAGAGTTAGAGCAACGGCTGTCAATGCTTGAGTAATCAACATTTAGGCGATCGTCCTTGCGATGGGGAGCGCTGCCGGGGCCGGCAGAGCTAACGGAACTCTAGACGATCGATTCAGTAAGAACTGACAGGCGCCCGACCGTTTGTCGGGGTGGTGCAGGGTTGTATATGACGCAAGGCAAAACCCGATAACGCTGAAGGAGCTAACATTACTCTTACATCATGATAAGGAATCGACATGAGTAAGGCAGACGAGCTCGCCACGAAGCTGAAACACACAGGGGTTACCCGCGCCGAACAGGCGATCGACAGCTGGCCGAGCCAGGTTTACGAACTGTATCGCCAGATCGAGCACTGGCTGTTGCCGATGACGCAGGTCGGTCTTGTAGTGCGGCACAATCCCACCCACGTATTCGAGAGCGATCCGGAGGGGGAAACGTTCGACTATGCCATTGACCAGCTGGTGATCGAAGGCAATCTCAACACCCTGACTTTCGACCCGGTCGCGCGTTTCACTGCGGATGGCGAGGGACGTATAGAGATTCATTCCAAAGGCCAAGAGCTCGCATTACTGCGTACTGTCGGCGAGCATGGCGAAACGCATTGGTGGTTACAGGTCATTGAGCAAGCCGAACAACAACTGGATGCGGTTGCGCTGACGGAGAACAATCTGCTTTCGGTGGTGCAGGAAGGTTTGAAGCTTGAAGACTAACGTTCTATTCGAACTTTGACTGTACTCGACCGACAGCACAGGACAACAAGCATGGACAGTTTTGTTTTGGGCACGCGCGCCAAGGTTGCTGGTCAGAACAGATTTGGTAATCGCACCGGCGCCGTTTCATATTTGAAAGTGCCCAGTAGCGCCGCCGAACCCACCCCTTCAGATCAGGTAAGCACCGTCAAACAGTGGTTGGACCTGATCGTCCAACAAGCCAATCCTCCGGGCACCAAACCCGGAAAAGAACTGGATATTGTTTTTTTCGTTCATGGCTACAACACCGATTCAAAAGAAGCACTCAAGCGCCAGCGACTGGTCGAGAGCGAACTGAAAAAACGCAAATACAACTGCATGGTGATCGGCTTCGACTGGCCCAGTGCAGGCAGCGCTGAACTGTATCTGTATGACCGCTCCGAAGCCCAGGAAGCCGCCACGCTGTTAGTCACCGGCGGCATCATCCCGTTTGCCAACTACACGCTAAAAGACTGCCCCATAAACATCCACATCATGGCCCATTCCATGGGCGCCTTCGTGGTGCGAGAGGCGGTGCGCTCGGTCGATAAAACCCGCAATGCGGAGCTGGCCAATGACTGGCGCATCGGTCAGCTGGTGTTGTTTGCGGCGGATATCTCCTCCGAGTGCTTTGAGCTCAACAACTCGGACATGATTCCAATCTTCAATCACTGCGGCCGACTGACCAACTATTTCAGTGGTTACGATGAAGCGCTGGCCGTTTCAAATGTCAAAAACATAGACATCAGCTCACGCGTCGGACGCGTTGGTATGCCAGTTGAAACGCCGGCGCACGAAAAGGCCGTCGACGTCGATTGCGGACCGCGTTACAAGACTGTCCCCAAAAGAAAATTCAAGATCATCGACGGCATGATTTCCCACTCCTGGTACCTGGAGGATCCGGTCTGGTACGACGATCTCGCCTATACCCTGCAAGGCCAAATAGACCGCGACTCCATCCCTACCCGGATCTGGGTCAGTAAAAATGACTTCATCTTGAAAACCTGACTACCCGCCCGCCCGCAACGCCGCATGAAGGTCCAGCACCGGCAATGGCGAAGGCCGGTTCAGCGCCCGCAACACGGGCGCATCGTAGCCATAAACATCCGGCTTGAATGCCACTCGCCCGTCACTCTCCAGATCCACTGTCCAGTACGCCAACAGCACCGGCACTTTTACTGGAAGCGAGATGTTCTGGGTCTTGCCGTTGGCCAATTGTTTTTGAATGCCGGCGCTGTTCCATTTGACCGGGTCGTTGAACAACAACTCCACCAGTTGCAGAGGGTTCTCTACGCGGATGCAGCCCGAACTGGTCGCGCGCACAGTTTTGGCAAATAACTCGCGGTGCGGTGTGTCGTGGAGGTAAATCGCATAGTCGTTAGGGAAACGGATCACCACCTGACCCAACGAGCTGTCAGGCCCGGCATCCTGGCGCAGGGTGAGCCCGCGCGGATTGCTCCAGTCAACGGATGACGGGTCGAGCACATTGCCTTCGCGATCAAGTACGCGTATCCGGTTGTTGGCCAGGTAGCCTGGATTCGCTCGAACTTTTGGCAGCACGTCTTCCTTGAGGATCGTCGGCGGTACAGTCCAGGTCGGGTTAAACGTGATGTAGGTGATCTGCGCCTGAAAAATCGGTGTATTGCGCGCCGCTTTACCCACCTGCACCCGAGATCGCCAGATCCGTTGGCCATCGCGGTACATCGCCACCTTATAGCCGGCGATATCGACGATAACGAAAGTGCCCTGCAGTTTATAAAGCAGCCAGCGCGCCCGCTCCATGTTAACCCGCACCTGGTCGATGCGCGCCTCAACAGGCACATTCAGTGCCGCCAATGTCGTCGCCCCCGCCACACCATCCGCGCCCAGATATTGCTCAGTCTGATACTTCTTCACCGCAGCTGTGACAGCGCCGTCGTACTTCGTGCCGCGGCCCAATCGCGGATCAAGAAAACCTGCCGCGACCATCCTCGCGCGCAACTGTGCGACCGCAGGTTCGTCCATGCCGGGTTTGAGCGAATAATCCACACCGACTTTCGGCCAACCGCCTCTGTCCCGAACTGCGCGCAGTTGCGCCAATGCCTGACGCAAACTGACGTACACCGCTTCTTGCGGCGGCGCCTGAGCAAAAGCGCTTGCCACGTCGTGATTATCGAGTGCCGCGAAGAAGGCATTGAAGTCATCACGGGGATCGACGCCGTTCGAATCAAAGTTCCAGTGGTTGTCGAGCCGAGAAGGATCGACCTTGCCGCGCCGCAAGTGTTGCAACGCGGTAAGAAACGTATGGGTGGTTGCGATATCAAACGCTGCCCGCTGCTCAGTCGTGGCGTTCAAGGCCAGTACCGAAGGCTGTGTCCGGACAATTTCTTCAATATGGAAATCCGCCGGGTTCAAACCGTCGGCCTGCGTAGCGTTCAAGCTTTTGATCAACTGCTCGACATCACTGTCATTCGTCCACGCGGCGCGATAGGCACGATGGGTATAAAAATCCATGACCAGTCGGCTGACATCCACCCGCCGATTGCGCTTTGCAGTGAGCAATGGTGGAAACGCGGTTTTCATCGGCGCGAGCGTGGCCTGAATCGTTTGAGCGACGTTGTCGTCCGGTGCGGCGTCCATAACGGTGCTCGGCGCAGTTACCGGCTCAATCGGCGAAGTTTCGGCGATCGCTACACCGCTGATCAGAAAGCCCATAAAAAATATGCGGCTTATGACGAATAACCTTGTTAATTGCACCATAGATAATCCTTAATCCCCCGCATTGACCAGCTAGCTTCCCATGCACTGCTAGACTCGAACTTAACATGATGAGACATCTATATGGCGTTACTACGTTTTGGCCTACCCATCGCGGCCCTGTTACTGACTGCAATGTCCGTACCATCAGCTTACGCCGATTCGCTTGCCGCCGCCCTCGTCAAAGCAGCGCCCACTGCCGACGCCAAGGTCATTGACCTGGCGGTCCGCGCTTCCAAATGCAGCATCGCTCAAGGCAAAGCCCCTGTCCAAAGGCTTGCGGTCATCGACTATTCCCTGCCTTCGACCGAACAACGGTTGTGGGTGTTCGATCTGAAGAAACGCAAGTTACTGTTCCATGAACTGGTGGCGCACGGGCGCAACACCGGCGAGAACATGGCCGTGAACTTCTCCAATAAAAACGAAAGCTTCGCCACCAGTCTTGGCTTGTACCGCACGCAGTCAAGTTATGTCGGGCAAAACGGCTATTCGCTGCGCATGGAAGGCCTGGAACCGGGTTTCAACGACAATGCATTTGACCGGGCGATCGTGATTCACGGCGCACCGTATGTCAGCCCGATGCTGGCCCGTGTGAATGGTCGGATCGGCAGAAGCCTCGGTTGCCCGGCAGTCAGGCCGGCGATTGCGCATCGGCTGATTGACTCGATGAAAGATGGGCAGCTGTTATTTTCCTACTACCCGGATCAGCGTTGGTTGAAGACTTCTTCTTACATCAATTGCGGAAGTGAGACCGTCGCATCGGCGTCCAAACCAACTATCCGCAAGTAAATACCACGTCCCCTCCCAGTCTTCGATAAGGCTGCGGTCATTACTTTCGCCGTCAACGCCATGTTGACGGGCCGGGTACAACGGCATGCACTCCAACACTTCATTGTTCCACCCCTCGAACGCGTATTAGTGTTTATTATCCGTTCTTGGACGGCTCTGCATTACTGCTTAGCCGATGAGATTCCATCAAAAAGTCCGAGAACAATGAAGAATATAAAAAGCACAATGATGCTCGGTGGTTTGCTCGTTCTATCGTCTGGCGTACAGGCAGAACCCTCGCATCTGGATAGCGTCGTTCAGCAAGGCCAACTTCGCGTGTGCACCACAGGCGACTACAAACCCTACACTTACAAAGCCGAGAACGGTGAATACTCAGGCATCGACATCGCCATGGCCCAGTCACTGGCGGACAGCCTGGGCGTCAAGACTGAATGGGTACAGACCACCTGGAAAACCCTGATGCCCGACATGCTGGCGGGTAAGTGCGACATCGGCATGGGAGGGATTTCGGTCACACTGGAACGCCAGAAAAAAGCCTTCTTCAGCACCACCCTGGACGTCGATGGCAAGGTCCCGCTGGTGCGCTGCGAAGATCAGGCGCTGTACCAAACCGTCGATCAAATTAACCAGCCCTTAGTGCGCCTGGTTGAACCGGCGGGTGGTACGAACGAGGCATTTGTCCACGCCTTCCTGCCCAAGGCGCAACTGAGCCTTCACGACAATGTGACCATCTTTCAGGAACTGCTGGACAAGAAGGCTGACGTGATGATTACCGATGCGTCGGAAGCGCTGTACCAGCAGAAACTCAAACCCGGCTTGTGTGCGGTGAACCCAAGTCAGTTTATGCAGTATGGAGAAAAGGCGTACCTGCTACCGCGCGATGACATCACCTGGAAATTGTATGTCGATCAGTGGCTGCACCTGGCCAAGGTGACGGGAAAATATCAAAAAGTACTGAGCCAATGGATAGCGACGCCCGAGGCTAAATAGCCCATGTAGCAACTGGCGAAGCCTGCGTCCGACTGCGCAGCAGTCGCCACCCCGAACCACTAGGCACTTCAGGCAAAACGCAAAGCGGCGGAAACACTTCCGCCGTTAATCGCCGTGCAACAAACCCGAACTGTACTCGCCTAAGCTGTTGCCGAGCGCACTGCCATGGAAATTCATCTTACTGGGGTTGTTGGTGGGGACTGGGCCAAAGCCGGCAGACGGGAGGGTGGCTTCCGAGTAATCGCTATGGGGGCTCACACCCGAACAGGCGCTCAACAGCAACGCACCACCGATTAGCACGACTTTGATGAGTTTCGAGATCATTTTTCAGTTCCCTGTGGGATTGAAGTGCGGTGATACGAGATTGAGTCGTCATCCTAGGCTGCAGATACGACGGGCATCATGAAACGTTGCGAGGCGACAGCGATGGTTCAGCTACTGAGGTTTTTGGAGGTAAAAAAAGGCGCTCAACATACCGCTTTGCAGGCTGATGATTCGACGTGAGGGAGCAAAGCGCAATATATCCCTACTTGGCTGCCCAATTGATCCGTAGTCATTCGGCTCGCCTCAACCCAACAGACCCATTCCTGATAAACTCCCACCTTTCGCCCCACCGATTCCAGACCCCTAATGCCCCCAATCACCGCCACACCCGCCCCGCTCTCCCGCCGCTTTTCCGTCGCACCGATGATGGATTGGGCGTAGCACTGCCCCAACGCCCCAGTCAGACTGGCTGATCTGCTAAAACCTCTTCACTTTGTAGCAATTTTTAAGCAAGCCGTAATAACTGTCTGACAGGGGCACTACCGGTACTGTGCTTGTACTTTTTCTCGAAAGGAGTCGAAACCATGTCAGGTGAATATTCTCTGTCGGATGTGCTGCAGAGGATCTATCAAAACCGGCTTGCTTTGGAGGCGGTCGTGATGGAGCTGACGCTTCAAGTTGAATAGCAGGGTTGGGCTGAGGAGGGAAAAAATATCTGGGCGCTCCTACTAGCCTACCGCCGAGGGCTGTTCACTGGCGTGAAGAACAGAGTTCATGGCTCTACTGAGTCATAAACATTCGAAATTCGGCGACGTCGTCGCGATACCAATTTCCAACTTCGGATCAGATGCTTTTTGCCGGACGCTTACGGAAATTTTGCGCAGGAGCGCAATTTTCGTTCCAGTCCTGACTGTCAAACCCGGTCCAGTACGTTTTCCACACAGTCTGGGTCGATTGTGGTCTATCTGTATGACATTGGTAAGGATAGGAATTCAAACCCCTTCAGGTGTCTCTGGGGTCCGCTCTACGCCATCAAATACAACGATTTCTTCCACGCATGTGGCGTGCCCAGGCCTACCGCGGCGCCTTGAGTTTGCCCCAAACCTTTTACACCTAAGTAGAGCTAACAGATAGACGAAGATTTACCCTGGCAGTCGGTTAATGCCTTGCCCCTTTGACCGATGAATGGTCACGGGGATCTCAAAATCGCGCTCCCACGTCACTGGCGAACAGTTCCACGCCAGAAAAGATTCGAAGTCTTTTTACAGACGCGGCTTGCGGTAGGTGTTCAAGTACCTGGCTCAACCACGTATAGTGTTTTTGGCCATTGGCATTGGCAGTTTTGGCCAAAGCTTTCGACCTACGCTCTGGCAGCGTGCCCCCCTAGGCGTGTCGCTGAAGAGCCAGCTTTTTTGCAACCGTAAAGCGGCTTGGGCTTGGCTTCAACTGGTAATATCCAATCAACCAAAAACGCTTGGAGCCTGTGTTATTTTTCACACAATTGATCACCTGTTGAAGGTTTAACCTATCAATACCAATGCTGTTTACCAGGGTCGGCCCACTACTTTCATCAGCAGTATACGAGAACCAGAACTCATGGAGAAGAGCCCCAACTGCCATGATTGACCACTAGAAACCACCTTATTATTACAATATAAAATACTAGAAAGAAGCCACTAAAAAATTAGCCACCATGGTAAGCCCGAATGTACTTTAACTCTAAAGTCGCAGTTGTGATTCCTAGTTACAAGGTAAGAAACCACATTTTAAGCGTAATTGAGGCGATCGGTGCAGAAGTTAGCCTAATTTATGTGATTGATGATTGTTGTCCAGACGGAACGGGGGATTTCGTAGAAAGCAATTGTCATGACGAGCGCCTTATAGTGATTCGTCACAATGAAAATCAAGGCGTTGGTGGCGCTGTAATGACGGGATACCGAGCGGCAATAGATGAAGATGCAGACATCATCGTCAAAGTGGACGGTGACGGCCAGATGGATCCACGACTGATACCTAGTCTAATCTCTCCGATCATTGATGGCAGAGCTGACTACACTAAGGGAAATCGTTTTTTTGATCTAGAAGAAATTCGGGCAATGCCTAAATTGCGTTTATTCGGTAATGCGGCTCTATCCTTTATCACCAAGCTATCATCTGGATACTGGAATTTATTCGATCCAACCAATGGTTTTACTGCAATCCACAAAGATGTAGCGAAAAGCTTGCCATTTAACAAAATAAGTCATCGATATTTTTTCGAAACAGACATGCTGTTTCGATTAAACACACTACGCGCTGTAGTTGTAGACATTCCGATGGATGCGAAATATGGAGAAGAGATAAGCAACCTTAAAATATCTAAAATAATAGGTGAATTTGCTATTAAACACACTCGAAATTTTGCCAAAAGAATATTTTACAACTATTACTTGAGAGACATGTCTCTTGCCTCTATTGAACTTCCGCTTGGTTTGAGCTTTTTTGTGTTCGGACTCATATTCGGTAGTTATCAATGGATAAACTCTATAAGCACAGGCCTACCTTCATCGGCGGGGACAGTAATGCTATCAGCTTTGCCCATTATTATTGGACTACAACTTACACTGGCATTTTTGGGGTACGACATAAGCTCCGTTCCAAATAGCCCACTGCAACAACTCAGAAGAAACCCTAACCCTAACCCTAAGAAAAATAATGGAGCGCAAAATGCACAATAAACATAAGACGTGTCTTGAACATAGGAAAAGAATTTTTGAAGTTTATGACGAGCCATACTATTTGAGCCGACTCCAGTCATTTGTCACGCATAAAAAAGAGACAACAAAATGACTGCCTATCTGGTTGCACTTTTATGCGTTTTAGGCCTGGCCACTGGGCAGTTTCTATTTAAACTTACATCAATAGCACTTGCTTCAACCGGGACTTTATTCTCAGTAAAATCTGCTCTGCCATTCATTTCCGCCATGGCTATTTATGGCGTCACATCCATTGCATGGGTTTGGGTATTACAGAAGATTGAGCTTGGCCGAGTATACCCAATGATGGCATTGGCCTTCGTCTTTGTGCCGCTGGGCAGCCATTTTATTTTTGGCGAGCGTTTTCAGGCACAGTATTTTATTGGATTAGTAATGATCGTAGTGGGCATCATTATTACCATTAGAGGCTAGACCAATTGAATATCAAAACACTCAAATATAATTGAGCACAGATTTTATCTTCAAAATCCATAGTTCATATGCTGCTAGCCACAAACTATTCCCACAAGCTTTTTTTCACTTATGGACAATACTTCTAACTGGACACCCCCTATGGCCAATGAAGCTTACAAAGTTAATAGCACCAGCCTCGATGCAAAAGAAAGCAACTCAGACACACAGCCCACACTTTTCAATGATCCCGGCGAGATGATTCTACGAAAAATAATTTCTACTTTCCTGATTGCTTTTGCTGGATGGACCATCTCAGCGCAAGCTTGTGTTTTGCTTGGCTGGAATTTAAAAAATCTTCTGACCCTCGCGCCCCTGGCAATTCTCACGTTATTTTTAGCATACTTTTTTTTACCGAGAACCCACCAAACCAATTCACCAAATACAACTACCGAACTTAAGCAATACAACCCCTACCAAAAATACCTCCCCCAACTTACAACAATAATTCTTCTTATATTGCCAGCAGTCCTATACTGGTCATGGTCAGCATTTTGGACTCTTGCTATATCTTTATTAACAATTACTCTCATTTCACCAGAATCAAAAACACAATCAAAACTTCTAATCACAACTAAAACAGAGAGCAAATACTCCCCCCTAATAATCCTACTAATTTCAATTACGGCAATCATACTTTCTTACGCAGTTTCGAGAAACGACTTGGATGACTCATTTTATGTTGCTATCGCAGCTTTTTCATCGTCAAATCCAGAGCAAAGCCTTCTTGCAGGTGACCCGATGCTCGGAGAACCTGGACTACCATTAATACTCCCAAGTTACCGCTTCTCTTCATTTGAATTACTTTCTGGCGCTTTTTCCTATTTATTTTCAATCCCTTCAATGGATGCTTACTATATTTACCTATTACCTATATGGGTTATTGTAAGCATAGCTGCAACCTTTCTTTTAACAAGAGAGCTAATCCCTGGTAGTTGGATTTTAGCCGGCCTCATAACATTTCTACTTACTTTACTACTCGGAGAAATGCATCGTAGCGCAGCAAATTTTTCATACGTCCGCCTTTTTCAAGGAAAATCTGTTTTTCTATCAGTTATTGTTCCAGCTATTTTCTACCTTACGGCGCGTTTTTTTTCAAAACGAGGAACTACTACTGATTTGTTTTTACTGGCGTGCTGTCAAGTAGCAGCGATCGGGTTAACTAACTTTGGAATGCTCGCTGGTCCAATTGCAGGATTTGGAGCTTTAGCGTCTAACATTCCACTGGCGCTAAAAAGCGCAAAGAGTAAATCTTACTACGTACTAGCTATTTTATTTATTCCTTTTCCTTATTTGATCAATATTGCCCTGCAACTTAAGGGCTCGCCAGTTATGAATTTGGGGACTGAGACAGCAGAGGGTGTATGGACTTCTGTATTTGGAGCCCACCAGCAATACTTGGTAGGAATTCTGCTTTTGGCCGGCCCAGTTTTGGCTAAAGACACGATAACAAAATGGAGATTAGCTGTTCCTCCTTTTATATTTTTTACAATCTACCTTAATCCGTGGTTATCCGATTTCATATCGCGATACGTAACAACCCCTCCAGTTTATTGGCGAGTTGTTTGGTCTTTTCCAATCTTGGTTTTTTCTGCAGTATCTTTCTGCATGATTGCAACCGAGCTATTTAAACAAAAGCCTTACCGATTGCTTGTTGCACCACTATCTGTAATTGTACTGTTCTTGACATTTTACTCAATCCCATTCAATACACTTCGCTCGGACAACATCGGAAAAATTGACAGCTTTGCAGCATGGAAAATTTCAAGCCCCGATCTTCTAGTTGCCCAGAAAGCCGTTGCTATGGATCAAGGAAATGGAATGTTGCTCGCACCAGATGAAATAGCTGGTATCATTTCAAGATTTGAAAAGCATCCACGACTCGTGAGTACACGAGGGCCATATTTAGATCTTTTGAGGCCAGCTATTGGAGATGAAAACTATGAGAGAAGGCGCGTCTTGTATGATTTTGTGACAGGTAAAATCGAAGGGGATGGTGGACGTGTACGAGCCACACTCCAATCAATAAAAATTTCATCAATCATACTAAATTCAAACAATGAAAACACATTAACTATTGATCTTTTAAGCAAAGAAAAATTCAAGAAGCAAGATGCGATTAATGGCTATTCTTTTTGGATAAAACAAAATTAGTTGATAGCCAATAGTGCTATAAGGGCGCACATGAACAACAACTGTCCAGTCTGCAATGGAATTCTTGCGTCAGGGATCCAACCCTGGCATTTCGAGTGCGTAACTTGTTGTTACGAGAAAGCTGACCTTCAACCGACAATTAATGACTCGTCGTCGCACGAGCTTATTAACGAGACAGAAAGAGAAACAGGTCTTCGTGAGGTTAGGATTAGCAACTTCAACAAGTTACTACGTATCATCTCCAAGCTTAAACCTACAGGGGGAACCCTAGTGGATGTTGGCTGTGCACATGGCTGGTTTGTAGAAGCCGCCATGAAGAAGTTTGATGTGCTTGGCGTCGAGCCAGACGAAGTGGTATTTAAATCTACCGCTGCGAAAGGTCTTCCAGTGCGCAGAGGTTACTTTCCTGACGCGCTTGAAGCTTCTGAAACTTTCGATGTGGTTGTATTCAATGATGTGATTGAGCACATACCAAGTATAGACAACGTGCTGACGGCATGTCATGCGCGCTTGAATGAAGGCGGCCTGTTAGTCCTTAACTTGCCAAGCAGCGACGGGATTTTTTACAAGCTATCTAGGCTTTTTTGTAGGATAGGTAAGTTCGGGTTCTTCGAAAGGCTCTGGCAGAAGGATCTTCCCTCGCCACACGTTCACTATTTTAACAATAAAAATCTTTCGGACCTACTGAAAAAGCAAAACTTCGCTGTGATCAAGTCCGGAATGCTCCCTACTCTTGGACTACAAGGTCTTTACACTAGAATTTCCTATACCGGGAAGCAGGGAATGATCTCCAGGGTTTTCATTTATTGCGCGATCGCCATTTCTTTGCCGATTTTGCGGCTCCTGCCCAGTGACATCATCTATATCGTCGCCAAAAAGACTTAGGCTAGGTTGTAGCTACGCTACTTATAGTTCTGAGATCTTTGTTTCCGAAAGGAAGATACGACGCTGGGTCGCGGTAGGAATGGCAGTCACCTTACCCATCAGGATAGCTATCGCACTTAAGAGTTATCTGAAAAACTTATCGTGGAGGGAAGCAAAAAAAGATTGCCGCGGAGAACTAATCTAATGAAAATCCCCATTACTTAAAATTCTGCGTATGCAATCCATAACCCCACTCTCTAAGAAGCGAATTTTATGGATTGCATACAGCTAACCGAGTCAACGTCGTAAGCGAATCGGCAGGCCACTTACTCCACCCAATGGTGAAGAAATAGACTTGGAATAATATTAGCTTGGCACTTCACTGAAGATTTTCATGATGCGTAGGCTGAATGCTTTTCTGTGCTGCCTCCATTGGAGCATGTGACTCCCTACCAGGGGCGAGTCGATACATTGCAAGCATTGCTGATGACGCAAGTAGTATTTGAATTATTGTATAAGTAGGAATGGCATATCGTATATGTGCATGCATCCCGGAACTTAATGCGAAAAGGGCAGAGTTTGTGAAAATCGTCGACAATATGATTAATACTGTCAAATAATTCTCTTTACATAATTTATAGATACTAACTTGCGTACTGAAAAACCATACAACAAGCAATCCAACCGCTATAAATTGAATCAGCCCAATAATGAGGTATATTTTTGTAGTCAGTGGACGAAGCATCTCCATTCGCTCAATGGTCCACGATGTTCCGGCTGATTTCGGAAGAATATTATATGCTTCAAGTGGAAACTGCAGATTTGGCAGAGAGTATTTTGTAAAATCGAAGAGCGTATTCGTCGCCACTTGCAATGGAAAATATTTAATTGTCGCTAGGGTTACCGCATCTATCGTTTTCTTGCCATCTGCCTTAGCTAGTTCGCGTGTTAGCAGTGGAAACACATAATTATTGTGAGAATCGAACAACTCCGCATCAGCCATCGTAATGTGGGACTTAACTGCATCAGACAGATATGGGTATACTTCTGTCAAGCGCGGCCATACAACCCTATTGAAAGCCATGCTAGAAAAATCTAGGGGTGGCCGCTGGGAGTTATAAACAGTGGTGGTATTCTTGATAGCTATTGCTGACCCAACAGAAACAACTAGCAATAACAAACCGACCAATAATTTGTAGATACTTGATTTGTTTTTTCTCGAAAGGCACAGAGCACAAAGCGCAAGTAAAAAAACCGCTATAGATAGATAAAGTTTATCTACCCGCAGAGTAGACAATAGAGTGAGTGTCAATGCTGCAATTAAGGAGTTAATAAAAAACCTCTTTACTGTTGCCTCCTTGGCGCACGCCCGGATAAGCGCGGCGGAAAATATTACGGTGAATGAGGCTGCTAAGGAATCTGTTAGCACAGACATGCAAAAATGAGCGATCAATGGATTTAAAGTTACCGATATCGCTACTACAAGTGATACCACCTTAGCGAAAGGCCTGTTACGCAATATAAGAGTACACAAAGAAAAAGCAGCTATCAACGCTAAAAATAACTGCATTGCGTATATCAACACCTGAGGGGTTGTTGCAAAGATCTCAGACAATATTGAGGCGACTCTTATTATTGCCGGATAAAAAACCCCACGATATTGATCGACAACCAGGGTTTTTGAAAGCGCAAAATATTCTGGTGTATCCCCATATACCGGAATAAAGTTGAAGTTCCGACATATCCAAAGAACTCCAATTACGGCGTTAGCGAGTAGCGAAAAAACAACTAGTACCGATAACGTAATGCCTAGCTTATTTTTCAATGACCGAGACTCAGTAGGAATTACTGATAAAATCATTGGGATGCTCCATTTTTTTTGATCGTATATTAAATCATGTTAGGCCCCTTAGAAGTAAGCCCTTGCTTAGAGACAACACCAATCACCGCGCAGCAACTGCTTCAGATCCTTCCAAACGCTGGAGAATCAGCCGGCGGTCGAAAAGATCTGCGTTAGTTTGCATGGCGGCGGTAAAGAACTCCCCCGTCCCGACGCGACGGCGGCCGGTCGCTTTGATTGGCTGTAATTTCAGTAGGTAAGCCGACCTCAATTCGGCAGTCAGCACATGAAGAACAGCAGCGGCACCGTCAGCAAAAACTTCAACATAGCACATGAGGTGGGAAGAGCAGAATGGGGCGATCGGCGCCAGGCGGCGTTTGCAGCTCATCCAAGGGAAGATGGGTGTAGACATAAATAGCAAGAGCTTTACTTTATTTATATATAAACAAAATCTAGGCTTGCCGCGCTT
Source organism: Pseudomonas sp. BE134 (assembly GCF_031456105.1). NCBI lineage: Bacteria > Pseudomonadati > Pseudomonadota > Gammaproteobacteria > Pseudomonadales > Pseudomonadaceae > Pseudomonas > Pseudomonas sp. BE134. The sequence continues at coordinate 132,328 of NZ_JAVDUA010000015.1, read as the reverse complement.
TGTGCACGGAGCAAGAGCCTTGGCTGGACTTGCAGTGCCAATCTGCAGGGATGGCGGTTGGGTTTGATGTTTACGCATCCATCCCGACCGCTCTTTTTCACTTTGGTGTTGAAACTTCTTTGGCATAGGCCTGGCAGGCCGCCAAGGCGATCAGTCCTTGGTCGCCTACATCGGTGATGCCGATAATTCGTTGAGCATGCGCTGGGTCAAGTTCTGCTCTTGTGGCGCCATGAACCACGCCGCCGGTGGCGGTGGGGGTTGGCACTGTACTGCTGCCGCCGGCAGCGGTGGCGTCGAGAAGGACTGACAGGCGCAGATCAGCAGTGGCAAGACGGTCGCGCAGGCGACCTTGATCACGTAGGGCATCGCTCAGGGCTCGGTAATGGGTTTGTTCACTGGTTGAAAGCCGCTGCTCCAGGGCCAGACGTTTGCTCTGCTCTGCACGCAGTTGCTCGGCCGAGGCCAAGGTCATCTGGTTGAGGGTGTCGGTCTGCAGGCGGGACTGTTCGGCGAGTTGTTGGCCGCAGCGCCAGTCCTGGACCTGCCAAGCCAGCGCGGCAGCACCAGCAGCGACTGCGGCCAGCGACCCACCAACAGCCAACATTCGATACGGTGCCGGGATCAGTTCGACAAGACGCATAACACCGCCCTCGCCCGCTCCCACAGCTGCAGCCGATCCGCCAGGCCATTCAGCCCGCCATTAATCTTGCGGGTGATCGCCTCGAATTCGCTCCGATCCGCCAGCGCGTTCAGTTCACGTATCCACCAGAACCATGCGGCTGACTCGGCAGCCCATTGCGGTTGCTCGAGCAATTCAGGCGTGCGCAGCAGGCGCTCGTCACCGAACAGCGCCAGGCTACAGCGCAGGTAGTTGCTGTGACCGGTGATCTGAATCAGGCCCCGTCCGCGATAACGCTGACCATCACCATCCGCTTCCGGAGTATTACCCAGCTTCGCCGCCAGATTGCCGGTGTCATATTTGCTCAGGTACTGATCGCCGCCCAGTTCACGTACGTACTGCAGTTGACCCGATTCGTGCCCGACCTGCGCGAGGAACGCCGCTTGGCGTTTGGGCGTGTTTATTTGTCGGTGGATCATCGCTGCGTTTAACGCGGATACAAAAACACCCGCTTGGCGGCGGGCGTTTGGCATGATGCGCAGTAGCTGTTGTTCGGTTAACGGCATGGGTCAATCTCCTGTTCTGTCTGCCGGTGGCACTCTGATGACGGTTGTGCCTTATGGATTCAGCGCCACCACCTTCAGGTCTTGCGGTTGTTTTTTCTTCTTGCCTTTGGCCTTGGCTTTGCCCTGCTTGCCGCCATTGCACTCCACAGTGGTCGACCATCCGGACTGGGTGAAAATCTGTTCGACCGAGTCGGACAGGTACTCACCGTCGAGACCTTCCTTGAAGCCCTGGGCATTGATCGGTCGCTCGGCGAAAATATCCGTGCGCCCGGGCATCTCCAGACGCACGTCGGCGCCGGAACGATTGAACGCTGCCAGCCGCGCCTTGGCCGCCGCCTCGGCGGCGGTTTTGTTGGGGTAGATATGTCGGTCGGTATGCACCGCCGGCAGACCGTCGGGCACGTCATCGTTGTCCAGGGAGACCACCACCAGCTTCCCGTTTTTCTTATCCTGATGTTTGGTCGCCACGGCCTTGTGGGCATTGCGATCCCCGAGCCGAAACTGCCAACGACTGACATCGCTGCGCGTCAGGGTGACAGCACCAAAGGTCTTGCCGCTTGCGCTCTGACCGCCTTGGCGCGGCATTACCAACAGCTTGCCTTCGGCCACCTTAGCCATGCAGTCGTACTGCTTGGCCAGCCGGGTTAGGAAATTGAAGTCGGACTCGTTGAGCTGGTCTGCCCGGAGCACCTTAGTCGCCAACGAACAGCCCGGTTGCCAGCCGTTGCGCGTGGCAATATCCGCCACAATGGTCGACAGCGGCACGTTTTCCCAACTGCCACTGCGAATGGTCTTGCCCGTGCCGCGCATATCACTGGCCTTCCCCTTGATCACCAATGTGTCCGGTGGTCCCGAGACCTCGATCTCATCCACCACGTACCGTCCCATGCGGGTCAGCGACGTTTCGGCGTAACCGAGATAGACCTCGATGGCACTGCCGCGTGACGGCAAACTCACCTGGCCATCGCGATCATCGATGCGTAACTCAAACTCATCGGACTCCATCCCGGGCTTGTCCAGGGTGCGTAACTGGATCAGCCGATCATTGATCAGCACTGTGATATCAGCGCCATTGGCGACGATGCGAAAAATTGGGGTCATGGAGTGTGCTCAAAAGAAAACCCGCACAAGGCGGGTTTAAGTTGGTCGTGGTCTGTCTCAGTCCCACAGGGTGATCCCCTCCTCAGAAGGGCGTAGCAGATCCGGCAGCGTGATTACCACACCAGCCCGATAGGGTTGCGGCTCATCGGCCAATCCCTGGTTGGCATCCAGCACGGCCTCGACACTGCCCGTCAGGTGGCCATAAAAGTTATGGCAAATGGTGTCCAGCAGATCTCCGTTAGATGTTCTGCATGTCGTCGCCATAGCGCACAAACTCCAGAGTGAATCCTTGTTTACGTGGAATACCGCCGTGCATCAGCGCGCCCTGCTCCTCCGCGATATTCTTCAGACACCAAGTGCCCAACACCTCGCCATAACCCGTGGTTAGGGTTAACGGTTTCAGCTGAGCACCGATGCTGCGCAGGGTATTAAGTTGCTTAAGCCCACCTTTGAAGCCGGGGTAGATCGCGCCTTTCAGGGTTATTTTCTCTTCGCCGATACCAACCGCCTGCTGCGCTGGCCGGCGCGACAGGCGCTCTTGCGAAGCCCAGCGAAACTCGGTCGAACGCGTCAGTTCATCGAAAGCAGCGGTGTCCAGGTTGAAGTAGTACGGTTGGGCTTTGGGGACTTGCGGCTGAATGATCAGCAGGTGCGGGAACGGCTTCACCGCTTCCGGCGCCGGCGTAGCATCGGTGGCAAAAGTGCTGGTGGGCACGATGTTGGATAACGATGGGCTGACCTGGCCGGCGATTTTGTTGATCGCCGTCGACGCTTTACCCGCCTGTTCCTTCAGCGTGCCCATGCGTTCCTGCACCTCGGCAGCGGCTCGAGTGGCCCGCCCGTAGGTAGCCACCACCTGCCCGACCTTAGCCTGCGCCGCACCTACGCCCCGCATCACCCGCTGCAGCTTGGCGCCGATTTCCGGCCCAACGAAGGGGATGTTTTCCAGCTCGGACGCGGCTCCGGTGATTTCGCTGATCGCACCGTTGACCGGGCCCAGCATGCCGTCCGCACTCCGACGTCCCGCCTCCCCGGCTTCGACCAGGTACTTGAGACCGGCCTCCAGCTGTTCCATGTAGGTCATGGGTTCTCCTTCTTACAAATGGGGCTCATCGAACAAACGGTTCGACGCGTTCTGTTTCGCGGCGTCAGCCATCATCCGCTGCATGTGCGGCATCAAGTCCTGGGCCAGGCGTTGTGGATCTTTCACATCCCCTTGCACCGTGACCGGCATACTCAAGGAGTACTGAAACTGCTGATCCACTTTGGTCGGCGCCGGTTTTTCTGGCCCTTTGGGCTGGATCACCATCGCCGGTTTAACCGGTGCCGGAGTGGCCAACGCACGTGCGACATCGCCTAAGGCTGGGTTAGATGGCGCGGCGGCGGTCGCCATCAGCAACGCGCCGGACTCGTTCGTCCCGTTGAAGGAACGCCCCATGCTGGCCAAGCTGGGGACCACCGGCCCCGGCCGAGGCGCCTTCAGTAACGGTGTAGCTGGCGTCGCTGGCTTTTCGCCCTCGCCACCAAACCACGACTTGCCCGCCACTCCACCCAATGCAGTCCCGCCCATGCTGCCCAGGTACGCACCGACCATGCCGCCAATTGCGGTACCAATGATGGGCACCACCGAACCGATAGCCGCCCCGGCAGCAGCACCGGCCATGGTGCCTGCCAGCGAACCCGCTGCCGCACCGTAGCCTTCGGCCTTTTCATCCTGGTTTTTGGCATTTTTGTAGGTGTCAAATGCCATGCTACCGGCTTCCAGCAGCGATCCGCCCGGGATCACCTTGCCCAGTTTGCCGACCTTCCCTATTGTTCCCGCCAAGCCCCCAACCTTGGCCAACACACCGCCGGTTGGCGGCAGTGGCACGGCTGGACGCAGCGCTGGAACCGGCGACTTTGGCGCGGGGACCGCTGGACGTGATGGACCTCCCGGTCGTGGCGGCACGGCAGACCGACGCCGCCGCAATGAATTACGGGCGGCACCGCGACCACGTCGCCGATTCTCGACAGGTCCACCGCCGCCTATGGCCACGGAGTTCACCACAAACACTTTCCTGACGGCGCCGTCTTCAAGGCCAGCTTGCACATCACCGTCGACGGTGGCTTCTTTGGCGAGCGACACCACCTTGAGGCCAGTCGACACCAAGTCAAATCCGCCGGCTTTCTTTCCCGCCTGTCCATCAGCCGCATCATTGGCCTCGGGCATGCCCTTGATGGCCGCCACCGCCTTCAACCCAGTCTCGACCAGGGATAAGGCCTTACCCGTTTTGCTTTTGGGTTCGGCAACCTGGCCGGTGACGTCGCCCTCCAACGAGTTGGTGACGAAGCCTTTCTGCACCTCGCCGGACTTGCCTTTGCCCTGCGTCCCGCGCGCCAGGTTGAGCAATCCTTTACCGATCTTGAACGAGCTGAAAGCTGTCTGCAGCGCGAGTAAACCGCCCCCTACCGCCGCAATGCCGGTGACCACGCCCGGCGAGCTGTCCGCCAGCACGGTGATGCCTTTGGTCAATTTGCTCAGGCCTTCGGCCACGGAATCCGTCACCGGCCGCAAGGCATCGCCAACGCTGCGCATGGCATCGTCCATCGACTGTGCCATTTCGGCCCACTTCTGCGCCGACGACTCACGCCGCTCGCTGAGGTTTTTATCGAGGATGCCCGACGCTTCGCGCGAGTCGCTTTTCAACTGGCTGTACAGCGCCTTGTTCTGCAGGAACGCCGAGAGCGCGGCCTTGACCTGCATGTCGGCGAACAGGTCGCCGGTACGCAAGGCCTCCTCTAGCGAAGCCATCATCGCTTTGGCTTTTTCCGGATCCGCTTCCTGGCTGATTTTCGAGGTGGCTTCGGCCATCAGTAACGCCCGTTTCGGGTCGGTGGTCTGAATGTACTTCTGCGCCAACGCCATGCTCGATTCCAGCGTCGACAGGCCGCTCTGCAAACCGGTTTGCATCGAGCCCTTGTAGTCGATGCCAGCCTTTTTGTAGGCCTCCACCGTGTCGGTTGAGCCGATCTTGCCCATCCAGTTTTTCAGATTGTTCGCCGCCTCATCGGCGCCGCCGGCGGTTTTCATCTGCACCTGCAGCATCGCGCCCAATTGCGTCACCGCGGCGATGCCAGTTATGTTGAGGTTGCCCATGTTCGACAGCAGCTCAGGAAACCAGCGGGCCATGTCGACCGCCTCGAAGCTGCCGGCCTGCCCCTGAAAGGCAATCGCTTCGAGTGCCTGCTGCATCTGTTTGGCATCAGTGATCTTGGCGTTTTGCCCCAGCGCATTGATCATCTTCGCCGTGTCGGCGCCGTTCGAGCCCTGGCCCACGGCAAACTTGGCCGCCACCGGCGCATACTCCAACGCCTTGGCCAGGTCCATCCCGGCCCCCACCAACTGGTTGACCACGTCGGCGACTTCATTACGTGCCATGCCGGTGTCGCGCGAAGTCTCGATGATCTTCTGCGACATCTGCTTTTCTTTCGGATCGTTGGCAATGCCAGCCTTGATTGCGATGTCGCGAACGATGGCCCCGAAGTCCGCGCTGACCTTTGTCGCAATACCCACCGTTGCCACACCGGCCACGGCCTGCCCCACCGTGCTTTTCATCCCGGCCTTGCCGGCATCGACTTGCTGATAGCCCTTGGCTTTGAATTCAGCCTTGTTCGCTGCTTGGCCCAGGGACCGGTATGCCTTATCCAGACGACCGACTTCGACACCCTGCTTTTTCAGGCTGTCGAGGTTGGAGTTCAAGCGACCCAACAGCTTGGACGCCCCGGCGGCGCCGCTGTCGTGGGCTTTTTTCCATTCATCGCGCAGGCGGATAGTGTCGCCAATCGTGCGCTGCAGCACGCGCGCCTTATTGCCTTCCGCTTCTAGGCGCTTGATACGCCCCGTCACCTCATTGAACGCTGTGCCGACCGTAGGACTGACGGCACCACCGATCACCAACCCGAGGGAGAGTTTGTTTGCCATGTCATGGCTCCCCTGTGCAGAGCATTACCGGAAAGCGGCTCAATCCGTGAGCCACCAAACCATCTCGGAAAACGGCATCGACTGAATCTCGGCGGCGGAAAAACCCGTGTCCGCCGCGAGGCGTTTCGCCACCATCTTCATCACCCCCGGATCAAACCCCGTCGTCTTGCTCCAGACGAAAATAGCCGGCCTGCAGACGGTTGTAGTCCACCACTTTCAGGCCCTCCAGATCGGAGATAGCAGCGCCGGCCAGCTCGGCGAACAACATCAGCTCGCGCTGCTCATCATCACCACCTGCCGCACGATCAGCCGCCCGCACGTCGCGCACGGTCGGCGAGCGCAGGGTCAGCTTGTCGATCAGCACACTGTTGATCTCGCTCGGGCGTGACAAGCTAACGACGGCGTTTTCGGCGGTGACCGACAGCCACGCTGGGAGCGATTTCGAATAGTCGGCGTGCGGCACCAGCTGGGAATAGGCCGCTTGGAGGCGGCGGTAGTCCACCACTTTCAAGCCCTCCAGATCCTTGAGGCCCGCCTCGGCCAAGCTGGCGAACAGCTGCAGCTCGCGCAGTTCATCGTCGTCACCGGCCGCCCGATCGGCGGCACGGACCTCGCGCACCAGTGGCGCGCGCAGCCTCAACGTATCGACCTTCACGCCGTTGACCTCGCTCGGTCGCGAGAGGGCAATCAACGCGCTGTCGGTGTTGATCGCCAGCCAGCCCGGCAGCTTTTTGTCAGTTCCCGTGGTCATCCTGATTTATTCCCTTAGAGGCCGAGTGCGGAGCGCACTTCGGCGAGCTGGTCATTGCCATCGATCACCTGAACACCGGCGATCATGTCGATTTCGTACATCAGACGGCCGTCGATTTCGAGCTTGTAGTAAACCGGCGCAATGGCGTGTTTGATCTCCGCCGGATCACCGGCTTTCCAGTCACCCAAGTCGACCTCTTTCAGCAGCCCGCGCAAGGTGGCCACGACTGCCGTGACCGTGCCTTTATGGCCGCGGAACGCACCACGGAAAGACGCGTTGAAGGCCGAGCCATCGGCCAGACCGAAGTGCTTGAGCGACTCACGGCGCACGCCTTTGGTGACAAACGACGCTTCCATCTTTTCCAGACCCTGGGACATTTCGATGGCACCGGCCATGCCACCGCCTCGATATTCGTCGGTTTTGGTGGTCAGCTTGGGCAAGGTCAAACTCGGCACGTCGCCAGCAAAGTTGATACCGTCGACGAACAGGTTGGTGTTGTACAAAGTTTGAGGAATCATCTAGCGCTCCTTAAGCGTCGAGGACTTCGGTCAACCACTGGTTGGTGACTTCGATCAGGAAGTTCGGGTTTTCCGCTGGCGGCACGTCGGTGAAGCGAATGCGCCAATACACCTTGCCTTGCTCGATTTGGCTGGCGGTGTTCATTTCGGTGTCCGCGAACACTTCAAAATTGATGATCGCGCCGGCGTTCTTCTGATCACGCATGAACGCCTGAAGGCCTTCGGTCACGTCGGTGACATAGGTCTTGGTGATCGACCGGTCGACCGCCCACTTGTGCCCCGCCTGGATCGCATCCATGAGGATGTCGCAGGTACGCACGCGGGTGACGAACGACCATTTCGCGTCACTGGACAGCGTGCGGTTGCCCCATAGGCGATAGCCACCATCACGAATGATCGTGGTGACATTGGCGTTGTTGAGCAGGTTGGCCCGGCAGGTGTCGTCGCCGTCGAGATATTCGATCGGGCGCTTAGTGCCGGTGATGCCGACAAATTCCTTGTTCGACGGCGAGGCCCAATAGCCATAAGTCGCATCGGTCCAGGCAAACAGACCGGCGACCCAGGCCGAGCCCGGCGCGTCAGCCGTCTTGCTCTCGACCGTGTCCCAGTACTGCACACCCGGATCGACCAGAAACACCCGCTTGCTGCCGAAGTTTTCGGCATAGGCCAGCGCGTCCTCGTCGGTGGTGTTCGACCCGTCGATAATGGCGATCGCGCGCAACTTGCCGGCCAGGGCATCCATGGCGGTTGCCACGGCTTGCGTCGAGGAATGCCCCGGGGCAATCAGCAGCTTGGGTTGGGCGTTGTGCTTGCTCTTGCCGTCCAGCAGCGCTTGCAGGCCGGTACGCTCGCCCGAGGCCAGCACGCCACCGATGATGGCTGAGGTTTGCAGCGCCTCGTCTTCCAGCTTGGCCACACCCACCGCGACGATCACCGCCTTGGCGCGAACATAGATCGCCTGGGCGGCACGGGTGATCGCCGAGTCAGCGCCAAAGGCGGCAGTCGCCTCGCGCTCGGAGGTGATCAGTACCAGCTCGCCGACCTTGGCCGTGACCAGAGGGCCCGGGGTGAAGGTGTCGCACAAACCAATGATCGAGGACGACGGCAAGGAAATGGTGCGCGCGCCGGTGTCGATCAGCGACGTGGTGACGCCGTGAAAAAAGCCAGTCATAGAGGTCTATCTCCAGAAACGAAAAAACCCCGCGTGAACGAGGCTGTGAGGGTGTCGGTGTTACGCGTAACGGAAAAGAAAACGCCCCGTCAGTGCGGGGCGTTTATTGGGTTTGCTCGGCCAGCCAAGGAACCGTCGGCGGGCGATGATCGATCAGCGGAAATTCGTCATTTTCCGGCCAGTTGCGCAGCGCCTGGCGGTATTGCTGCAACGCGCTGTATTGCTCAGGCGTCAGGGTAGTGGCGGCGCCACCTTCCAGCTCGTCGCGATGCCGCGACACCACGCCATCGGTCGCCAGCAAACACCCATCACGCCATTGCCGCTCAATGGCGGCCAACGCCTCAGACGACGGCGGCGGCGGGTCGATCAGCACCGGGTAACCATCATCCACCCAACCAACAACCTTGCCTTTACTTTGGCCATCCATCAGCGCGGCATGCAACTCGGCGGTAATTTCCACTACGTCATCCGGCATTGATGTATGGATTCTTTCATCGTAAAAACCGCGCTCAGCTTTTGAAGCGAACATAGATATTTCCCTTAGCAGTTAATAGCCGATGGCAACCCAATACCATGTTGCTGGCATAGCAGGGGTGCTGCCACCACCAAGCTGTGCGCGCCATGTAAATGAATTAGCATTAGCTATGTAGGCCGACACAATGACATTGTCGTCCCCGGACTTTGCATCGCTTGCCAGTACGACGGCAAAGGTATTAAAGGCTATCGGCAACGTAATACTTCCACTCGTGGCGCTAGACTCTACCCGTACGCCCCACTGAATAATCAGGCCGCTAGGTAGCTTCTGGTAACCGGTGGGGGAAAGCGCAGAGACGCCTGAACCACCGACCGCAATCCAGCCAGTGCCCGATGAGATGAACTCTGACGCAACGCCTTCGCTAAGCACAAAATTGGGCGAACCAACCACGGAGCCGTTAGGCCCGCTAAAGTTGCCATTTACGGAGGTTACGGTGACTTTGTTGCTCGACGCCGATGCCTGAATGTAAAGCCTGCTCCCAGCAGGCAGCAGTGTCAGGTCAGGCAATGTCAGGGTAATGGACACCCCGTTTGCATAGATGTACTTGCCAACATCGGCAGCTGTCAAAACAGTGTTTACCCCGTAGGCAACGTACCCGGCCAGATTGCCCGACGCCCGCTGAACAAACTCCGTTGTAGCAAAAGCCTTTGTGTTGTCGAACTGCGGCCGAGTGATCCAGTTTGGGCCAGACATAACGGCAGCATATTTGAGCGCAACAGAGCCGCCACGCAAACGCCATTCGCCCGTTACTTTGATGAAATAGGCGCTATCCCCTGCCCCTAGGACGATCGGCACAACGACGCCGTTTTGCGCAGACAGCACATCACTGCCAGAAGCCAAAACAGTGACAGTACCACCGCCACCAGCATTGGCCACCTCAAGTGTCGCCCCGTGCGGGACACCCGCCGTGGGTGGCAACGTCACATTGATCGGCGTTGCCGAGGACGCACTAACCACACTGCCTATACTTGAGTTGGTTAGAACCGTATTGACCCCAACCAAGTTCAGGTTTGAATATTCGACCCCCACCCGCTTCAGAAACGCCGAGTTGATCAGCAACTGAGAGCTGTCGAACTGAGCCGGCGTGTTCGCCGTTGGACTGATCATGGCCGGCGAGTTGATTGGAGCAAAGCCCTGCGTCACGTTCTGGAATGTCAGCGGCGTGGTGCCCAGGACAATCACCCCATCCGTGACCAGTTGCCAACGAGAGTCGGCCAGCGTAGCGCCTTGCTCAACCGATACCAGCAGCGCTGAGCTCACCTCGGTATTGGTTTCGGCATCCGGCGCACGCACCCAGGCAGGGGCAGCTGCAATGTAAATGCCGTTGTCCTTGGCCACAGCCTGATTTTTCACCAGCACCCGAGCGCCCGCCGGCACCGACACGCCGTCGATCACCTGAAGGCCTGCCAGCGCGATGTTGGCCGTGCTGGCCACCAACACCGATTGCTTGCTGTCGAGTTTGTACAGCTCTTCCAGAACTTTGTTATCGACATACTCGCGGGTCGCCAGCACCACCGACGGGTCAATCTTCAGCGTGATATTGCCGGTACTGGCGACGATGAAATTCATCCGTACCACTTGCGTGCGCCCGGAGCCTTGCGACAGCACCGGCTTGAAGCTCGGCGCGCAGTTGGCCACCGCCACCAGATCTCCGTCCGCGTCATACAGACCGATTTCGCGAATCCAATGCCCGCCCTCATCGGCAGGGATAATCTGCTCGGCGATAATCACCGCAGGGTTGACCGTGTCGACCCGTACCTGATTCAACGGCCGGCGGCGCCATTCGTTGATCAAGCTGGTTTGCGCCGCACTGGGCACCGGATCGGTGTTGTTGGCATCCCCCACGCCCATGTGGGTAAACTTCCAGGGCACGCCGAGCGCGTCGGCGTTCGCCTGCTTGGCCATCCCCACGTTCGTGAGGATCGCAAAAAATTGCGAATTCGCATCAATCATAATAAACGTCCAGGGTGTCTATGGAGTGTTCACGGCCAACCACACCGAGGGTGCCGCTGACCTCGATGTCACGCATCACCGGCGGGTAAACGTCGATTTCGTCGCCTTCGTAGACGCTGACCGCGATGTTCAAAACGCCTTGGGTTTCCAGGCAGATCGCCAGTCCCGTCAGGTGTCGGGTGACCGGCTTGGCGTCATCGATCAGGCGCTCAAGCTCCTGATACATTTCCTCGGTGATACCGGTATCCAGCACGCCCACCTTGAGCGCGAAGGTGCCCGGCACTCCTTCGGGCACCGTGTTGAACCACTCGATAATTTCAATCAGGTAACCCAGGGGCTCGACCACCCGGCGCAAGGCGCCGATGGTCCCCTTGTGGGCATGGATGTAGTAAGACGCCTTGATGGCGGCGCGCTTGGTCGCCTCGCTCCACCGGTAATCCCAGCGATCGACCGACCAGGCCCACGCAAGGTGCGGCAGCAAATGCACGGGGCAAGTCTCTGCGTTGTACAGCGTGCGCAGCGGGACAATCGTTTTGTCGTAGAACGCCGCCTCTAGGGCGCGCTCCAGTGGCGTGCTATTGACCGGTAGGAGACTGTTCATGTCAGTCCGCCGCGATCACGGTGAAGCCGGTACAGAACGCCGCTTGCGCCTTGGTCGGCGCCAAGTCGACCCAGCCGGTCAGCTCGACCCGGGACACACCGGCAATGTGCAACTGGGCATCCACCGCCGAACGCGCCACCTCCACCCCCAGGCGCTTGCGAGGATTGATCCATTTGGCGAGCCGGCTTTGCGCCTCGGCCAAACTGGCATCCGCCTCCGGGCCGGCGCCAGTCATGTGCAAAATGGCGTCAATGCGAAAATTGATAATCTGCGCACTCTGCACCGTCACGCGATCGGCAACCGGTCTGACGTCCTCGTCATTCAGCGCCGCCTTGACCGTGGCCAACAGCTCAGGCCCCGCATGGCCGTCCCCTTCGGTGCTCAACACCGTGACCGTGACGTGACACGGTGCCGGGCTTTCCGCCGTGGCGTCGGCCACCAGGCCCGAGGCATTGCGCGCATGCAAGATGTAGCTGGCACGCGGCCCGGCCGTGGTCAGGCCTTCGTAGGTCAACTGAATGCGTTCGCGGTATGGGTCGTCCTGTTCCTTGATTTCCGCCAGTGGCGGCACCGCCAACAGATCCTCGGCTTGAATGATCAGGCGCGGACAATTGACGTTACCCCCTAGGTGATCAAGATCGGAGCCCATGGCGTACGCCAATAGCTGCGCCTTGGCCGCATCGTTGACCCGGGCACGGTTGCCAATCTTGTTATAGGCCGCCACTTCCAGCAGCTTGACCACCGGATCACTTTCCAGCGGCGCGCTCCAGTTGTCGCCCATGTGCCCGCGAAAGACCCCCAGACCTTCCTCATACGCCGCTTCGAAATTCAGTGGTTCCAGCACGTTTGGCGCGGGAAGCGATGACAGATCCACGATGCTCATATGCCCACCTCCAACATGATGCCGTCGCCTTGGTACTTGCCGACTATTTTCAGATTGATTTGCCCGCCGATCACCGAAATGACCCGCACCTGGTCCAGCTTCAAGCGCGGTTCCCAACGACCCAAGGCCCTGGCAGCCTCCGCTTGTACGGAGCTTTTCCAGCCCTCATTGACAGGCAGGTCGACAAAGCGCCGCAGCGTGCTGCCGAACTCCGGCCGATGCCGACGACTGCCCAATGGCGTGCCCAAAATGTCGCCGATGCACTGCCGTAAATGCGCGATGCCGGAAATGGGCTGGCCGGTCTGGCGATCCATTCCGATCATCTGGATTACTCCCTCAGCAGTTCGAATTCGTCATGGGCCTTCAGGAACTTGATGGCGTCGGTGTCGGAGGTCGGCACCTCGACCACGCCCCCGATCACCGGCAGACCGCGCTGGGTTTCAGGCAGGATCAGCTGGCGTGAGGTGTAGAGCTTGTCGCGAAATTTCATCTGCGTTGAAACGAGTGCCGAGACATGTAACTGCACCGGCTCGTGGCTCGTTTGCGGGTCATTTATAGGCGCATCGATCTTGGCCATATGTTTGCTCCAGGCGTAAAAAAGCCCGCACATGGCGGGCCGTTGGCAAAGTGAATTAATGCGTGTGGTGGTTGCTGTTACCCGCAACGTCGAGGATCGCGCCAGCACTGGTAATGCCCTTCGTGACGTGTAATGCGCCCTCGATCATCACCGCCGCCGTCAACGTGATGTTTCCGGCCGTCACGTTAACGGCGCTGTCATTCACCACGGCTTCGGTCGCGCCGACCTTAATGGTCACCGTCCCGGTGGGCAGCGTGATGCTGTAGCTCTTGGCCGCCCAGTCGTAGACCAGCGAACCGCCATCCTCGAAACGCCAGACCTCCACATGATCGCGGTTATCCGGCTGGCCACCCGCATCACCGTAGAGCCCAGGAATGAACGTGCCCATGCCGGCTTGACCACTAGGGTTGAACAGCACCCCTTGTTCGTTCAGGCTCGGAGCCCGCCAGTGACGGGCCTTGCCTGCGGCCAGACTGTGCCAGCGCACCCATGCGCTGACCCAATCACCGGACTGCACCCGAACAGCGGCTGCCGCCAAATCCACACCCACCACCACGCAAGGCATCAACATGGCGGCAATCATGCGGTCATGCTCGGCACTGGCATAACTCATGGCACGTCATCCGCAGGGAAAAACTGCTCTTTGGTATCTTGGTTGAAACCGAACCACAGTGAGCCCGGTTGCTCATCTGGCCATGGCCATTGCTGCGGGCCGAGATAAATCTGCTGGTTCCACTCCACCAACCAAATGGTGTAACCATCCAGCTCTGGGCGAGTCCAGTCCTGCCCCGCCTGTATGAACTCAGCCGGTTCGACTTCCAAACCCCAAGTCTGCGCACGCAAAATCACCGCCAACTGGGTGGCCAGTTGGACCGCTTGCTGATGATGCTGCTTCGTGATTGGATCAACGACGATGCGCGCTTCGAACCTGCACACCAGGCTCGTTTCCCCGGTGCCGATGTCGACGCCCGGCTCAATCTCGGCCACTTCCAGAAACACCGCCGGCAGCGCCACACGCTCTTCAATTTTCGGCCAGGCTGTCACCGCACGCAGACCCGGCAACCCCACCAGCAATTGTTGCTCAATGGCTCGATAAAGTTGATCCAGGCTAAAAGGCTCTTCCGGCACGTCACTTACCCCTCAGGTACTTTTGCAACTCAAAATTGAATTCCTGCTGCAGGATCTGCAGCAGGCGCTCATCCGCTTTGCGTACCCAGCTTTCGAAATGGGGTCGCGCCTGCTCTAGGGACACCTTGGCCTTCGCAAGTGGAAACCGGCTGCCATTTTCAGCGACCCAACCTGAGCTCGGCCCGCGTGCTGATGACACCGTCGTGTCCGGATAGTCGCCGGCATCGAAATGCTTGCTCGCCGTGCGGATCCAGATATCAGGTTTATTGCCGTAGACCTGCTTGAGGAACGCGCCTTGGTAACGACGCCCAGCCACTGACACACCACTAGTAGTCTGCCGCGCTCCGCCGATCCGGCTGGACTCGATCGCGTTCAAGCCAAACCACAACTTGCCACTCATGGCCCCACCGGTGACCGGGTAGCTGCGCAAACGCTGCCGCACCGCCGCGACAGCGATGCGCTCCTGTCGACTGACCGCTCGGGCGATGTGCGTGCGCAACCAGCCGAGTGTCTTATTGATCGCTCGACGATGTGCGGCGGCCGCCGCTTTGGGCACGACCTTGGCAAAGTCCTGAAACGCTTGCAGATCCGCCGACGAAGACTGGATGGTGACCATCCCACCACTGGCTGAGGACTTGTAATAGCTACCCACGCTCATGCACGCATCCTCAGGATCAAAGCGACCAAACCGTCACCGCCGGGCTCCAGCTGCAGCAGGTCATAATCGCCCCCGCCATCCAGGGCAGGTAGATCGACGCTGACCAACATGCCCTGCTTCAGGCCGTGGGAATCGCTGACCCGGATCTCAAAACGAGGCTCGCGCAACCCGGTGTTGAGCTTGCCGAATTTCGGCTGTAGCCAGGGGGCAGCGAACATACCGAGGACGGGCTCCTCGCGTCCTTCGATGCGAGCGCTATCGCCCAGCGTTTCGAATACAACTTCGTCGACCTCGGTGATCAGGTCGCGAAAGGCCATGGTCAGAGTTCCAGCAGGATCTGCGCACGAGGTCGCGTGCACAGGTGC
Source organism: Pseudomonas sp. BE134 (assembly GCF_031456105.1). Classification (NCBI taxonomy): domain Bacteria; kingdom Pseudomonadati; phylum Pseudomonadota; class Gammaproteobacteria; order Pseudomonadales; family Pseudomonadaceae; genus Pseudomonas; species Pseudomonas sp. BE134. Next base: position 116,941 of record NZ_JAVDUA010000015.1, on the reverse strand, counting down.
AACGGGTTGGACTGCGCTTCACCGGCCATGCCTTTGTTGAACGGCAGTGGCTCGATCATGCTGTAGTAAGGAATGCCCTGGGTGTTGACCGTTTCCATGTAGTCGGCCGGGGCGAACACCGAGATGTACAGATCGGGCACACCTTCGGGGATCAGCAGCGCCTTGTCGTCGTGGACAAACGAAACGCCGGCCACCTTGCCACGGTAGCGCTCCCAGATAATGCCGCCGAACTCGAAGCTTTCACGGGCATCACCGCGCAACGCCGCCGCTTGTTGGCTGTTCAGGTAGGTTTCCTTGACCGACTTATGAACGATGAGCTTGTTCCAGAAATTTTTGCCGCAGAAGGCACGGGAACTGGTGCTGGTCACACTGCCGAGCGCATCTTCTTGCATGTCCAATGCTTCGCCGCATTTAACCCGCAGTTCGGTGCTCGGATCCGCCAAGCCCATGGGCAACTTTTGACGCTGCACACCGAAGCGATCGTAAAGGTCCAACAGCACGGTCGAACCATCGGCATCGAGGATCAAACCGTTGAGCGCGCCCAAGCGTTGGAATTCATGCGTCGCATCCAACTGACGGCGCGCTTTGGCCAGGCGGGCATTGACCACGTCCTGCACCGCCTGCAGCTCGGTTCGAGTACCGAAGGCACGAATGCCCTGGATCTCGTCGGCCTTGATGGTGAAGCGCTCTGGCAGGTGAACAGTGTTGAACGGGATCAGGTTGCGCTTGCTGGCCGCGACGACCAGACCAGAACCACCCCGTTCACCAGCAGGCACGAGTGCCAGGGTGTCGCCGTCCTTTTCGATCTGTACGGTCAGGGTGGTGATGCCTTCCTCGCGGAACAGGCCCAAAGCACTGATGCGACCCGGCAGGTAGGGTTGATCATTGAGTGCAGCGGTGAGTGCGGTAACGGTAAATGCTTCGTCGTCAAAAATGGCGATCTCGGCCATGGGTTATCTCCAGAAATGAAAAACCCCGCATAAGCGGGGTGCATGAACTTGGGTGATCGACTTAGCGAACGATCAGAAAACGAGTGGCCAGCGTTTTTTCAGCGTCCAGATCCAACCCGGTCAGATGCGCTTCGCTGACTTCCGCCAAGCGCACAACCGCACGCCCTCGACGTACTACATCCGACTCACCCAGCGGACCGAAGAGAATGGCGACGGCCGTCTCGCTGCCGTCTTCGGCGGCAGGAGCGTACGGTGCGAACTCACCCGTGGCCGTTACCAGGCCGAGGATCTGACCCGGGTCCAACGCAGGACCGGCGGCGACGTTGATCGCTTCACGCGAGATGTTCCCCGCCCCTTCGGACAGCAGAAACTCACCGGCGTGGATCGGTTCTTTTTTGATGGTCATGCTCTTGCTCCTTTCGCGCCATGCGCAGTTCCAGATTGAGCAGCTTGTCGAGCGGCCCAGATCGAAGTTGGATCAGGTTGTTTGGCCTGCACCTGTGGTGCGGGGTCATCGTTCAGCGGCAAGCTGTTATCAATTTCGAAACCTTTGCCGCTGGTGACGATCTTGTCGAACAACCGCGCCCGCACCGCCGCGACGTCCAGCCCAGCGGATACATACTCAGCACTGAACTCCGGCAGCCGTGCAGCAACACAAAGGTCATTCACGGCCTTGGCACGGGTCAGACCGGCTTGAACGATCGCTTCGCTTTCCAGCTTCGTGGAGCTGAGCAGCGGCTCGATCAGGTTGTTGATGCCGGCCTCGGCACAGCGCTGAGTGATCATCAGGGCCAGCTTGGCCGAATCGATCACAGGTGGTGTAGGGGGCGGATCATTGGCCGGCAGATCCGGATCAGGTTCTGGCGGTTCGTCGAGCTGAGCCAGCAATTCGGCCGGTGCGTGCTGGTAACGCTGCAACACGGCACCATGACCGAGACAAGCCTTCACCGTGACACCGTCACCGATTTCATCAGCCAATCCCAAGGCCACCGCTTCACTGGCGGTCAACCAGGTTTCAGCGGCAACCAGACGTCGCAACTCCTCCTCATCGATGTCCGGCGCCTTGGCCTTGTAGGCCGCAATGATCGCTTCCATCGTCTGATCGAGGACGTCGGCCACCTTGCGGAAGTCTTCGGCATCCCCCGCCGCGTAGGTCCAAGGGTTGTGAATCATCAGCATGGCATTGGACGCGATCACCACCCGGTGCGCGCCGCACACCGCCACGCTGGCCGCGCTCGCCGCCAGCGCATCAACTCGACCGGTACAGCGCTCACCCAACCGCGACAATGCGTTGTGCATGGCCAACCCGTCGAACAGGTCACCGCCGATGCTGTTGAAGGCGGCGATCACGGGCGAAACGCCGTCGTCCAGCGCGTGCAGATCCTGCACGAACTGATTGGCAGTGATACCCCAACCGCCAATCTCGCCATAGACGAAGACCTCGATCACTCGCTCAGCAGCGTCACCGCTGGCTTGCACCGTGTACCAGGTATCGTCCTGCACCGGCACGCGCTTGCCCGCCCGGTTATAAACGCGTGGTCGCGTTTTCTTGCTCATGGTTGCTCCTTGTCGTCGAGGGGGACGAACGCGTCGAGGGTGGTGTAATTCAGACCAAGGGCTGTGGCCCGGGCCAAGTCGGCGGCGTTTTCCGCATCGACCGTTTCGGCGTCATAGCCGGTGCGCAGGACCATCTCGCTACGCGAGGCGAAACCGGCCTGCACTTCCATGCGACGCGCCTGAACGTCCTGCACAGGCTGAATGTAGGCCCAGCCTTGCGGAACCCAACGGGTACGCAGGTAATGACGGCGTCGCTGGGCGTAGTCGTCCAGCACCAGCACACCGGACAACACTGCCATGTCCATCCAGGCCGCCCGCACTGGGCGGCAGAATTGGTGCACGTAAACGCTGAATTGCAGTTGTTCCAGGCGGCGGCGAAACTCGTTGAGAACGACCCGCAGTGCTCGATCGTTGACCTCGCGCATGTCGCCGGTGAGGATTTCGTACGGCGTACCCGTACCCGCTGCGGCCGCCATCAGTTGCTGCCGCATGAAGTCGGGATAGTTGTTGCCAGCGTCCGGCGGCTTGGAGAATTCAACCTCTTCACCCGGCCCCAGCTCCTGCATGGTGCCGGGCTCCAGCGCAACCATCGGCGTAAAGCCATCGCGATCCAAACTGAGAGGCTGGCCGGTAACTGGATCTCTAGGCACCGGACCCGAGTCCGGCGCCGGTCGACTGATGAAGCCGGCAAACAGGTTGGCCACTTCCTGCCGAAACAACACCGCGTCGTCGTAGTTGTCGAGACTGCGCAGGCGTTTAAGCACCGGCGACAAGCGCGGCACGCCACGCAGTTGTCCGGGCTCGACTGGCTCGAAGATATGCAGCACCTGGGCGGCGGGCACCCGTACCAACTGGTTGTAGCCAGCGTTCAGCGATGAGGCATCTCGGGGATGCGACAGGTACATCCAGTACGCCACGCGTTTGCCGCCTGGGGTGAATTCGATACCAGCGCGAATCATGTTGCCGGTTTTGGTGGTTTCGAACTTGTCGTGTGGCACAAACTCGGGGGCCAGAATCTGTAGCTGCAACGGTACCGCGAGCCCTTCATCCAGACCGCGCGGTCGAAGTCGCACGAAGCATTCGCCCGAGGTCTCAACCGTCCGGGCCACCAGCGCCTGCTGGCCGTAGAAGTCGGTGCGTTCATCGGCATCCGACTCATCGACCCAGTCGTCCCAGAGTTCCTGCAGCAATCGGCGCAGGACTTCATCGTCTGTTTTTGGCCGAGGTGTGATGCCGGTGCCGATCAAATTACTGACGCGCTTATCGATCACGTTGTAAGCGTATGGATCATTACGGACCGCTGCCCGCGAGCGCGAACGCAGGTTACGCAACGCCGGGGTGTTGATGCTGTTGATTCCGTTGTCCGGCGCATCCCAGCCAGTGGAGCGACGCCCCTCCCCGGCGCCTTCGTAACTGGCTTTGATGTTCGACGGCAACACGAATCCGTTACGGGTGAGCGTCGGATAGTGGCGGGCCATTAGATTCCCTTGCCTCCGTGGTACAGCCGAACCACCCGAGAACGTGGTCCAGCTGCGCTGATCAGCGAGGTACGGATTTCTTCGCGAGCCTTGAGCAGCTCGTCGACAGTACGGTACTCCACGGTACGGTCGGAGTAGCGCACGACTTTTTCACCGCGCGCGATGGCCGCCTCAACTGCGTCGAGGTGCTTTTGGGTAAAGGACATATCAGCGTCTCTTCAGGTAACCGCTGCTGGAGCTGCGGCGTTGAGATGGCGGTGCTGCGGGTCGCGATTGCACGATCGGAGCAACGGGTGGCGAAGCTGGTTGTGCTGCAGCTGCTGGTGTTGCTTGCCCGGTGATGCGTTCACCTTGAACAGGCTTGATGCCCAGCGCTTCGTCAAAGAGTCCCGACTGCGCCAGTGACTGACGCACCCGCTCCCAGTCGTGTTCCTTGTAGCGGTTGAGCCCGAGGTAGTGCGCCATCGCCAGGCAATACACCATCAGGTCCAACGCTTCGTTGCGCTCAGCCTTGCCCTTGACCCACTCAATACGCTTGTGACCACGCACGTAACGGGCGACTTTGCGCTCGGCGACGCATTGGTCGAAGAAATCGTCCGGTAGGTCGCAGGCAAAGTGCAGTGCACCTGGGCCGGCTTCGAATGGATAGCGGTTGTAGATCCAGTCCTTGGCCGTGTCGGTACCGACGAACCACAGTTCGGCCCCATTGCGTTCGGTCTGGCCCTTCCATGTCACATCGACCATGGAGGGACGTTGAGCGATCACCGGTTTACCAGGCTTGCTCGCGCCCTTGATGGCGAATACGTTGCGCCAACGGCGCACACGGCAGAACTGGTAGACCTCGTCGGTGTGATGGCCGCCGGAGTCGACGGCCACCGCAAGAATGCCGAGGCCTACACCGCACGGATGGCGGTACTTGGCCTTGAGCAATTCATCCAGCGCCGCCCACGTGCGTTCGTCGGCGGGGTCGCCCGAGACCACCTGGTAATCGACGACCCAGCGCTCCATGCCGACGCCCCAGCCCATCGCCATAAATTCCAAGCGGTTGGCCTGAACGTCGACGGAGCCAGTGATCATTAGCACCGCTGCCGGTAGCGAGCCGAGGGTGAAGCACTCCAACCGCGCACGCTGTCTCAATACGTCGGCTTTGGTTTGCTCTTGCGCGCTATCCCAGACCTTGGCCAAACGGGTGTTGTAAAACACCTGCATGGGCTCAAGATCGCCTTTCGCCTGGGCCTTTTTTGCTTTCTCAAATTGCTTGGCCAGCGACTTCCAGTCCATCCAGCCGAGCGGTGAATACAGCGCGTTGAGATGGAAGCCCACCGTCTCGCCATCACCCTCAGCATGGGAGCGCCATTCACCCTGGGCCAGCATCTCGCCCTTGTGATACTCCTCGATCAGCACGTCACAGTCGGGGCCGGCGCACTGGTAATGCACCAAGCTGAAATCCTTGGAGTAATGTAGGCGCTCCCATTCCAGCGTTTGCATATGCCCGCAGTTCGGACACGACACGTAGTAGTGACGCTGGTCGCTGCCGTCGAACAGGTCGGAAATGCGGGAGGCACCCTTGATCGTTGGCGAGCTGGAGAAATAGAACTTGGCGTTGCGGCCGAAAGTACTGCCCCGGGTTTCCGCCAGCTCGATGGGATCGCCCTCCTCGCCGATGTCCACTTCCCAGCGGTCGATCTCGTCGCCATACACGTAGCGCGCCGAGAGCTCCGACAGGTTGGCTGCTGAGCCGGCGGTGGTGACGTACAACGTCCCACCCTCGAACTCCTTGGTGTCCATGGTGTTGCGTGAGTCGCGCGAGCGGTTGGCAGCGACCCGCTCACGCAACACCGGAGTCGCCTTGATTGTTTTGCCAATTCGCGACGACACGCGTTTGGCCAAACCGAGGCTCGGCAGCAGCGCCAGGATGTTGGACGGCGCCATGTGCATCAAGCCGCCGATCCAGTTGAGGCCAATCTGGGTTTTCATCAACTGCGACGCGACCATGGTAATCACACGCTTGCACGGGTGAGCTGGTGACAGGCAACGCATCGGCTCGCGGGCATACGGTGTGCGCGAAGTGCGGTATTGACCGGGCTCTGCGGCGCCGGTGTCACGCGGGATGCGCATGTACTCATCGGCCCACTGATCAATCCAGACATCCGGATCAGGGCGTAGCCCACGGAAATACGCCTCGCGGTACACCTCTGCACCGTCAGGGATTTCTGTGGGCATGGGTTTAACTCGGGGTCAGTGCATGTTCAAGGTCTGCCAAAGACATGCGCTCGGCATCTTCCAGTGAGCGGCGGATCGCCGCCGTGAGGTGCTTTTCGATTTCCCACGGGTCGGTCATGGACGCCAGTTCGGGCGCCAGTTGCGGTGGCATGCCGAGCAGCTGATCGCGCAGCATGCGACCGGCGTTATAGGCGCCAGTCTGAACCGCCGACATGGACACCAATGACCCCTTGGCCTTGTGCAGTTCGATCTCGGCGAGCTGCGCCAGGTTATGTTCGCGCAGTGCCCGGGCTTTCTGGAAATCGGGTAGCGGCCCCGCCTGGGTAATCGCGGGCGGCGGCGCAGCCGTTGAAGTCGGCTCGACATGGCTGGATAACTGGCTGTACACGTCACGCTGGAGCCGATCCTGCTGATGGCGATCGGCGACAGCGGCCTTGCTGGGATCGGCGGTATCGCGAATCAATGCTTCGCTGGCTGAGACATCGACCTGCTTACCATCGGCGGTCAACACCAAGCGGTTGTTGTTTTTCAGCCAGGTGATGTAACTGGGCGCCCTGCCGATTCGAGCCGCGAAGGCGCTTTTAGACAGGTACATTGGTTCTGTCATAAGCCCTCCTTTTCAACGGCTTTTCAATGCAAACCTATCAATTTCAATGGATTGAATTTCAGTAAGCTGGCAACGCTGCCGCTAACAATTTCCCGCGGGTTTCCGACCCCGTACCCTCCGAATAACCCCAGGGTCCCCGGCGGTTTCAGGCTGACCCGCCGCCATTCGGCGGAACATCGCACACGCCAAGCCGCTTGGCTGCCCAGCGTTCGTACAAGCCGATGGCAACATCCGCGCCCGCCATCGCGGTGAGGCAACCCAAGGCGCCCGCCGTCCAGAGCGACATACCCGCCGCGATCATCAACATCATCGCCGACACCCCGCAGACAATGCAGGCCCCGGACCGAAGCGCGAGGCGGCGCAACAAGGCCCAGCCCCGCGCCCCATCTTTGTCAGCCCGCCACATCTCCCCCGATACGCCACCGACCAGAGCCAGGACGATCACTAACCAGATCGGCATTTCTGCCAGCGCTTGTTGCTCGTTTGTCATCGCCAACCCCTAAACGCAAAAACCCGGCGCAATGGCCGGGTTTGGTGGTGTGGTGCCTGCCGCTCTTTGCGGTCGCACCTATCGAAGATGACTACTTTTTACAGGTCGATTCCGGTGGCAGCAACCCTGTTTTAATGCCACCCGGTGAATAAGTGGGCAACGTAGGGTGAACGCCTAGCGAATGTCGGCGAATACACATCCCCGGCATTCTGTTCCTGCGGTGGTGTCCCATACGTCCCACTTTTCAGAATCGAAGTAGGACACCTGAGAGCGCCTGAATTCGGGGCATCGCCCCACTGTCCTACTTATCTTTCTTCTGTCTCGTGTAAAGGAAGAAATTTAATGAACACGCGTTCGCGCGTAAGCGCGTAGTGCTCGCTCGCTACGCTCACACGAGCGGGAGGCGCTACTAGGCGGGACAGTGGGACAACCCAACAACGACAAGGCCCGCACCTGTCCCACCGCATCAAAACGCAGCGAGACAAGACGGGCCAGTGGGACAACCACAACCGGAACGATGCCTGGGGTCACGCAGCCAGCCCCATCATCACGCCGAAGATCTGCAGATGCGCATCATGCAAGCGCTGGTAGTACATGTCGCGACCACAACCGCAGTGGGCATACCGCAAGCGCATATCTACATCGAGCGTGCAGTAATGCTCCCGCACCACCGTCACCAGCTCTGGCGAGAGGTGCTTGGTCACGATCAGCTCAATGTCCAACGAACTCTCCAGCGGCGCGCGGAAAGCACGTCGCCCCCTGATCAGTTGCCCGTTGCTCTCCATCATCATGGCAACCATATTTCCCCCAGCCAGCCCTCCTTTCGAATGTTCTGAATGCAGCTCCTGCGCCCACAACCGAAGCAGCGAATCGATCTCCTTAATCAAAACAAGGCTCCTCGAACGCTTCACGCTGCAATGCCGATGCACCGCCCCACCCTGTCGGCTTCTTGTAAGCCCAAGGCCGCTGTCCACTCTTCACCAATGCAGGCAACCGCACGCGCCGCCAACCTAGCCGATGCATGATCGCCCCGACCCGCATTTGCTCAGGTTTGCCCCAATGCCCAAAGTCCAATTTAAGCGCATTGGCCAGCACCTCGCTCCCGGTGGTGGTCTCACCGATCTGCGACTCTTCCAGCCAGGTCAGAATTGGCCCTTCCCATTCATCCACCACAAAGCGCTCGTCCTGCTCTTCGCCGAACATTGCAGCCTCATCGAGCGTCACCCACCAGAGATCGCCCGCGTCGTAGCAGAACACAGCCTCAGCCCAAAGCTGATCACGCATCGAGCGCAACAACTCCAAATCGACCTTGGTACACGCGACCGGCCAGTAACGCCGGTTGCCGGTGGCATCTTTCAGGTACTCGTCTTGGTTGGTTGTGCCCACGAAAACACACTGGCGTGGCACGTCCATCGTTCTGCGGCCGTAGCTCTCGCGATAAGTGTCAGTGGACGCCGAAAAAAACTGCTTGGCCTTCGTACTCTCAGCCTTGTTGAAGCTGTCCAGCTCGCCCAGCTCGACGATCCACTTGCCCCGAATCGCCTGAAACCCGTCCTTGTCGCCCAGCGCAAACGGCGTGTCCATAAACCACTCACCGCCGAGAATGCTCATCGCGGTGGACTTACCTGCGCCCTGCGCGCCCTCAAGAATCATCACCGAGTCAGCCTTGCAGCCAGGCTTCATCACCCGCGCCACCGCCGACAACATCCAGCGTTTGCCGACCTTGCTCGTGTAATCGGTGGCCTTAACGCCCATGACATCGGTAAGCCAACTTTCAAGCCGGGGCACCTGATCCCACTGCACCTTGCGCAGGTACTGCCGCACTGGATGAAACGCATGGTCATGCGCAACCACACTCACCGCTTCGATCACATGCGAAGCCTTGACCCGCAAGTTGTACTGCTGCGCGAGCCACTTCATCACCCGCACATCATCAATGTCCACCCAATCGCCCGTGCCGCCGCCATAAGGCGCCGCACGCAGCTTTACGATCTTCGAACTGAAGGCACTGTAACTAATGACCCCGGCCCAACGCTCATCATTGGCCAGGATCAACTCGACATTTTGCATGTGCGCGATCAACGCGCCGCTTTCACTGCGGGCCAGCATGTCTTTCCAGCCACCAGCAGCCGGCGGCTTGACCACCGCCAACACCTGACGGCGCACAGCTTCCAAACCTTCCGCGACATGCAGGTCGTTGAAGTCGGTCCACTTGGCTCCCCGCTCACCGGAAAAGATCGGAGCAACCACCTGGCCACCAACGATCAGCGCCGCGTTATTGGCCTTCTCTTCGCCGGGGTTCCAGGCATCGCCATTGGGCTTCGTGGTCTTCCAATCATCATCGCGGCAGATGATCAGCGGACAGCCGGCAAACCGCTCGCGCATAGCCTTGCAAACCACCAACAGATTCCCGGCATCAAACGCAATGGCCACAGTCAGTGACGTGGCCATATGCAGACTTGCGCCGGTAGCGTATCCCTCACACACCAGCACCGGCTCACCCGGATCTGGATGCGGCCCGATCAGGTGAAACGCGCCCTCCTTCGACATACCATAGGGCCAGTAGGATTTATCCCGTCCGGTGTCTTCTTGAATGGTCGGGAACACCACCTGCAAGCCGACGATCTCATCGCGGACATTGCTCATCGGCACCAAAAACGCACCGGTACGCGGCGCATATCGAACACCGAACCCCACAATCTGCTTGCGATCCAGATAGCCGCTACGGCCCTTCTCTGGCATGCGTTTGAACATACCCGCTGCACGCTTCGCGGCACGACGTGCCGCGTTAGCCGATATCTCAGCCGCGCGGCGTTTGGCCTCTTCCTGCCGAGCGCGCATAACTTCGCGTTCTTCAGGCGACATCCGCCCAGCCTTGACCTTGATCTTCTGAGACTCGCCTGAACGCCAGTCACCGAACGCACCGAAGATCAGCGTCTCGCCTCTCTCCGTGTGCTGTTCATGGACGACATACCAGCCATTCTTTTCCTTGCCCTTGTCCTGCGAAGTCTTACACCGGGTCAGCTTGCCAAACACCAGCGGCTGCGCAGGCTCAAGGCCGTAGTCCGCGAATTGCCCCAACACTTCATCGAGCATGGATGGCCTCCATGATCTCCTCGACCTCTTGGCAGCTCACGCATTGCGTGCAGCCAGGAACAGCTAAACGCCGTCCCTCGGGGATTGGGCTGTCGCAGTTTTCACAGAATAGAAACGAATGCGCCGCCATTGCAGGTTTAGCGGCGTTGCGTGCAGCGAGCGCCTGATCGATACGCTCTTGCACCAGGTCATTAGCAAAATCCGCGATGTCAGCCACGATCAACACCCCGCGTCGTCTGGTTGACATACGTGGCGCGGTTGAACAACCCCAACAGTCCCTGAATTCCACGAAACACCTGCAGGCGAATTGCGGCCAGTTCCTCATCGGACACAACCCCGTCGCCAATGCTCTTGGCCCATGTATCCGCCAGATCCGCCACTTGCCGGAAGTACTCGGCAATTCCGGTGGTCAGCGTCTCGGGCATATCGTTGGTGTACGCCTCAGCCAGCTCCTGCCAAGTCGTGTCACCGACCAATGCATGCACCGCATCCAGAATGCGACGATCCTTGGTCAGCTCCAGAATCTCGCCGAACTCTTGAATGTTCACCGTATGGCTGGGGTGGGTTGGGGACAGCTTGTGCTGCAGCGTGGTCGCATTTCGGCCGGTGGTGGCGGCGATAGCAGCGGCGCCGCCGGGGTAGTCCCGTGCGGCATGGTAAAGCGCAAGATCGAGCGGCAAAACTTCCCGCTGAGCCCGGTCTAGAGAGCTCAGAATGATACGGCTCATGGCATTAATCCTTGTAAGTTGCCAGTGCCGCGCGGCGTGCAGTGGTGATACATTTGCCGCGTGGCTTGAAAGGCCTAAACGCCGGCTAGATCTTCGGGATCGATACCGGCACCGTGCCAGGGCGAGCAATCCGTTGCTCACCCCTGGCGCAACAGCTGCCAAATCTGTGGTGGAAGAGGCAGCAACACCAAGGCTTCCGAGCCTTGGAAAAGCGCGATAAAGGAAGACGGTTGCATGTGGTGTGCCCGCATACCTTTATCGCGACCCGACAGCGCTGTGGTGGTGCGTGCCGGGAGGAACTGGGCGGCCTTTGGGTCGCCTTTTTTCTTGCTACGCTGCGGCTTTGTGAGGTGCCGATGCATTCAATAGCCAAGTTGCTTGGAAGGCATTACCTTTCTGCTTCCCTGCCGTCGCCAATAGCTCAGCGTATTTGGTTTCACCTGTGTAATCCGTTCGTGGGAGGCATGCAGCCTGACGCCATTTGTTCAATGCCTGATAGCTTCTATTGCATACCTTCGCGGCGGCCCCGATGCCGCCTACGGCTTCAAACGCGAATGCAATCGCGCTAGGAAAATCTGCGGGGTCCAACATGACAACCTCCATTTATCAACTCTCGGTTGATGTTATAGATCAACTGACTATTGCGCAACCTTTATGAGACTCTCAACTCATGGTTGATAAAAATACTCTCCGCGCAGCGTTCAGCGAGCGCCTACACGAAGCACTCGACGATGCCGGTATACGAAGCCGAGGTCGGGGTGTCGACATTCATCGCCATTTAAAGAGCTTAGGAGTTAATAAGACCACTCAGGCAGTAAGCAAATGGCTAAATGGCGAAGCGATGGCCGAAGCGGACAGCATGACTGCGCTTTGCTCATGGTTAAAAGTGCGCAGAGAATGGCTGGAGTATGGCGTGTTACCGAAGGCACAGACTGGTGAGAGCAATATTCACCACCTAATAGTCGGTGATGGGAGTAATGTCAGCGAAGTGGGGCAACACTTTGGCAAGGTCCCGTTGATCTCCTGGGTGCAGGCAGGGGCTTGGTGTGAGGCGATTTCAAACTTTGAATCATATGATGCTGATTCTTGGTTATCCTGTCCCGTCCCGATCAGTGATCAAGGGTATGCATTGAAAGTTCTAGGCGACTCGATGACAAACCCAGGACCCGGGCGTAGCTATCCAACAGGCTGCATTATCTTTGTAGACCCTGACGCAGAAACCAAGACGGGTGATCGCGTAATAGCTCGGCTTCCGCGCACCAATGAAGCCACATTTAAAGTTTTAGTAGAAGATGCGGGTAGACAATTCCTGAGGCCTATCAACCCTCAATATCCGATCATCGAAATTACCGAAGAAACGCATATTTGCGGCAAAGTAGTAGGAACATTCGTTCCCGAGTGACAAAAAAATTACTGCAATAAAAATCCGAGCCAACATAAATTGGCTCGGACAAACATCAAGAAGGTATGAAGCCGCCTCTACCACTAGATGATGCGGTGAATTTAATTAAACATGCAAATTCTTCAATATCCTTAGGTGGCTCGTCATTTTCCACCACTATCACCTGCTGCTCTCTAAAGTTTTTTGCTAGTGATCGGTAGAACGAGTCTTTAACCTCATGAGTAAAGCCGACCTCATCAGTATCAGGCTCACGATATACAACCAACGGCGAATCGATAATTACAACGCCCGGATGTGGCAAATGCTTCTTTATGCAATGCAGAAGCAGGGAAAGAGAGAAAGCCGCATGAGTAATAGCGCGGACGCCTTTACCATGGCTAGATCTAGCTCTATCAATTAGCACTATATCTTGTTCTTTCTCACTAAAACCTACCCGACCATGGTTTGGGAAATTCCACTCTGCTAGCAACGTTTCAACTTCAGAGATAAATTCACTCACCTCTCCAGCACCCAATTTTGGAGATGGCATTCCTTCTGTTGTGGAATTATCAGCACCTTCAATCTCTAACAGCATATCCTCAAGTTCATGAGCACGAGCAAACAAGTCGAGCGCTCTGTTATATAAATCTCGCTCACCCTGAATGTGGAGAAAAGCATTCAGCGCTGCTTCAATTTTTGGCTTAATCAGCCCATCCAGCTCTTCACCAATAAAATTCAGCTCAGCCTTTAACATTCTAAGCTCTTGGCTAAACTCATCAATTTGTGATTCATTATCTATCCTGGTGTCGTCCAGATCAGATAATAAAGAGTTGATTTTCCTTATCTCTGCTTTACATGACAGAGTTATTTCCTCATGAGAGGGGCCAACCCGTTCATGATCATGAGCCTGATGGTCAGATAACGCACCACAGACTGGACAGTTTTCCTCCCCCATTTGGTCAAGTCGAAAGCTGACCTCAGCAATACTTTGCAGCCTTGCAAGATCCGAGATGTACTGTTGCTTTAACAATGCAAAACGATTCTTCAGCTCTGCCAAAACATCTACTCTTGACTCAACTTTATACACCTCAATCAGAACATCTCTCCGACGAGCCTCAAGAAAATACGAAATTTCATTATCAGCCTGCAGCGCCAATTCCGTATCTTTGTAGACAACATCAACTCTTTTAGACTCCTCATACGCATATTCCCACGCAGGAATTGAAAGCGACAAAGAATCAATTTTTTTATTATTCTCCTCCAGCAAATAGCTTAATAACTCGACTTTACCTAACTGCTTCAAAGGAGAGAGCTTCTGCTCTTCGACCCCCTCTATCAAAGATGCATCAACTCCAGTCAACAACAATCGAAAAACAGAACTTTCCGCGGTTGCAGAAATGTATTGCCCTGTGAGCGCAGGCGATATCTCCTTGATTATTGATTCTTCATCAACGATTATCAGACGAGCGACATCTCTAAAACTAAGCTCCCTGACTTTACCGTCTTTATTAACCCTGACCCGCTTGTCTATGAAACCAGACATTTTCAGAAGAAAATTAGATAGGGTTTGTGAGTCACCAGCCTTATGCTTCGCTGCCAGATAAAATGTCTCGGTTGACCTTACGACCTTGAATTTCCCGGCAGTTTTTAAGCTTCGCGAAATTCTTACTTCTTCCCCAGTATCGATTTCAATCAAGCAAAGTTCTGCACTTTCATAAAAAGACGCTTCAGGCACACTCTTAGGTACTTTACTAGCACCTAGAAGATAATCAATGCATTGAACAATGAACGTTTTTCCAGTATCTGACGGCCCGGATATTACGTTTAGTCCCGTCCTGAAAATCACCTCCGCATTCGGCACGGAGGCTCCAGACAATGTCAAACTGGAAATCTGAAACCCCTTCATAACTCAAGTCCTTTTTTTAGAGCCGGTGCCATTTCAAATTCAGCCCCCCAGTCACCCGCCTCTTTCCTTACTAATTCAGAAAGTGCTTGATCCGACTGTTCCTTGAAACGATCCACCAACCACCCAGCCCTATCACGAAGTTTTAGCGAATAGCCTGCGTTGAGCACATCCATAAAAGAACCAGATTTTTCGGTAGCCGAGTACAAAACACCATTCTCCATGAACTTTCTCTCAATAAGCCCTTTGCTTTGATATAAAAGAAGACCTTTCTCGAGAGCAGCCCGCCTCACCAATAGCTCCCCACTCCTATGAGGAGTCTGCGGATGCAGACCCACAGGTCCAAAATTTAGATCATCAGAATGCACTATTAAGTAATCTAATATTACTAAACGCTGCAATGAATACGCAGAAGGATAATCTTCAGTGAGAACAGCTAACGCCCTTAAACCCACCTCGAGGGGGCCATTATATTGCGAAAACTCCGCAGCTTCATTCATCATTAGCCCCCCAACCAAACTCACCATCATTTACTAACTGATGGCAAATACCTTTCTTGTCTAAAATTGTAAGGCGCTCAACCAAGGGGTTGTCGGTAATAGGCAATAATGCCGCGAAGTTAGTAACCGACGTCAAACGCAAAAATTTTAGGTCATGATCCGCATCCAGTACGTCTGCCACACCTGCCCTTACTAGAAATTGCAGCTTAGTAAAAGGGCCTGGCGGAAGCGTATCTCGAGAGAAGGTGCGCAGGGCTTCAGCACTGTAGAATTCAAAACGTGAAGAGCTGAAATGCCGATTATATTTTTTATAAGCAGTCAAATCCTTTACAGAGCTAACCACTGTGGACAAAGCCTCACCATACACATCTAACAAAGCCTTTACATAATTCACTTCTTCATTTGCAATTTCTTCTGGAGGCGTCTCTACTGTCGGACGCAAAGGTAATCCCCCCCCAAAACGTGCAGCATGCCAACGTGTTTTAGCGTGCTGCTCAATTATACGAAGGGGAGGTACCGCATGAAAAATTGCAAAATCCAAGCCATCTAGATAGCTTTCAATACCCCCAGCAAGAACAATATCAGTTGTTGACGTTATCCTCTTTTCACACTGATCTTTCCACTGGAGCTTTAATTGCTCTTTTAGCAGCTTAGGCTTTTTCAACAGGTTCGATAACTTAGTCCCAGCTCCTTGGGGCGCGATGAAATAGTACTTCCTTGGATAGCGATACTCCCCAATAAACGTATAATAAACTAACTTACCCAACTCCACCCATATGTCAGATGGTGTCAATCCACTTTTGTAGTGCTTACATTGATAATTATCCCAAACATCAGGATCGACTATATCAGTAGCGATAATGTCCCTACCCATGTCTCCCGCACCACCACAACGCTCCACCTCTTTATAATTTTCACGGATCGAATCAACCCATTCGAGAGTGAAGTCTTCCCATTGACTAGCGCTAAAAATCTTAATGCGGTCAATCTTGGGAATGGGAATTCCAAACGCCGAATAAACAGCTGCCTCGTCGCTCATCGACGTCGTTGGCAGGGGCACCTTTTCGTCCATTTACTCACCCTAGATCCATTGGCCCTTTCTCTAATGCCTCTTAGGGCACCTTGTAAATCTGAGCTTATCTGAGATGTTGATTGGACGATAGCAATGCGGCATCAGCGGTGGCTCAGATCAAAATATCAACCACCAGTTGACATTTGTAGCGCTTTTGGTTGATCTTGTTGTCACTCTTCCACCACAGAGCGATACGAGACTATGTCCATCACAGCCACTGTGCACATCCACCCTACCGTAACTAACCTCTCTCGAATTTTCGAGGCTCGCCGCATCGCACGCGAGGGCGGCTGCATGTTTGTCATAAGCAGACCAAAGCAAAATGTAGGCGCGGCTCCATCGCCATCCGATCCAAATGGCGGAGGGCGTGCGGCATGATCAAATACAAAATCGACAACCGCACCCTGCAGTTGCTCAACGCCCAGGTCAATCTGACCGAGACCTTCAACCACGTCCTCCGGACAGCGCCCAAACGCGAGTGCCTTGCGTTCCGTCTCAAAATCGAACGCGGTACAACAGAGAGCACTTTCGTCGTCGAACTGGGCAACGAACGCCACACGCTGACCCTGCCGAACGACAAGAAAACGCACCTCAAACTGGCTGACTTCATCGAGGAGATCGCCAACGGCCCGTTTGACGCGAGCAACACTAGCGACCTGATACACCGCCCGCATGCCAGTCGCGAATACGGTCGCTTTGAAGTCTCAGACAAACAACGCGTATTCGAACTAATACGCACCGGCGGCGTACTTAACCTCGACATGGGCTTCGATTACCCCATTCAGGTTGCACTGCACCGTACTCAATCGCGCTCAGGTGTCACCACCATTCTGAGCATCGGTAACAAAAGCCCGCACACCCGATGCTTCACCGTGTACGGGAGCGATGTCGAGATCTACGGCAAGGTCACTGAATCCATCAACCATCTCGCTGCAGCGGCCACCCCCGCCGCGCACGCGGCATGAGGGGGACGCCATGGAACGCACCCTCGCCCAAGCCGCAACTCACCTGGGGCTGACTCGCCCGAAGCTCATTGCAAGCATGCGAGAGAAAGGCCTGCTCAACAAGCGGAACCTACCTGCCTACCCCAATCGTGATCGCGACTATCTGCGGGTCAAGGATGGCCACTGGTACCACGATCAGCTCGGCATGCAATACAGCCAATCGACCCGGATCAAGCAGCCCGGTATCCGCTGGTTGGCCGAGCAGTTGGGGATCGAGCTACCCGCCATCCCGGCAGACAACCGTGACGTGGCCTAGGGAATACGCCCGCCAGATCATCGCCATGCGGACACGAGAGGAGCGAAACGCCGCGCTCCTCGAAGTGCCCGAACATCTGCGCGAGCTGACCAAACGGCACTGCCTAAACGCCTGGAACCACCCGGCCAGAAAACAAAGCAAAGAGGCCCAACAAAGCCATGAGTAACACAGCGCAAAACCCGCTGCTCCTGCACCCGGCACCGGAGTCAGCCACCGTCGAACTGCTCTACCGCATCTTCGGCGACGTCCTGATCCCGCTCGACAAAGTGCGCGAGCAGTACTTCCGCAACCTCAACGAGCAATCGTTCGTGGCCGAGATCAGCAGCGGCCGCATCCAGCTCCCCATCACCACGCTGGACACCAGCCGCAAGGCACCGAAGTACGCCCACATCCGGCACGTCGCCTCATTGATCGACATCCGCGCCTACAAGGCCGACGAAGACATGCAGCGACAGCAGGACGACACCAACGATTAACACCCACAAAACCGAACGACTGCCACCACCAGCCAATGAGATCACCAAGAGCACACCACATGACCGCAATTCAGATCTGCGCACTCATCGCCCTGATCGCCCTCGCCGCCCTCCTTGTCTGGGCGGGCTACAGAATGGGTTACAGCGACGGCAAATCAACTGGCATGGAGGAAGGACAAGAGATCCAGCACGCCGCAAGCGCCAAGAACATTCGCGAATTGAAGGCGTCCCTCCACTTCATCACGGCCGACCGTACCCGCTTGGCGCACTACAGCAAACGTCTGGAAGTAGCGCTGGCGTTCGGCGGCCCTGAACACCTGGCACTGCTGGAAATCGCCGAAAAACTTCGGATTGCTGCAGAAACATTTAGTGCCTTCCGCACAGGTAAAAAGCTAGAGCGCGACACCCGCGGACTACGTGATAAGGCACTCGACATGGCTCAGCAATTGGCTCCTTTCAATGCAGGAGACGCCGCATGACCGAGAACCTCACTCAACCCGACAGCCCTCGCTACACGGCACACGCTTTACCAGCGGCTGACGAACCAACGCGCAACCAAAACTCAGAGGAAAGCGGCAAGCAAAAGGGCCGGTACAACACCCAATCCACGACCGCTTTGCTCTGCAAAGAAACCAGCGTCTCCACACTAGAAACAAACAGTCTCTGCTGCGAAGCAGCAGGCATTATTGCCTCTTCCAGCAGCACCACCGAGGCGCTTATACCCCACGAAAAGCTGCGCGAGGCAGCCACACCCAATGCAACGCTAACCGCTCAGAATCGCCCGCCCGCGCAGCTTGCTCAGGGGTATAAGCGTCCTTCATTGGAGGCCGCGTGAATGAGCTGGCTCTTTTCGCAGGCGCTGGTGGCGGAATACTCGGCGGCCAGCTCCTCGGCTGGCGCACCGTCTGCGCCGTTGAGCGTGATGCCTACGTCGCACAGATTCTGGCGCAACGACAAACCGATGGATTGCTCCCGCCTTTCCCGATTTGGTCTGACGTGTGCAGTTTTGACGGACGACCATGGCGAGGCCTTGTTGACGTGGTTTCGGGAGGATTTCCTTGTCAGGACATCTCGGCCGCGGGCAATGGTCTGGGCATCGCCGGCGCACGCTCTGGACTGTGGAGACAGATGGCACGAATTACCGATGAGGTACGACCGCGCTACGTCGAGTTGGAGAACTCACCGTTGCTTGTGGGAAGAGGTCTTGCCGTCGTGCTCGGTGACCTTGCCGAAATGGGGTATGACGCGCAATGGGGTGTTATCGGAGCGGCTGACTTCGCCGCTCCGCATCAGCGGAATCGAATCTGGCTCATTGCAGAGGACAGCACGCAGGCGCTGGCCAACGCCGGTGGCGAGCATGGCCAAGGGGTCCTCTCCTGCCGCATTGACTCGCCGATCCGGGGCAAACCGCACAAACGATCGCCTGGATCATGCAGTGATGGCACTGGATGGTGGTCATCTGAACCCGGACTGGGCCGAGTGGCTGATGGGGTGGCCTATCGGCTGGACCGACTTAAAGCCATTGGCAACGGACAGGTTCCAATCGTGGCAGCGAGCGCATTCAACCTACTTTTCAACAGACAATAACCAGGAGGCCGCATGAACACCCTTTTCCTGTTGATGGCCCAGTACAACGGTCAGGCAGTTATTTCCCTGGATCGCGTATGCGCCGATTACATGAATCTGACCGTGGAGAAATTCAAGCATAAGCGCTTGTCGGGAGAGATCGATATACCTGTGGTTCGCCTAGGTGCCAATAGCCAGAAAGCCGGGCTGGGCATCCACCTGAAGGATCTTGCCGACTACATTGATCGACAGCGTGAAAAGGCCACTCGCGAGCAGAATCAATTGATGGGCAGGGTTGCCTGAGGAGCAAACCAAAGAAGGAGAGCTCACGCTCTCCTTCTTTGCGAAACGTCCTAATTATAGAGAACACCATCCGGTTTGAGCTTCAACCACCACTCACACAATTTTTTCTCTTTCGTGGCGAGAGCCCCTTCCAGCAGCCCCATCATCAGATACTGAGCGTCCAGAACATCGTGCCTGATGCGTTCTCTCAGCTTGGGCGTCATGACAGACGCGATACCACCAGGGTATTTAACCTTGAGATCCAGGACAAACAGCAATCCCACCTGAAGCCATCTGAAGGTGATCCACTCATGGTCAATTCTGGCGACATTGGTTGATGAAAAAAACGGAGATTGCTTCAACAGCAACTCTGCCTTATGCCGCACAAAATCAACATCGGTAAAAATCTTATCCTGAGCCTTCCGCTTTAGAGCGAGATAGTCCTTCTCAAGCGCTAGCTCAAATTCTGGAAACAGGATCGGAATACTGTCGATCAGCGATAGCATCTGATCGGTATCCTCGTCGATTTCCTTCCTTTTCCTATCTAGGGCCTTGATCAGGTCCTCCGGAACCGAATAACCCGGATTCCGATACAACGCCGTATGCGAGTGATCGATATTCCGTACATGGCTGCTGGGCAAACCGCAGGCTGCATTGCTTCGCTGTTCGTGGCGCATCAGAACGCCCGGAGTCGGAATCAATTCGAACGGTCTCGCCACATCCGGGAACTTGTAGAACCACTTTGCCCTGTCGGCATCGGTACCTTTCACCAACTCATACAGCATAGCCTCAGTCATCAACAACCCGTGCGCTGATGCCAACTCGGTCATACTTTCCTTGGATACCGCCTGCAGATAGGACTTATCAACAACGACATTCGACTTAAAAGCGTTAGACATTTACACCAAAATCCTTTTTAACCAGGCCCAGTTCAAATAGGCATCCCCATTGCCTCGAAGATGGGTATAACGACGAAGCGAATTCCAGTCCCGATGCCCGGACACGCTCGACACTCTGGGAATGTCCCAGTCCATCTCGAACAGCCGACTCACCCCTTCGTGCCGCAGGTCATGGAAGTGCAGGTCCTTGATACCTAGGAGCGGGCAAGCCCGGGTGAAGGAAGCCGACACCGACTTGCCGTTATACGGAAAGATTTCATCGGCCACTTTCGGCATAGCTTGAATGATCGCCCATGCCTCATCGGGAAGATGACACCACACGTCATTGCCGATCTTCTGCCCGGGGTTCTTCATGTCCCGCACCAGCACCGCTTGCCGGGCGCAGTCGAGATCGTCCCAACGTATTCGGGTGATCTCCTCCTGCCGGCGCGTCGAAAAGATCGCGAAGGCGATCAGCTTCGGCATGTCGATCTGGGCTTTGCGTCGAGTCTGCATCTCGAAGTAATGCACCATCAACTTGTCCAGCTCCGTCAGCGTCGGCCGGCGGTTGCGCTCCTTGCTCTTGCTGACCATGCCCAGCTTGCGCAACACCTTGCGCGCGTCCGGCATGGCCAGCGGATCAATCGCATATCCCCAAGCCGGCCGCGCCACAGATAACACCGCTCCGAGGTGGGACAGATCGTTGCCCACCGTCTGTGCCTGAATGCCGCCGCCCTCATCGCTCATGCGCCACTGCGCGAACTTCACCAGCTTCTGACTGGTCAGGGCCGAGTCGTCTAGCTCGCCCAACCAGGTGTCCTTGATCGCGTTCAGCGTCGCTCTTTT
Organism: Pseudomonas sp. BE134; assembly: GCF_031456105.1. NCBI lineage: Bacteria > Pseudomonadati > Pseudomonadota > Gammaproteobacteria > Pseudomonadales > Pseudomonadaceae > Pseudomonas > Pseudomonas sp. BE134. The sequence goes on along the minus strand of NZ_JAVDUA010000015.1, from coordinate 95,648 downwards.
GGTTTTGCCCAACGGACGGACCTTTTCGTACTCCTTCAGGTACTGCTCGATCATCTGCCTGATCGTCACACCCTTGCGGTTCGCCCGCTCGATCGCGCCGGGCTCGGCCAGCTCCGTCTCCCGGCGTTTGATCCAGACCTGGGCGACCTGCTTGCGGTCGAAGGTCTGGCTTTCCTGATAGACTGTGCGCCCATCCCGATTGATCCGTATCTGCGCCGTGTAGGCCGTCGAATTGTCCTTGCGCTTGCGAGATGTGATCGTGCCCATTTCCAGTTGCTACATGGCTGATTTCAGTTGCTACATTGTAGCAACCGACCTCGAAAAACAAGGAGATATGGGTAAAAACCGCTGTATAAAAGATCAGTATCAATGAAATCCGAAAAAGCTGAAGCCCCCGTAAATACCGGCAACTCCCGTTCCGAGCCGTCTCGCCGCTTCAGTGTAGCGCCGATGATGGATTGGACTGATAAACATTGCCGTTTTTTCCTACGCCTATTGTCGAAAAACGCCCTCCTCTACACCGAAATGGTCACCACCGGCGCGCTCCTAAACGGCGATCACGACCGTTTCCTCCGTCACAACGAAGCTGAACACCCGCTCGCGCTACAACTCGGCGGCAGCGTCCCCCTCGACCTTGCCGCCTGCGCCCGCATGGCCCAAGACCACGGCTACGACGAGGTAAATCTCAACGTCGGCTGCCCGAGTGACCGCGTGCAGAACAACATGATCGGCGCCTGCCTGATGGGGCATCCGCAGTTGGTGGCTGATTGTGTGAAGGCGATGCGTGATGCGGTGTCGATTCCGGTGACAGTGAAGCACCGCATCGGGATTAATGGGCGGGACAGTTACGAGCAGTTGTGTGATTTCGTCGGTACGGTTCGGGATGCCGGGTGTACGAGTTTTACGGTGCATGCGCGGATTGCGATTCTGGAGGGGTTGTCGCCGAAGGAGAACCGGGATATTCCGCCCCTGCGTTATGACGTGGCGGCACGGTTGAAGACAGATTTTCCGGACCTGGAGATTATTCTCAACGGCGGGATCAAGACGCTGGAGGCTTGTCACGAGCATTTGCAGACGTTCGACGGTGTGATGCTGGGTCGGGAGGCGTATCACAATCCTTATGTGATGGCTGAGGTGGATCAGCAGCTGTTCGGCAGCACGGCACCGGTGATCACACGGGCCGAGGCACTGGCGCAGTTGCGGCCTTATATCGCCGCGCACATCGATGCGGGTGGTTCGATGCACCATATCACCCGGCATGTGCTGGGGCTGGGCACCGGGTTCCCGGGGGCGCGCAAGTTTCGGCAGTTGTTGTCGGTGGATATTCATAAGGCTAAAGAGCCTTTGGTGTTGCTGGATCAGGCGGCGGAGTTGTTGGAGGGCCGCTAACGGTCGCCCGGGTTGAACCTGTGCGCTGATTTGGCATCGTATTTACCGATAGCGCGCCCCGCCATTCAAACAGCCGTTTTCAGGTTGTTGCCGCTGGGGCCATCGATACGTACATGCGCCCTTGAGTGGCTGTCAGCGCTCGGGTAATGTCATTAGACCCACAGGACAGAGCACGCCCATGACTTCCAAGCTGGAACAACTTAAACAAATGACCACCGTGGTTGCCGATACTGGCGACTTCGAAGCAATCGCTCGCGTTAAACCGGTGGACGCTACGACCAACCCTTCCCTGCTGCTCAAAGCCGCGGCCATCCCTGCGTACGCCGAATTGCTGAACGCCTGTGTTCATGACTGCAAAGGCGATGTGGGCCTGGCCAGCGACCGTTTCGGCGTTGCGGTCGGGCAAGAGATTCTGAAAGTGGTACCGGGCCGTATTTCTACCGAAGTGGATGCGCGCCTGTCGTTCGACACTGATGCCGTATTGAAGCGCGCTCACCGTCTGATCGAGCTGTACGACAAGGCCGGCATCGGCCGTGACCGCGTATTGATCAAGATCGCCTCCACCTGGGAAGGCATCCGCGCCGCAGAGACATTGGAAAAAGAAGGCATCCAGACCAACCTGACGCTGCTGTTCTCCTTTGCTCAGGCGGCAGCGTGTGCCGATGCCGGTGTGTTCCTGATCTCGCCGTTCGTAGGCCGGATTTACGACTGGTACAAGAAAGCCAACGGTAACGACTACACAGGCGCGGATGATCCAGGCGTGCAGTCGGTAACGCGGATTTACAACTACTACAAGGCCAATGACTACAAGACTGTGGTGATGGGCGCAAGCTTCCGCAACCTTAGTCAGATCGAGCAGTTGGCCGGTTGTGATCGCCTGACCATCAGCCCGGACCTGCTGGAGAAACTGGCGGCGGATACGGGCAAGCTGGAGCGCAAGCTGACGCCTGGGCATGCAGGTGAAGCGCGCCTGAGCCTGAATGAAGCGCAGTTCCGTTGGCTATCCAACGAGGATGCGATGGCGACTGAGAAACTGGCTGAGGGTATTCGACAGTTTGCTCGGGATCAGGAGAAACTTGAGGCGTTGTTGCAGGACAAGCTGTGATCTAGCTCCAGGTGATGCAAAAAGGGCGAACCTTGGTGGTTCGCCCTTTTTTGTGCCTGGTGGTTTAACTGCGCGCCTGATCAGTGACGCTCGAGCGCATTCACCAGATCATGGAACGCTTCGCGATTGTGGTCGTTCAGCCCCATGAGGATTTTGTGTGCTTCGAGGACTTTGATCCGCACCACTTCTTCGGACTGGTCCTGGTCTGGCAGGTCGTCCAGGCATTCCGGGCACGGCACGGGTTGGTCAACGATGTTAAACACTTGCTCGAAGCCCATGGACTCCAGCAGACGGGTGATGTCTTCGTGGGTGGTGACGACAGTCGGCAGCAGGCCGACCTTTTGCCGCGACAAGATCGACAATTTGGCCAGCAGACCAAGGGTGGTGCTGTCGATGCTGCGTGTTTCGGTCAGGTCGATCACGATCGCGTTGAAGTTCAAAGCGGTAAAGATACGATCAATAGTCGCATCCAACGCCGAACACAGGGTCAGGCGAACTTCACCGACGAATTTCAGGACGAAAGTGCCATCCTGCTCGGCGAACTGGATTCTACCGGTACTCATTAAAGATTCCTGCTCAACACCAACAGGGCGATATCATCCGGCATCTCCCCAAGCGTGGCCAATCCAAAAACCTGCCGCAGCCCATCCAGGGTGCCGCCCGCAGCCTTGACCCGTTGGGGCAACGCCGCTTCTTTTTCTTTGAGTGTGGGTTCTGGCAAAAGGTCCAGAATGCCATCAGACATCAGCGTCAGGCTGAACGTTGGCGGCAGCTCCAGTACGTGGTCTTCGTAGGTGGCTTCATTGAAGAGGCCCACCGGCAGACCACGCCCTTCCAGATAACGAACACTGTCTGGCGTGTACAACACAGGCAACGGCAAATGACCACCGATGCTATAGGTCAACAAACCTGTCTCCTCGTCGATGACTCCACCGACCATTGTGACGTGTTTACCCAGCTTACAACTGATCAGGCCTCGGTTGATATGACCAAGGACCTCTGAAGGCTTGAATTCCGGCAATGTGCCGCTGCGCTTGGATTCAAACAGCAAGCGCGTGGTCATGAACTTCAGCAGTACGGTAACGAAGGCTGAAGAGGCGCCATGCCCGGAAACGTCTGCCAGGTAGAACGCTACCCGACGCTCGTCGACCCGAAAATAGTCAACAAAATCACCCGACAGGTACAGCGACGGGATGATCTGGTGCGCAAACTGGAACTCGTCGATGGTCCAGGGGCTGACCGGCAGCATGTTCATCTGCACTTGCCGACCGGCGTTCTGGTCTTCCTGGAGCAGGTTCAGGCTGGCGGCGAGTTCACGGTTGGCCTTTTCCAGCTTCTCGCGGTAGCGCTGGTTTTCCAGCAGCAGACGCGCGCGATCCAGGGCTCGGCGCACAGAATGCTCGAGCACAGCCAGATCTTCGAGAGGCTTGATCAGGTAATCCGCTGCGCCCAGGCGCAACGCCTCGACCGCGTCGTTCATCACGCCGGCACCCGAGACCACAATCACAGGGGTTTGCGGAGACCGCTCAGTGACCTGGCGGATAAGTTCGAGTCCGCCCATCTGCGGCATGCGCAGATCGCAGATGACCAGGTCGGGCTTGTCTTGCTCGAATACCTGAAGACCCTGCTGGCCATTGCTGGCCTGCAGGACACTGAAACCACTGTCTTCCAAATAGGCCGCGAGACTCGCGCGCACTACTTCGTCATCATCGATTATCAGCAGCGTGGCACTGGTTTTTGGCATGTGGGCAAACGGCGCCAGAATTAGGTTGGCGTAGCAGGCACGGGATTTAGCCCGGCTCACACTACTGGATTCGCTTTCTAGCCACTCTGTCGCACCGTTTTCGAGCGTTTGCCCTACTCACACGTCCACCAGAGGTGCCCTTCTAAGGCGCAGACGGTACTCCCATCCGCGGGGCGTTTCAAGCTCACGCCGATGGTCGCTTGACGTCTTTATTTGTCAAATCACCGGGAGTTATAAGAACAGACAATTCCGTAACCCAATGTAAGGTTGAGCCCATGAGCCAAACCGGACAGGACTGCAGCGAAAAGCGCGCTTTCATCGGCATGCGAGTCGATGCCGAGGTGGTGCGCATAGGCCGGATCCAAACGAAAGAAGGCGGCCCAATGGCCGCCTTCTTCGCATTAGCGATCGAGATTAAAAATCGTCTTCGACCTGGCCGTCTTTGACTTTGAATTCGCGGTTCTGCAAGTACGCATTACGAATAAAGATGTACTTGTCCCCGGTGATCAGTTTTTCGCTCGACAGCAAGCTGGCGCGCGTGTCGACGATGTTCAGGCCGAAGACCGTGTTACGCACCGACACGTCGTCGATGTACGGGTACGGACCGGTGTAGCTGTCGACGAGCTTGGAAGGCGCATCACGCACGGTGCTAGGCCCCAGCAATGGCAGCACCACGTAAGGACCGCTACCGACACCCCAATAGCCGAGGGTTTGCCCGAAATCTTCGTCGTTGCGATGCAGGCCCATCTTGGTGCCTACGTCGAAAAAGCCCAGCAGACCGAACGTGGTGTTGAAGATGATGCGCGCTGTGTCGGTGCCCGCCGCAACCGGTTTGACCTGCAGAATGTCGTTCACCAGGTTGGTGACATCACCGACGTTGCGGAACATGTTGTGAATGCCGTCTTCCAGAAACTGCGGCGTTATGAACTGATAGCCCTGAGCAACAGGCTTGAGGGCATAGGTGTCGATCACATCGTTGAACTTGAAGATCGGACGGTTAACGCTTTCCCAAGGGTCATCTTCCGGAGCAGCCTGGGCCACAAACGGAACCAGCAACACGCCGGCACACACACAAAGCTGAGCGAAATGTTTGCTCAAGCGCATAGAAAAACCCCCTGGACTATTACTGGCGCGGGCACTTGGCCCGGGCGTTAAGCTGGTGAGTATAAGACGGAAAAGCCGGTTTAGGCAGCATCGCGCGCATTCGCCTACAGATGAATCATGTTCATTGGGAGCGCTTCACATCAATGTCACTCAACTGTCACTGACGCCGCATAACCTTGTCACTATTTCAGGGACGTTGATATGCCAAACGCTGAAACCTTGCCCATTGCAGCACCCGGCTTGACTGCCGTCTTGTTCGGCCTCAGCGGTTGTCTGGTAGATTTCGGCGCCCGGACTCGCCAATACGGGGTTTATTCTGCGGAGCACGCCGAGGCCACCCCCGGTGCGCTGGACAGCCTGCGCAGTTTGCAGCGCCAGCAAATCCCTTGCGCCTGGCTCGACGAGCTACCCGCTGCCCTCAGCCATTCACTGGCCGCAACCCTGCCGTCCTGGATCAGTTCTTCGCAACACCCCGCAACAATCAAACCATGGCCCGCACCGAACGCCTGTTGGCAAGCCTTGATGGCGATGAATGTAGAACGTCTGGATGGCTGCGTACTGGTCAGCGGCGAACCACGGTTGCTGCAATCAGGCCTGAATGCCGGGTTGTGGACGATCGGGCTGGCGTCCTGCGGCTCGCTCTGCGGCCTCGCCCCCATCGAATGGCACGCACTGAGCCAAAAAGAACGCGAGCATTTACGCGGCAAGGCGACGATGCAGTTATTCAAATTGGGCGTGCACTCGGTGATCGATCATCTGGGTGAACTCGATACCTGTCTGGCCGATATCAGCCTGCGCCGACTCAAGGGCGAAAAGCCCTGACCGAGATCATGCAGGTTGTGCGCAAGTGGATTAATCTAAAGGTCAGCCATAGACCTTTGGCGCGAGGCTGCGGTCTATGCCAGTGCCTATCGATAAAAGGAAGAACGCCATGCCTGCCCGCGAACTGCAAAAACAACTCGATACTCTGCGCGAGCAATTGGAACAGAACCCCCCGCTTACCGAAGCCGAGCGCGAGGATCTGCACGCGCTGATGCAACAGATCGAGCTGGAAATTGAACTGGAAACCAAAACCAAGGATTCCAGCCTGGCTGACGGCGTCAACCTGGCCGTCGAACGCTTTGAACTCGACCACCCCGTCATTGCCGGCACCTTGCGCAACATCGCTCAAACCCTGGGCAATATCGGAATCTGAACCTGTCAGATGCAAAAAAGCCCCGCTATCGCTAGCGGGGCTTTTTCATGCCTGCGTCTTGCAACACCGTCTCCCTGTGGGAGCGAGCCTGCTCGCGATGGCTGAGTGTCAGGCGAAATCTATTTTGAATGAGCTACCGTTATCGCGAGCAGGCTCACTCCCACAGAGGGGCTTTATTGACGGACCAGGCGGTGGTTCGGCAGTTGAACCGTCTCGGTACTGCGATACGGGTTGATATCCAACCCGCCACGGCGCACATAACGCGCATACACCGTCAATTTCTCCGGCTTCAACAACCGCTGCAGGTCGAGGAAGATCCGCTCCACACACTGTTCATGGAAGTCCGAGTGCTGTCGGAAGCTCACGATGTATTCCAGCAAACTTGCATGATCCAGTGCCGCGCCACGATATTCCACCGCCACGCTCCCCCAGTCCGGCTGACTGGTCACCGGACAGTTGGACTTGAGCAGATGGCTGTGCACGCTCTCTTCGACAATGCGCGACTCATCGCAACGCAGCAGTTCCGGGCGCGGATGCTCGTAGTTGCTGACGCTGATGTCCAGATCATCGATGCATACGCCCGGCAGCGCCACGACGCCTTCGGCTTCAACGTCTTTGAGACTGCGAATGCGCACACCAACCAGCTTGCCGGCGGCGGCCGACAGGTCCTTCGTCAGCGCTGCTTCAAGGCTGGTGGTGTCGGCAAATGGTGTTTGGTTCAGCGAGTTCAGGTACAGCTTGAACGACTTCGATTCAATGATGTTCGGCGAATTCGCCGGGATGCTGAACTCGCCAATCGCCACCACGGGCTTGCCGGATGGCAACAGCCACGACAGCTCGAAACAGTTCCAGAAATCCACGCCTTTATACGGCAGGGTTTCAGCCGTCAGGCCCAGCTCGGCCCATTTCGCGGTACGCGGAATCGGGAACAGCAAGGACGGCGTGTAAGTGGCGATGTATTCGCTGGATTTGCCCAGCGGCGAGTGTTCGGCTGCGGGATGCATGGCGGAAACCTGACTGAAGAATCAGCGGATTCTACCAGCCTTTGCGTCCGCCATTGAGTGCTTACTGACTGACAGTCAACTTGCCGACCATGCCAGCCTGATAATGGCCAGGGATGTTGCAGGCAAATTCCAGGCGGGTGGCCTTGGTGAAGGTCCAGATCAGTTCGGCTGTTTTGCCCGGTTCGACGAGAATGCTATTCGGGTCGTCGTGCTTCATCGCGCCATGATCCATGCCAGCCATCGAACCGTGGTCCATTTCCTTCATGCCTGTAGGCGTCAGCATGCCGCTCTGCTGCATCTGCAACATTTCCTGCTGGTGTTTGGCATGCTTCACCGCGTCCCCCAGGTTGAATTCGTGCAGCAACTGGCCTTTATTCACCAGTACAAAGCGAACCGTCTCACCGGCCTTGATCTCGATATTCTTGGGAGTGAACGACATATCGCCCATCACCACTTCAACACTGCGAGTCGCCTTGGCCGCCGCGGCGGGTTGGCCGAAGTCGTAGGTATGCGCCGGGGCTGCCCACACCGGTGAACTCACCGCCAACAAACACACCACCCGCAGCAATGATTTGCACAAAAACATCGTCGTACTCCAACAAGATAAGGTTCAGCCTGTGGAAAACTCTAAACTGTTGCGACTGCCCGCTACCTGACAGCCAGATTACAACTTTGTCAGGTTGATCTGTATCGACGCTGCCCACGGTATAAAGCGTTCGTTCCATTTGCCTAGAGTCGCCCATGAAATTGCTGATTGTCGAAGACCAACCGAAAACCGGCCACTACCTGCGTCAGGGCCTGAACGAGGCCGGTTTCAACGCCGAACTGGTGGCCGACGGTTGCACCGGGCAACAACTGGCGCTGAGCGGTGAATACGCGTTGTTAATTCTCGACGTGATGCTGCCCGGCCGCGATGGCTGGCAGATCCTGCAAGCGGTGCGCGGTGCCGGTCTCGACACGCCGGTACTTTTTCTGACCGCACGAGACGCAGTGGAAGACCGGGTTCATGGTCTGGAGCTGGGTGCCGACGATTACCTGGTCAAACCGTTCGCCTTCTCCGAACTGCTGGCCCGGGTTCGCAGCCTGTTGCGTCGTGGCAACACCTCGCCACAGGAAACCAGTTTGCAACTGGCCGATTTGCGCCTGGATTTGATCCGCCGCCGTGTTGAGCGCAACGGTCAGCGCATCGACCTGACCGCCAAGGACTTCGCCCTGCTGGAAATGCTCCTGCGCCGTCAGGGCGAAGTCCTGCCCAAATCGCTGATCGCCTCCCAGGTCTGGGACATGAATTTCGATAGTGACACCAATGTGATCGAAGTCGCTATCCGTCGTTTGCGCCTGAAGATCGACGATGAATTCCCCAACAAACTGATCCACACCGTGCGCGGCATGGGTTACGTCCTTGAAGAGCGTTCAGCCTGATGCGGAGCCTTTCGTTAAGCAGCCGACTGGCGCTGCTGTTTGCGGCCTGTACCGCGGTGGTTTCGCTGTCCGCCGGGGTGTTGTTCAGCCGCGCCAGCGAAGCGCACTTTGTCGAACTCGATCAGCAGTTGCTGGATGGCAAGTTGATGGGTTTACGTCGGGCGCTTCATGACATTCAATCCAGCGACAGCCAAATCAGACTCGCGGATGAATTGAGCCGCCAGGCCGACTTGTCGCTGCGCATTACGGGCAGCGATGGCCAGCGCTGGTATGACAATTCGGCGCAGCTGCCGGACAGGCTCCCGCAAAAACCGGGTTTATCGACCCTGAACGACGCCGGCAGCGATTACCGCGTGCTGAACGCGCCATTGTTTGTTGATAGACCTGACTCCCCACAATTGACCTTGTTGCTGGACATCACCCATCACCAGCACTTTCTGCAACGCATGCAGCATCTGATCTGGCTGACCGTCGGGTTGTCAGCCCTGGCCACTGCCCTGCTCGGCGCGTGGGCGGCGCGCAGCGGGTTGCGCCCGTTGCGGCGCATGAGCGCGGTCGCCAGCGGTGTTTCGGCGCAATCGCTCAATGCGCGCCTGCCAGAAGAGAACATGCCGCCCGAACTCGCGGAAATGGCCCACAGCTTCAACGCCATGCTCGGACGCCTCGACGACTCCTTTCAGCGGCTCTCGGCGTTCTCAGCTGACATCGCCCATGAACTGCGCACACCGCTGTCGAACCTGCTGACCCACACGCAGGTCACCCTCACCCGCCCCCGCCCCATCGAGGACTACCGCGAGGCGCTGCACAGCAACCTCGAAGAACTGCAATGGATGGCGCAACTGGTCAATGACATGTTGTACCTGGCCAAGGCAGATCACGGCTTGCTGACGCCCAAGCGTGAACCGCTGGAGCTGGCAGTGGAAACGGATCTGTTGCTGGAGTTTTTTGCGCCACTGGCTGAAGACGCTCGGGTAACGCTAAGGCGCGAGGGTCACGCCCGGTTTGAGGGTGACCGCAGCATGTTGCGGCGGGCGCTTTCCAATCTGCTGGATAACGCGTTGCGATTTACGCCGGCTGAGGGCGAGGTTCGGGTACGGATTGTTGATCAGGTCAAAGGGTTGAGTCTGACGGTTGAAAACAGCGGTGATGGAATTGACGGGGCGTTGATGCCGCGATTGTTTGACCGGTTTTATCGAGCCGATCCGGCGCGTCAGGAAAGCAGCAGTGAACATGCGGGGCTGGGGTTGGCGATTACGCAGTCGATCATTCGTGCCCATGGCGGGCGGATTCGTTGCGAATCAGAGAATGGGTGGTCTCGGTTTGTGATTGAGTTGCCGCGAACCTGATCGTTCCCACGCTCTGCGTGGGAATGCAGCCCGTGACGCTCTGCGTCACATCCAGAGCCGAACGCGGAGCGTCCGTTGAGGCATTCCCACGCAGAGCGTGGGAATGATCGCAAACCCTGTGCGAGCCTGCTCGCGATAGCGGTGTAAGGGCTTACGAATACCTCAATGCGTGCGCCGGTTCGATCTTCGCTGCACGCCACGCCGGGTACACAGTGGCAAGGAAGCTCAAGATGAATCCCGCCGAGCAAATCAACAGCACATCCGCGCCCTGCAATTCCGAAGGCAGGTTGCTGACGAAATACACATCAGAGCTGAAGATGTGCTGCCCGCTCACCCGCTCGATCCAGCCCACCAGCGCACTGACGTTCAACGCCGCAATCACCCCAAGCACGCCACCGATCAAGGTCCCGACAACCCCGATCACCGTCCCCTGGACCATGAAGATCGCCATGATCTGCCCCGGCGTGGCGCCGATGGTGCGCAGGATCGCGATGTCCGCGCCCTTGTCATTCACCACCATGATCAGGGTTGCGATGATGTTGAACGCCGCCACCGCGACAATCATCAGCAACAGCAGGCCGATCATGGTCTTTTCCATCTTCATCGCGCTGAACAGACTGCCCTGGGTATGGGTCCAGTCGTCAGCCTTGTACGCGGCGCCCAAACCCGTGGCGATGTCGCTCGACACTTGTGGTGCGGCGTACAAATCCTTCACCGCCAGACGCACGCTCTGCACCTGATTCGGTTCCCAGTGCTGCATCTGCGCAGCATCGGCAACGTGAATCAATGCCATCGAACCGTCCAGCTCAGCACCGACCTTGAACACACCGACCACGTTCAGGCGCTGCATGCGCGGGGTAATCCCGCCCGGTGCGCTGCTGATTTCCGGCACGATCAGGGTGAGCTTGTCGCCGACATTCAAACGAAAACGACGTGCCGTGATCTCGCCGATCACCACACCGAATTCACCCGGCTTCAAGTCATCCAGACGCCCCTGAACGATATGCTGGGCAACGATCGACACTTTGCCTTCCTGTGCCGGATCGATACCGCTGACCTGAATCGGCTGCATCGTGCCCTTATAGGAGAGCATGCCTTCCATCTCGGTAAACGGTACGGCCGCTGTCACCTGCGGGTTTTTCATCGCAGCGGCGGCAACGGGCTGCCAATCGTCGATCGGGTTCACGCCGACGATGGTGGCGTGCGGCACCATGCCGAGGATGCGCGAGCTCATTTCGCGCTGAAAACCGTTCATGACCGACAACACCACAATCATCGCCAGCACGCCGAGGGCGAGGCCGATCATCGAGGTCATCGAGATGAAGGAAACAAAGCGATTGCGGCGCTTGGCGCGGGTATAGCGCGCGCCGATGAAGATCGATAACGGTCTGAACATTCGCTGGGGCACCGTATAAAAATAAAAGACCCGACGTACCGTCTGGTACGTCGGGTTTCGCTCACTCAGATGGGCGTCAGGCAACCTTCCTGCAAGTGCAGGACGCGATCCATCTGGCGGGCCAGGTTCATGTCGTGGGTCACCACCAGGAACGCGGTGCGCATCGACGTGCTGAGTTCCAGCATCAAATCCTGAATGCCCTGGGCGGTGTGGGAGTCGAGGTTGCCGGTCGGCTCATCGAGCATCACCAGGCCTGGATTGTTCACCAGCGCACGAGCGATAGCCACGCGCTGGCGTTCACCACCGGACAATTCTGCCGGTTTATGCTCCAGACGGTGACCCAACCCTACCCGCTCCAGCAACGCCGTGGCACGCTGACGCGCCTCCGGGATCGACGTCTTGCCAATCAACAACGGCATGCAGACGTTTTCCAAAGCGGTGAATTCCGGCAGCAAGTGGTGGAACTGGTACACAAACCCGAGGGCGCGGTTACGCAGCAGACCGCGATTCTTTTCGCTCAATGCCGACAGCTCTTCACCGTCGAGCCAGACGCTGCCCTTGGTCGGCGTATCAAGCCCGCCCAGCATATTAAGCAAGGTGCTTTTGCCAGAACCCGACTTGCCGACAATCGCCACGCGCTCGCCCGGGTGCAACTCCAGCTGCAGACCGGCCAAGACTTCTACCGACTCCGGGCCTTCCTCGTAGGACTTACCCAGGTTGCGGCAGCTCAAGATTGCTTTATCACTCATGCCCGACTCACTCATAACGTAGCGCCTCCGCAGGCTGGGTGCGCGCGGCACGCCAGGCTGGATACAGGGTGGCGAGGAAACTCAGGATCAACGCGGCGCCGCAGACCATCAAGACGTCCTGGCTCTGCACTTGCGACGGCAGGTAATCGATGAAGTACACGTCGGCGTTGAGGAATTTATGGCCGATCAGGCCTTCGAGGGCCGAGATCGCGGCGCTGACGTTCAACGCGGCGAAGATCCCGACCGCGGTACCGATCAGCGTCCCGACCACCCCGATGACGGTGCCCTGCACCATGAAGATCGCCATGATCGTGCGCGGTGTGGCGCCCAATGTGCGCAATATCGCGATGTCGCCCTTCTTGTCGTTCACCACCATTACCAGTGTGGAAATGATGTTGAACGCGGCAACGGCGACGATCAGCAGCAACAGCAGCCCGATCATGGCTTTTTCCATGCGGATGGCCTGATACAGATTGCCGTGGGTGCGCGTCCAGTCGCGGGCGTAGAAATGGTCTTCACCGAGTTGCTGGGCGATGCTCCATGCAGTGCGCGGGGCCTGGAACAGGTCATCGAACTTCAGGCGAATGCCCTGCACCTGATCCGGTTTCCAGCGGTGCAGCCGGGCCAGATCCTGCAAGTTGGTGATGCCCAGATAACCATCCAGCTCACCGGCGCCGACATGGAAGATGCCGACCACGGTAAAGCGTTTCATGCGCGGGAACATGCCGGCCGGGGTCACGGTAACCTCCGGCGCGACGAACGTCAGCTTGTCGCCGATGGTGGCGCCGAGCTTGGCCGCAGCCTTGTCGCCGATGACGATGCCAAATTCACCCGGGACCAGATCGTCGAGTTTGCCCTGCTGCATGAAGTGATCAATGATCGAGACGTTGCGCTCCAGCGCAGGATCGATGGCATTGAGCAGGACTTTGGAGACTTTGCCGTTGTTGGTCAGCAAACCCTGCATCTGAGTGAACGGCGCCACGGCTGTCACTTGCGGGTTTTTCTTGACCTTGGTGGCCAGGCTTTGCCAGTCGCTGATCGGCTCACCGGACTCGATGGTCGCGTGAGGCACCATGCCCAGCACACGGGTGCGCATCTCATGATCGAAGCCGTTCATGACCGACAGCACGACAATCATCACTACCACGCCGAGGGCGAGTCCGATCATTGAAGTCAGGGAAATGAACGACACAAAATGATTGCGACGCTTTGCACGGGTATAACGCGTGCCTATAAATACGAAGAGAGGTCTGAACATGTCGGGGCTTGTTCGGAGGGAAAAGGAACGTCCTTGTGGCGGGGGTCGATATCCAGCTTTACACTCAGACCACCGCCGCTACCATGGGTTCGCCATGTCGACATTAGATGAAGAAGATCGCCGCGAATACTACCGTATCGAGGACACGATCGCACTGGAAATTCGGACCCTGTCCGCTCCCGAGGCCGCAGGCCAGGAAGTGTTGCAGGATGCTTCTCCACTATTCAATTTGCTCAGCGAGCTGCACCTGAGCGAATTCGAGTCGCAACACCTGTTACGCCAGATCAGTGAGCGCGACCGCAACCTCGCGGCGTTCCTGAAATCCCAGAACAAACGCATCGATTTACTGAGCCAGGTGATCGCAATCACCGTGCTCGGACAGATCGGCGAGCCGCAGCCGGTAGTCATTTCCGAAGGCGGTATCGAATTCCGGCATCCGACGCCCATCGCCGTGGGCGCGCACCTGTCGGTCAAACTGGTGTTGATGCCGCAAGCCCTCGGCCTGTTGCTGCGAGCCCGCGTCATCCATTGCGACCGCAAGGCGGGCAGCTTTGATGTCGGCACCGAGTTCGAACGCCCGACCGATGCCCAGCGGCAGTTGCTGGCCCGCTACATTTTGCAGAAGCAGGCCCAGGAACGACGACTGGCCCGTGAAAACGAATCAGGCATTTAAATTAAGGAAGAACCGTGACCCTCATCTACGGCCATCGCGGCGCCAAGGGCGAAGCACCGGAAAACACCCTGACCAGCTTTCAGCAATGCCTCAAGCACGGCGTTCGCCGTTGCGAGCTGGACCTGCACCTGTCCATGGACAACGAGTTGATGGTCATCCACGACCCGACACTCAAGCGCACCACTGACCGGCGCGGCAAGGTTGTCGAGCATACGGCGGCCGAGCTGGTGACGTATGACGCTCGCAACGGCGGCCCGGGCTGGATCAAACCCTGTCCGATCCCGACGCTGGAAGCGTTGTTCGAGAAGTGCGACTTCGATCACTGGCAACTGGAAGTCAAAAGCGCCTCACGCACCCGCGCTGCCACGACCGTGCTGGCGATCCGTGAGATGGCTCAGCGTTTCGGCCTGCTCGACAAGGTCACGATCACTTCAAGTTCACGCGAAGTGCTCAAAGCCGCGCTGGATCTGGTGCCGGACGTGTCTCGCGGATTGGTGGCCGAATACGCCTGGCTCGACCCGTTGAAGGTCGCGCAAAGCTATGGCTGTGAGATTCTGGCGTTGAACTGGACCCTATGTACGCCGGAACGCCTGCAGAAGGCGCAGCGTCAGGGGCTGCATGTGTCGGTGTGGACAGTCAACGAGCCCGCGCTGATGCGCAGACTCGCCGACTTCGGCGTTGACAGCCTGATTACAGACTTTCCCGGTTTGGCCAGCGCCACGCTCGAGAATTGCTGAAATCGGTCTCCCCGGCCGGCTCAGGCCACCGGCCGGAGCCACTCAAAAAAGCCGGTTGAGGCCATCGTACGCCGCTACCCGATAGGCTTCGGCCATGGTCGGATAGTTGAACGTCGTGTTGACGAAGTACTTCAACGTGTTCAGTTCGCCTGGCTGGTTCATGATCGCCTGACCGATGTGCACGATCTCCGACGCCTGATAACCGAAGCAATGAACACCTAGCACTTCCAGGGTTTCGCGGTGGAAGAGGATCTTCAGCATGCCTTGCGGCTCGCCGGCAATCTGCGCGCGCGCCATGCCTTTGAAGAACGCCTTGCCCACTTCGTACGGCACCTTGGCCTGAGTCAGTTCCTGCTCGTTCTTGCCGATCGAGCTGATCTCCGGAATGGTGTAGATGCCGGTCGGAACATCATTCACAAAACGCCAGCTACCGTTTTCGATGATGCTGCCAGCGGCGGAACGACCCTGGTCATGCGCAGCACTCGCCAGGCTCGGCCAGCCAATCACGTCGCCGGCGCCGTAAATATTCGGTACGCAGGTACGGTAGGCTTCGTCCACTTCGATCTGACCACGGCTGTTGACCTTCACGCCGATGTTTTCCAGACCCAACTGGTCGGTATTGCCGGTACGGCCGTTGCACCAGAGCAAGGCGTCGGCCTTGATCTTCTTGCCGGACTTGAGGTGCAGGACCACACCGTTGTCCACGCCTTCGACGCGGTCGTAGTCTTCGTTGTGGCGAACCGTGATGTTGTTGTTGCTGAAGTGGTAGCTCAACGCCTGGGAAATTTCCGAGTCGAGGAAGCTCAGCAACTGACCGCGGTTATCCACCAGTTCAACCAGCACACCCAGACCGCTGAAGATCGAGGCGTACTCGCAACCGATCACACCTGCGCCGTAAACGATGAGTTTGCGCGGGGTGTGGCCGAGGCTGAGGATGGTGTCGCTATCGTAGATACGCGGATGGTGGAAATCGATGTCCGCCGGGCGATAAGGACGCGAGCCGGTGGCGATGATGATGTGCTTGGCGACAAGCTTTTCAACGACACCGTTAGCGCAGACCACTTCGATGGTTTGCTCGTCGGCGAAGCTGCCAGTGCCGAAGAACACATCGACGCGGTTACGGGCGTAGTAGCCGGTGCGCGAAGCGACTTGTTTGGAAATGACTTTTTCGGCGCTTTTCAGTACGTCCGGGAACGAGAACCAGCGCGGCTCACCAATGGCCCGGAACATCGGGTTGGTGTTGAACTGCATGATCTGCCGGACGGAGTGACGCAGTGCCTTTGACGGGATGGTACCCAAGTGGGTGCAGTTGCCGCCGACCTGGCGACGGCTATCGACCATCGCCACCTTGCGCCCTGCTTTGGCGGCGTTCATTGCCGCGCCTTCTCCCGCCGGGCCGGAACCCAGCACCACCACGTCGTAGTTGTAGACAGCCATGCGTACTCCTCAGAACAGGCCGCGGCGCCATCGGCACCCTGCGGCTAAATCACGCCGATCTGTGGCGTGAAGGAACAATTTGGGGCCAGTGCAGAACCCGGACACAGTCTATAGAAGCGTCAACGCCGCGCACATTAACCCTTGGTCGCGTCGTAGGCTAGTTTTGCCTGCACTACAACGCCAGCTTTCGTATTGTCCTCAGTCAGTTTTTTGCGCCGCTGAGCCGCTCAAAAGCCTGATTGGTTCGTGTGACAAAACCTGTATCGGCACGAATCACAAAGAATGCACCGATGTCATGTGTCTGGGCATAGTCCCACCCCCGTTCAGGGCCGAGAATCAGCAACAGTGTCGATAGTCCATCGGCCATCAGCGCTGAAGGATGAATCACCGTGACTGACGCCAGGGTGTGCAGGACCGGTGCACCGGTGCGGGCATCGAAGGTGTGGGAATATCGCTTTCCGTCCTGCTGAAAATAGTTGCGATAGTCGCCGGAGGTGGACACGCCATAACCATCGACAGCGATAACCTTTTGCGCAATCTGCTGATCATCCCGAGGTTCTTGGAGGGCAATACGCCAAGGTGAACCGTCGAGTTTTTTGCCGGCGGCCTTGAGCTCACCCGTGGCTTCGGCGAGGTAATTGTGGATGCCCATGGCGTCGAGTTTTGCGGCAATGGTGTCGACTGCATAACCTGCAGCGATGCTGTTGAAGTCGACTTCGACGGCGGCATCCTTGCACAACTGGTCGCGATCGATACGCAGATGCCGGTAACCCACTCGCTGCCGCACTTCGGCCAGTGCTTGGGCGGCCGGGATTTTTTCCTCGCGCGCCTGTGGGCCGAACCCCCACAGGTTGAGCAGAGGTTCTACTGTCAGGTCGTAGGAGCCGTCACTTTGTTCAGACAGTTGTTCGCCGACGCGGATCAATCCGAGGACGGGTTCGGGCATTTTCTGACAGCGATTGGCGGGAAGATCATTGAAGCGCTCGATGTCCGAGTCGCTGCGATAAGTCGACATTTGTTTATCGACGTCGGCGAGGATTTTCTCAACCTCGATCTGGACATCTTTGGAGGCGGGAAGACCTGCGCGGCGAACATATTTGATCGAATAAGTACTGCCCATGGTGGGACCGCCGAAGCTCTCCAGGGAGTCGCTGTTGCCGCAGCCTGACAACATGATAATCAGACTTAAAAGACCGCACTGTCGCCATTTCAACAATCGAAGCCCTCCTGACACACCACTGAAGCCAGCCATTATGCGACACAACTGTGGGAGCACGCCGACAAGATCGTTCCCTCGCTCCGCGTGGGAATGCAGCCCAGGACGCTCCGCGTCCTTGCCGAAGAGCGGACGCGGAGCGTCCATTGAGGCATTCCCACGCAGAGCATGGGAACGATCACCGCACAAAAAAAAAACGCCCCGACCTGAGTCGGGGCGTTTTCATGTGTAGCTACTAACGCTTAGCGCGGGAAAGCTGGCGGGTTTACACCGGCCATGTCTTCCATCACGCGTACCACCTGGCAGCTGTAACCGAATTCGTTGTCGTACCAAACGTACAGAACAACGCGGTTGTCTTGGCTGATGGTCGCTTCAGCATCCACAACGCCTGCGTGCCGCGAGCCAACGAAGTCCGTGGAAACCACTTCCTGCGAGTTGACGTAGTCGATTTGCTTATGCAGATCGGAGTGCAGCGCCATGTAGCGCAGGTACTCGTTCATCTCTTCGCGGGTGGCGGCTTTCTCAAGGTTCAGGTTGAGAATGGCCATCGACACGTTAGGCGTCGGAACGCGGATCGCGTTACCGGTCAACTTGCCGGCCAGCTCAGGCAGTGCCTTGGCAGCAGCAGTGGCAGCACCGGTCTCGGTGATCACCATGTTCAACGCGGCGCTACGGCCACGGCGATCGCCTTTGTGGAAGTTGTCGATCAGGTTCTGGTCGTTGGTGTACGAGTGAACGGTTTCAACGTGACCATTGATGATGCCGAACTTGTCGTTCACAGCTTTCAGCACCGGCACGATGGCGTTGGTGGTGCAGGAAGCGGCGGAAACGATCTTGTCGTCAGCGGTGATTTCACCGTGGTTGATGCCGTGAACGATGTTCTTCAGCTTGCCTTTACCCGGCGCGGTCAGAACAACGCGGTCGATACCCGGGCAAGCCAGGTGTTGACCCAGGCCATCGGCGTCACGCCATACACCGGTGTTGTCCACCAGCAGCGCGTCTTTGATGCCGTACTGGGTGTAATCCACCTCAGTCGGGTTTTTCGCGTAGATAACCTGGATCAGGTTGCCGTTGGCGGTGATGGTGCTGTTGGCTTCATCAATGGTGATGGTGCCATCGAACGGACCATGAACCGAGTCACGACGCAGCAGGCTTGCACGCTTGACCAGATCGTTCTCGGCGCCCTTGCGGACGACGATGGCGCGCAGACGCAGACCGTCGCCACCACCGGTTTTCTCGATCAGGATGCGCGCCAGCAGACGGCCGATACGACCGAAGCCGTACAGGACAACGTCGGTGCCTTTGCGAGCGGCAACGTTCTGCTGACCAACCACATCAGCCAGTTCTTCACGGACGAACTGCTCGGCGGTACGACCTTTGCCTTCGGCCTTGAACTTGACCGCAAGCTTGCCCAGGTCTACCGAAGCGGCGCCGAGCTTGAGCTCGCTCATCGCTTTGAGCAGCGGGAATGTTTCGTGGACGGACAATTCAGTGTCATCGGACTGACGATGACGAGCAAAGCGGTGAGCTTTGAGAATCGCAATGACTGAACGGTTGATCAGGCTGCGGCCATAGATCGAGCTCACCACGTTGTTATTGCGGTAGAGCTGACCGATAAGCGGAATCATCGCTTCTGCGAGTGCTTCACGGTCGATCCATTCACCAAGACACTGGTCGGGCTTCTGAGTCACGGGAACCTTCCACATGTAGGGGCAGAAAAAAGGGGCTACATTATGCCGCCGACTCCTTCCCGTAGCAATGCGCGCTTGTCGCGCGATCCGTAACAATTTCCTGTTCAAAAAAATTACGCTCCGCTTAAGCCCAATAAAACCGGGGCTTTCAGCGCAGTCAATTTTTTGGAGATAACGCTACCTTGTCCGTAACCCTCCGTAACACCGGTTGGTTTTGCCACTACATATTCAGCATTTATAAGTAAAAAACCCATGAATTTTGTCTTTACCACTACATTTCGCCAAACCTGCGTAATAGACACAGTCTGCAACTGACAGGCGGCACCCGGGGCCGCTACAATTACAGACTTTGTCGCAACGCTTGGAGCTCAACCTTCCGTGCCCGTTCTGCGTCTACCGCTTCTCCCTGCCGCGGCAGGTAAACAGCACTGGGGCAACCTGCCCGGTGCCGCCCTCAGCCTGGCCATCGCCGAGGCTGCCAGCGCTGCCAAGCGCTTTACCCTGCTGCTGACCGCCGACAGCCAAAGTGCCGAACGGCTGGAACAGGAGCTGAGTTTCTTCGCCCCGGATTTGCCCGTATTGCATTTCCCGGACTGGGAAACCCTGCCCTACGATCTGTTTTCGCCGCACCAGGACATTATTTCCCAGCGCATCGCCGCCCTTTACAGGCTGCCGGAGCTGAGTCATGGCGTTCTGGTGGTGCCGATCACGACAGCCCTGCATCGCCTCGCCCCGACCAAATTCCTGCTGGGTAGCAGCCTGGTCCTGGACGTTGGCCAGAAGCTCGACGTTGAACAAATGCGCACCCGGCTTGAAGCCAGTGGTTATCGCTACGTCGACACGGTGTATGAGCATGGCGAGTTCACTGTGCGCGGCTCGCTGATCGATCTGTTCCCGATGGGCAGCAAACTGCCATTCCGCATCGACCTTTTCGATGACGAAATCGAGACGCTGCGCACATTCGATCCGGAAAACCAGCGATCTATCGATAAAGTCGACACCGTCCGCTTGCTGCCAGCGCGGGAATTCCCGCTGCAGAAAGACGCGGTCACCCGCTTTAAGGCACGCTTCCGTGAGCGCTTTGATGTCGACTTCCGCCGCTGCCCGATCTTTCAGGATCTGAGCAGCGGGATTACTCCGGCCGGTATCGAGTACTACCTGCCGCTGTTCTTTGACGAAACCTCCACGCTATTCGATTACCTGCCGCAGGACACGCAAGTGTTTTCCCTGCCGGGCATCGAGCAGGCGGCAGAGAATTTCTGGAACGACGTGCGTAACCGCTATGAAGAGCGCCGCGTCGACCCGTCCCGTCCTTTGTTGCCGCCGGCCGAGTTGTTCCTGCCGGTGGAGGATTGCTTTGCCCGCCTCAAAAGCTGGCCACGCGTGGTGGCCAGCCAACAGGACGTGGAAACCGGTGTCGGCCGCGAACGTTTCCCGGCGCGGGAACTGCCGAACCTGGCCATCGAAGCCAAAGCCACTCAGCCATTGGCGGCGCTGGCCGGTTTCCTCGACGAATTCCCTGGCCGCGTGCTGTTTACCGCAGAGTCGGCGGGCCGTCGTGAAGTGCTGCTGGAATTGCTCGAACGCTTGAAGCTGCGACCGAAAACCGTCGACAGCTGGCCAGACTTCGTCGCGAGCAAGGAGCGCCTGGCGATCACCATTGCTCCGCTCGACGAAGGTCTGGTACTCGACAACCCGGCCCTGGCGCTGGTGGCTGAAAGTCCGTTGTTCGGTCAGCGCGTGATGCAACGCCGTCGCCGGGAAAAACGCGCCGACGCCAACAACGATGCAGTCATCAAGAACCTCACCGAACTGCGCGAAGGCGCGCCGGTGGTGCACATCGATCACGGCGTCGGTCGCTACCTCGGGTTGGCAACGCTGGAAATCGACGATCAAGCCGCCGAGTTCCTCACGCTGCAATACGCCGAAGGCGCCAAGCTATACGTGCCGGTGGCCAACCTGCACCTGATCGCACGTTACACCGGCAGCGACGACGCCCTGGCCCCGCTGCACCGTCTAGGCTCCGAAACCTGGCAAAAAGCCAAACGCAAAGCCGCCGAACAGGTGCGCGATGTGGCCGCCGAGTTGCTCGACATCTATGCCCGTCGCGCCGCCCGCGAAGGCTATGCCTTCGAAGACCCGAAAGCCGACTACGCGACGTTCAGCGCCGGTTTCCCGTTCGAAGAAACCCCGGATCAGCAAACCACCATCGATGCGGTACGCGCCGACATGCTCGCGCCGAAACCGATGGACCGACTGGTCTGCGGCGACGTGGGTTTCGGCAAGACTGAAGTGGCGATGCGCGCGGCTTTCATCGCGGTGCATGGCGGTCGGCAGGTAGCGATTCTGGTGCCAACCACCCTGCTCGCCCAGCAGCATTACAACAGCTTCCGCGACCGTTTCGCCGATTGGCCGGTGACCGTGGAAGTGATGAGCCGCTTCAAGTCGACCAAGGAAGTGAACGCCGCCGTTGCGGATCTGGCCGAAGGCAAGATCGACATCGTGATCGGCACGCACAAGCTGCTGCAAGATGACGTGAAGATCAAAAACCTCGGGCTGGTAATCATCGACGAAGAGCACCGTTTTGGTGTGCGTCAGAAGGAACAGCTCAAGGCCCTGCGCAGTGAAGTCGACATTCTTACCCTGACTGCCACGCCAATTCCGCGCACGCTGAACATGGCGGTGTCGGGCATGCGTGACCTGTCGATCATCGCCACCCCGCCGGCGCGTCGCCTGTCGGTGCGAACGTTCGTCATGGAGCAGAACAAGAGCACGGTCAAAGAAGCCCTGCTGCGTGAGCTGCTGCGTGGTGGCCAGGTTTACTACCTGCATAACGACGTGAAAACCATCGAGAAATGCGCCGCCGACCTCGCCGAACTCGTGCCGGAAGCACGGATCGGTATCGGCCATGGGCAGATGCGCGAACGCGAACTCGAACAGGTGATGAGCGACTTCTATCACAAGCGCTTCAACGTGCTGATCGCCTCGACCATCATCGAGACCGGCATCGACGTACCGAGCGCCAACACCATCATCATCGAGCGTGCCGACAAGTTCGGCCTGGCGCAACTGCACCAGTTGCGTGGCCGTGTCGGCCGCAGTCACCACCAGGCTTACGCTTACCTGCTGACGCCACCGCGCCAGCAAATCACCCCGGATGCGGAAAAGCGCCTGGAAGCGATCGCCAACACCCAGGATCTCGGCGCAGGCTTCGTGCTGGCCACCAACGACCTGGAAATCCGTGGCGCCGGCGAGCTGTTGGGCGACGGTCAGAGCGGGCAGATCCAGGCGGTTGGCTTTACGCTGTACATGGAAATGCTTGAACGCGCCGTGAAGTCGATCCGCAAAGGCGAGCAGCCGAATCTGGATCAGCCGCTGGGCGGTGGTCCGGAAGTCAATCTGCGCGTACCGGCGTTGATTCCCGAAGACTATCTGCCCGACGTTCACGCGCGATTGATTCTCTACAAACGCATCGCGTCCGCCACGGACGAGGACGGTCTCAAGGATCTGCAAGTAGAGATGATCGACCGTTTCGGTCTGTTGCCGGAACCGACCAAGAACCTGATCCGCATCACGGCGCTGAAATTGCAGGCCGAATTGCTGGGTATCAAGAAAGTCGACGGCGGTCCGCAAGGTGGCCGCATCGAGTTTGCGGCACAGACGCCGGTCGACCCGCTGACACTGATCAAACTGATTCAGGGCCAGCCAAAACGCTATAAATTCGAAGGTGCCACGATGTTTAAATTCATGGTGCCGATGGAGCGCTCAGAAGAACGCTTTAATACTGTAGAGGCGCTGCTTGAGCTCCTTATCCCGAAAACTGCTTGAAGGACGCCGCATGCGCCTGTTTCGCTCATTGCCCCTGCTGTTAACGCTGATCGCACCCACGGCGTTTGCCGATGATCTGTATCAGATTGAATTGATTCTGGTCCGGCAAAACGCCGTGCCTGCCATCGTCAGCCGAGCCGCACCGGAAGACTGGGCAGCCGGCGCCCTACCCATCAGCAAGGACAGCCTGCGCACGCCGACCCTGAATGGCGAAGTGGAAAAACTGACCGCCAGCAACGAATACACCGTGTTGCTGCACAAGGCCTGGCAGCAAAACCTCGGCGAACAAGAGAGCAAAGTCGCGATCAGCGACGGCAAGGAACAATACGGTCAGTTCCCGATAGAGGGCACGTTGAACCTGAAACTGGGGCGCTTCACCGACGTGGGCGCCGACTTCTGGGTCAATCAGATTGACGCCAATGGCACGATTACCGCCAGTGAGCGCCTCAAGCAAGAAAGCCACACCAAGAACGGCCAGCTGAACTTCCTGGACAACGGCCACCTCGGCATGCTGATCAAGATCACCTCGCTCACCGCCCCTGCTCCTAGGCCAGTTCCCGAAGAAATTCCGGACTGATTGCTATGCCCCCAAGCCTGAGCAAACCCCTGGCATCTTCCTGGGTCAGCCGATTCAAGGAACAAAGCCTGGAGCGCGGCCGCCGCTACGCGCTGGAGAATCGCGTCAGGATCGTCGAGGTCGGCGACGCTACGATCACCGCCGCGTGCGAAGGCTCGGGCGGTAACGTTTACCGTCAGACCATTCGCCTGCGCGAGTCGGCCAAAGCCACCTTGCTGATGGTCGACGCGACATGCACCTGCCCGGTTCACAGCAACTGCAAGCATTGCGCGGCGGTGTTGCTGAAAGTGCAGGAAACACTGGCCTACCCCGCCGCTGCGCAAGATGCCGATCTGCTGGAAAAACTTCAGGCCGTACTGGAAAACCGTGGCCCGAAAGCACCGCCGCAAGTGCTTGTGGATAACGTTCAACCGGTGCCTCGCCTGTGGCTGGCGAGTATCGAGTTCAGCGCCT
Source organism: Pseudomonas sp. BE134 (assembly GCF_031456105.1). NCBI lineage: Bacteria > Pseudomonadati > Pseudomonadota > Gammaproteobacteria > Pseudomonadales > Pseudomonadaceae > Pseudomonas > Pseudomonas sp. BE134. The sequence goes on along the minus strand of NZ_JAVDUA010000015.1, from coordinate 71,324 downwards.
TCGAACCGCGCAACGGCAAGATGCAGCGCTACATTCAGCATCGCGCGGCGTTGTCTTTCAGCTATCTGGATGAATACGTCAGCGGACAAAAGAACGCCGACATCCTGATCCGCCAGGAAACCCAGACGCTACGGATAAAACGCCACCCGGATGTCGAACAGACCTACCGGGAACAGTTACGCATCCTCGGCTTCAAGATTGCCACCCGGCAAAGCAAAGCCTTGCCGGAAAGTGCCGGCGAACTCTACGAGATGGTCAATGACAGTGCCTGGCTGACCTTCACCCTCAACGAACTACCCAAGCTGCGCACCCAAGGCTGGGAGTTGCAGATCGACGAAGACTTCGGTTTCGACTTGACTGCGGTGGATGATTGGTACGCCACCGTCGAGCAGGTGCCGGAGCGCGACTGGTTTGATCTGGAACTGGGGATCATCGTCAACGGCGAGCGTCTGAGCTTGCTGCCGATCCTGTTGAACCTGATGCGCTCGCACACTGAAATCCTCAACCCGGAACGCCTCGCCCGACGCCGCGACGACGAACTGATTCTGGTGAACATCCCCAATCGCCCGAACTCCGAGTACGGCCCACTGCAAGTCGCCCTGCCCTTCGGCCGTTTGAAGCCGGTGCTGGCGACGCTCGGCGAGTTCTATCTGCAAGAACCCGGCGAAACCACGCTGCGCCTGAGCAAAGCCGACGCCACGCGCCTGAATCCGCTGGAAGACTTGCCACTGCTTTGGGAAGGCGGCGAACAGATCCGCACCTTTGCCCAGCGCCTGCGCGACATCAAGGACTACACCGCCACCGCACCTGAAGGCTTGAACGCAACTCTGCGCCCTTATCAGCTCGAAGGCTTGAGCTGGATGCAATCATTGCGGCAACTGGAGGTCGGCGGGATTCTCGCGGACGACATGGGCCTGGGTAAAACCCTACAAACCCTGGCGCATATTCTCACTGAGAAAGCGGTTGGACGCCTTGATCGGCCGTGCATGGTGGTGATGCCCACCAGCCTGATCCCGAACTGGCTCGACGAAGCAGCGCACTTCACACCGCAACTCAAAGTACTGGCACTGTACGGTGCCAGCCGCAAAAAACACTTCGATAAGCTGGCAGACTACGACCTGATCCTGACCACCTATGCGCTGCTGCCCAAAGACATTGAACAACTCGCCGCGCAGCCTTTGCATGTGCTGGTGCTGGATGAAGCGCAGTACATCAAAAACCCCAACAGCAAGGCGGCACAGGCGGCGCGGGAGCTGAATGCGCGTCAGCGTTTGTGCCTCAGTGGTACGCCGCTGGAAAACCACTTGGGTGAGTTGTGGTCGTTGTTTCACTTCCTGCTGCCAGGCTGGCTTGGCGATGTGAAAAGCTTCAACCGTGATTACCGCGTGCCCATTGAAAAACGCGCCAGCGAAGTCAGACTTCAACATCTCAACGGCCGGATCAAACCGTTTCTGTTGCGCAGGACCAAGGAACAGGTCGCGACGGAATTGCCACCGAAGACCGAGATCATTCACTGGGTCGAACTCAATGAAGCCCAGCGCGATGTGTACGAAACCATGCGTCTGGCGATGGATAAGAAGGTCCGCGACGAGATCACCCGCAAAGGCGTGGCGCGCAGCCAGATCATCATTCTCGAGGCGCTGCTGAAACTGCGTCAGGTGTGTTGCGATTTGCGTCTGGTCAACGACGCCGCCCTGCCGGCTCGCGGCAGCACATCGGGCAAGCTCGACAGCCTGATGGAAATGCTTGATGAATTGTTTGAAGAAGGTCGTCGAATTCTGCTGTTCTCGCAGTTCACGTCGATGCTGGCGCTGATCGAGGTTGAGCTGAAAAAGCGCGGTGTTGAATACGCGCTGCTGACCGGACAGACCCGCGACCGACGCGCACCGGTGAAGGACTTTCAGAGCGGCAAGCGACAGATTTTTCTGATCAGCTTGAAGGCCGGCGGCGTGGGCTTGAACCTGACCGAAGCGGATACGGTGATTCACTACGATCCGTGGTGGAATCCGGCGACGGAGAATCAGGCGACAGACCGGGCATATCGTATCGGCCAGGAGAAACCGGTGTTCGTCTACAAGATGATTGCCCGGGGGACCGTCGAAGAGAAGATTCAGCACCTGCAGAAAGAAAAATCCGATCTGGCAGCTGGTGTTCTGGATGGACGCAGGACGGGAGACTGGAAGTTGCAGACCGATGATATTGAAGCGTTGTTTGCGCCACTGCCGGACAAGCTCGAAAAGCGCTGAGGTTTGCGTTGGCAGTTAGATTGCCATCGCGAGCAGGCTCGCTCCCACTTTTGGATCTGTGCTTGCCCACCATGATGGGAACGCCATAGATATACTGTGGGAGCGAGCCTGCTCGCGGAGGGGCCATTATTGAAGAAGCCGACTGTCAGGACTTGGAGTTGGGCAGTGGCGCAAACAGCGCCTCAATTTCAGTCTGCTCAAGCTTCCATCCTCCGGTTGTTCCGCCCTCAAGCACAGCCCCCGCCAAAGCGGCCTTCTCCTGCTGCAAAGCCTGAATTTTCTCTTCCACTGTGCCCCGAGCAATCAGCTTGTAAACAAACACCGGTTTGTTTTGCCCAATCCTGTAGGCACGATCGGTCGCCTGATTTTCCACCGCCGGGTTCCACCATGGGTCGAAATGGATCACCGTGTCCGCTGCTGTCAGGTTCAGACCTGTGCCGCCCGCTTTCAGACTGATCAGAAACAGCGGCACTTTACCGCTCTGGAAGTCTTTGACCGGTGTGCGCCGATCCGTCGTATCACCGGTCAACAACGAGTAACCGAGATCACGCTGCTGCAACTCCTCCTCAATCAAGGCAAGCATCGAAGTAAACTGCGAAAACAGTAAAATCTTGCGGCCTTCACTGAGCAACTCTTCCAGCATCTCCATCAAGCTGATCAGCTTCCCACTACCGGACCGAAGCGACTTTGCCGTGATCGTCGTTTTGACCAGCCGCAAATCGCAGCACACCTGACGCAGCTTGAGTAACGCATCAAGGATGATGATTTGACTGCGTCCAACGCCATTGAGGGCGATTTCGTCACGCACCTTCTTGTCCATCGCGACGCGGACGGTTTCATACACATCTCGCTGCCCATCGCTGAGATCAACCCAATGCACAATCTCGGTTTTTGGTGGTAATTCGGTTGCTACCTGGTCTTTCTTGCGGCGTAACAGAAAGGGTTTTATCCGGGCCGTCAGATGTTGCATCCGATCACTATTGGCGTGTTTCTCGATTGGCGTGCGGTAGTCACGATTGAAGGTTTTGCTGTCACCAAGCCAACCAGGCAGTAAAAAGTGAAACTGGGACCACAGTTCGCCGAGGTGGTTTTCCAGAGGCGTGCCAGACAAACACAGTCGCTGGCGGGACTTTAGGTCGCGGGCTGCCTGAGCAGCTTTACTAACCGGGTTCTTGATGTTTTGCGCCTCATCGAGAATCAACACACTCCAGACTTGCGGCTGCAAAACCTCTAGATCCCGAGGCAGCAGCGCATAGGTGGTCAACACCAAATCGTATTCAGCAAGATTGGCAAAATCTTTTTGCCGGGCGGAGCCATGCAACGCCAGAACCTTCAATTGCGGGGTAAAACGTGCCGCCTCGTCGAGCCAGTTCGGAATCAGGCTGGTTGGCATTACAGCCAGCGCTGGAAGATCAAGTCGCCCGGTCTGCTTTTCCGTGAGCAAATGCGCCAGGGTTTGCAGGGTTTTCCCCAGCCCCATGTCGTCGCCCAGAATGCCGCCGACTTCTAACTCGCGAAGGGTTTGCATCCAATTCAGCCCTTCGAGCTGATACGGTCGCAGCGTCGCCTTGAGACCCTCAGGCGCCGAGACTTGAACATGGGTCGACTCACGTAATCGTTGCGCAAAACTGCGCAGTCGCTCGCCACCCTGCCAGACCAGCGGAACACTTTCCAGCAAACTCAGGCGAGCAGCATCCGGAACATTCAAGCGCAATGAATCGCCCTGATGCGATCCCAGATACAACTCGCCAAGGGTGGCCATCAACGGCTTGATTCGGCCGTAGGGCAGCGCGACTTTGCTTCGGGGCTTGCCACCTGTATTCCCGGCGCCAAGTTCGATCAGCAGTTGTTCATCATCGTTACGTTGAGCCAGGCTTTCGGGGTCCATCAACTGTGGCTGGCTCCGCAGCAAATGCAGCAGTATCGGCAGCAGGCTGTGACGCTCGCCATTGACGACGATCCCCAATTGCAGATCGAACCACTGATGCCCCGACTCTTCCTCGATCTCGGCATACCACTCTTCCACTGGCTGCAAGTTGAAGTGAAAGTTATCGCTGATATCGATCAGCCAGTTTTTCGCCCGCAGTGCCGGGACCCCATCCTGCGCAAAGGCAAGCCAGGCGGTATCATCCGGCAGGGTGAACATTTCGCCTGGACGGTCCAGGCTGCTTTTACGCGTAGCCTTTCTAAAACCGTGTTTTTGCAAGGTCTGACGCAAGGCTTTTTCGGCGATGGGGTTGCGCTGGATACGCTGGGTTTCCGCCCCGGAAAGAATCAACACTTCCGGGTTTCGGTCCGACGTCGGATGGCCGTTGTAGGTAAACGCCAATGCCGCTCGGTGCTCTGGCTCGTGTTGCCAGCGGATGTAGCGCTTGCCGCTGGCTAGAGTCAGGTGAGCCTCGGGAAGAATGCCATCGATGATCCGCTCTGTCAGCGCATGGGGTGCCGGAGCTACCCGTGTCGCGGCGCTCATCCGATGGCTGAACTGCATCGCCTGCCGCGCCGGAATATCGGGAGCCAAGGACAAGTGGCGAGCCAGCTTTTCGTCAAATGCATTGAACAGTGGTCCAATTTGCAGACGCTCGCGATCCAGATAGTACAAGGGTTCCAGGGCCAGGATCGTTTCCACCGAGGCTTCGTCGCTACCCCATTGCGAGCGAAAACTGCCGTTGGCCTGTTCGGCCCAGATAAATTGGCCCGTTCTTCTTGTTCCTTGCGTTAAAGGTTGTGGCTGTTCGAGATCGAGGAAAAGGCGCGAAGTTCGCAACAGCATTTCAATGAGTTCAGCACCACTGCTGCCATCCAAGGGATAGCCGGCGTAATAGGCATGATGGGAGTGAACGGCGACCAACAGCCTGGCGATGCGCAGATCCAGTTCAGTCAAGTAACCGGGTTGCCGGATAAGCGTATCCGACAACGAGTACACCGATTTGATGTCTTGCAGGCGGCCGTCCTTGAGCTGACGGGCCTTGAAAATTTCCAGCGTCCATTTCCCGGCAGTTGGCGTTGCCCGGAGTTTGTAAAACAGGCGCGTACTCGTTACCTGCGCCGCCTCATCGACGGCATTGCTTGCAGAAGGAATTCCGTCGAGCCAGCGCTCCAGTTCACGGTTCAGGTGAACAGGGTCAGAACCGTCAGGCGCTGCGACCGGAAGGTCCTGCAAATGATAAATAACGGTTGCGCAATGTTTGCAATCAATCACTACGGGGCATGAGCAAGAGCAGTCCAGCTCAAAATCGCCATTGGCACCCTCAATCAGTTCGATGTGCTGTTCGTAGACGTTACCTTCAGAGCCCCTGCAGGTCGCCCGCACCAACACATCATCAAGTTCGAGGATTTTCACCCGATGTTCATGGGCGTATCTACGCGCCTTGTCGAGGGCACGATGACTGAACTCATCCGCCCATGGCAGCTGTTGAAGTTTCTCGATGATTGCCGACATACACTCGATGCTTATTAAAATGAATCAATGATGGTCGTGTACAACCTGGCCTTTTAGCACCCGCGCCAACGTCGCTTTAACCTTCCCCATCCCGTCCTGCAGCGCCTGCTCGATTTCGGCCATGGTAATCACCGCCGTCGACTTGCCCGCCGCCGGGTTCACCACCAGTGCCAGGCACGCATAATCCAGTTCCAGTTCACGCGCCAGTGCCGCTTCCGGCATGCCGGTCATGCCCACGATGTCGCAACCGTCACGCTCTAGACGCGCGATTTCAGCGACGGTTTCCAGACGGGGACCCTGTGTGCAGGCGTACACGCCAAAGTCGCTGTAATCCAAGCCTTGGGCCGCCAGTGCCGCGATCAGCTGCTGACGCAGCGGCTCGCTGTAGGGGTAGCTGAAGTCGATGTGGGTGACGTGTTCCAGGTCATCGGCGAAATAGGTGTGCTCACGACCGAAGGTGTAATCGATCAGCTGATGTGGCACGCAGAAATGCCCGGTGCCCATCGCCGCATGAATTCCGCCCACGGCGTTGACCGCGAGGATCGCTTCGGCACCCGCCTGCTTCAATGCCCAGAGGTTGGCGCGGTAGTTCACCTGATGTGGAGGAAAACGGTGTGGATGACCGTGACGCGCAAGAAACAGCACGTCCTTGCCGGCGAATTCACCGATCTGCACATCAGCTGAAGGGGCGCCGTAAGGCGTGTCCACGGCCAGCGATTGACGAATGCTCAAGCCTTCGAGTTGAGTCAGGCCGGTGCCTCCGATAATCGCGTAAACCGTCATGGCGCAAAGTCCTTATTCGATCAGTTGAGCTTCTTTGAGCGCGCCGACAGCGGCCAGCCAGCGTGGGTTCTGACGGTATTCAATATTGGCATATGCCTGGCCGCGCATCCGCGCAATACGCTCGGACGGTTTGACCTTCAGGCGCTGGGCTGCGCTTAGCGCCAGTTCGGCAGCGGCGCGGTCGTTACACACCAGGCCCATGTCGCAGCCGGCGGTCAGCGCGGCTTCGATACGGCTGGCGGCATCGCCGACCACATGAGCACCGGCCATGGACAGGTCGTCGCTGAAGATCACGCCGTCGAATTGCAACTCGCCGCGCAGGATGTCCTGCAACCAGCGGCGGGAAAAGCCGGCAGGCTGGGTGTCGACTTGCGGGTAGATAACGTGGGCCGGCATGACGGCAGCCAGTTGCTTGCTCAATTTGGCGAACGGCACCAGGTCGTTGGCACGGATCTCGTCGAGGCTGCGCTCGTCATTCGGGATGGCGACGTGGGAGTCCGCCTCAGCCCAGCCATGGCCGGGGAAATGCTTGCCGGTGGCGGCCATGCCGGCACTGTTCATGCCACGGATGAATGCACCGGCCAGCAGCGCTGCGCGCTCCGGGTCACCCTCGAACGAACGGGTACCGACAACAGCACTGCGTTGGTAATCCAGATCCAGCACCGGGGCGAAACTGAGGTCCAGACCGACGGCCAGCACTTCGGTGGCCATGATCCAGCCGCATTGTTCAGCCAGGTATTCGGCATTCGGATTGTCGGCGATGGCACGCATGGCGGGCAGTCGCACGAAGCCTTTGCGCAAACGCTGAACGCGGCCACCTTCCTGGTCCACCGCCAGCAACAGATCGGGACGAATAGCGCGAATCGAGGCGCTCAACTCGCGCACCTGGCGCGGGTGTTCGATGTTGCGAGCAAAAATGATCAAGCCGCCCACTTCGGGCTGGCGCAACAATTGGCGATCTTCGGCCGTCAGCCAGGTACCGGCGACGTCCACCATCAACGAGCCTTGCAGGCCAGCAGTCATAGAGATTCCTTGAGAACGAGAAACCCGGTCCGCACGCATGCACCGCCTTGGGCGATGCCCGGCAGGTCGGCAATACAAATGGGGGACAGGTTCAGAACGAGAGTCGGCATGGGCGGCTAGCTTAGCGGATGTCAGCTGCCGCGCCCACCCGTGCGCGGTTAAACCTTGGCGACAGCCGAAGCGGTCTTGCTACGTGGACGCAGTTGCGCGGCGGCCATGTTTGTGTCGGTCACGCCGGTTTCAGCACGCATACCCGCGGCGAGGAACGGCACCATCAAGCGCATTACCTGCTCAATGGAGGTATTGACGCCGAAATCGGTCTCGGCAATCGCGCGCAGGGCCTTGATCCCCGACATGCTGAACGCCGCAGCACCCAGCATGAAGTGCACGCGCCAGAACAACTCGATCGGCGGAATACGCGGCGCGGCTTCGTTGACCAGCATCATATAGCGGCGGAACACCTTGCCGTACATGTCTTCCAGATAACGACGCAAGTGGCCCTGGCTCTGACTGAATGCCAGCCCCAGCAGACGCATGAAGATGGAAAGGTCGTTGCCGCTGCGCGGCTGCACGACAAGGGCTTGCTCGACGAGGATTTCCAGCAGCTCTTCAAGGGTCGGCTTGTTTTCAGGCTTGGCCTGACGCCGCTCCAGCTCTTTATCGAGGCTGATGCAGAACGGCCCGAGGAAGCGCGAAAAGACGGCTTGAATCAACGCTTTCTTGGAGCCGAAGTGATAGTTCACCGCCGCCAGATTCACACCGGCCTTGCTGGTGATCAAACGCAATGAGGTTTCTGCGAAACCTTTTTCCGCGAACAGCTGCTCGGCAGCATCGAGAATGCGTTCAACGGTTTCCGACTGGGCCATGGCTACTCCGCCTGACAAACACTTGTTTGAAACATACGTTTCAGCCTGTGTATTGTCAAGCTTGGCCGTTCATTTCGGGAATGGTCGGTCAGCTATTTAACCACACAACGACAAAGCTTCAAGCAGTGGTCAGATCGACCGTCCGGCGGCCTGCAAAAAAAGGGGCATTGCCAAGATGCTTTCACTGTATATAATCCCAGTCACTGTATAAAAAGACAGAGCGATCAAAATGCTAAAGCTGACGCCACGCCAAGCAGAGATTCTGGCCTTCATCAAACGCTGCCTCGAAGACAACGGCTACCCGCCGACCCGTGCGGAAATCGCTCAGGAACTGGGTTTCAAGTCGCCCAACGCGGCGGAAGAACACCTGAAGGCGCTGGCCCGCAAAGGCGCCATCGAGATGACCCCGGGCGCTTCCCGCGGCATTCGCATTCCAGGCTTCGAAGCCAAGGCCGACGAGTCTACCCTGCCGATCATTGGCCGAGTGGCTGCCGGCGCCCCCATTCTGGCCCAACAGCACATCGAAGAGTCCTGCAACATCAACCCTGCATTCTTCCATCCGCGCGCCGACTATTTACTGCGCGTGCATGGCATGAGCATGAAGGACGTCGGTATTTTCGACGGAGACCTGCTGGCCGTACACACCACACGTGAAGCCCGTAACGGCCAGATCGTGGTCGCACGAATCGGCGATGAAGTAACGGTCAAGCGCTTCAAGCGTGATGGCAGCAAGGTCTGGTTGATTGCCGAAAACCCTGAATTTGCCCCTATCGAAGTGAACCTGAAAGATCAGGAACTGGTGATTGAAGGCTTGAGCGTCGGCGTGATTCGCCGCTAAAGGAGGCTTTATGCAGTCCCCACACACATCACAGCAAGCCCAACTGCCGCTGTTCGAGGCGTTCATGGCGCAACCACTGGCGCCGATTCTGAAAGACGTGGTCGAGTCGCCCTGGAGCGCCGAGCCCGAAGTCTTCAGTGAGCTGTCGCTACGTGGTGCAACCGGGAACTGCTTGAACCTTCTCGCACCGATTCTCAGGGAACTGAGTCAGGACCAGGACGCACGCTGGTTGACACTGATAGCCCCACCCGCGAGCCTGACCCAAACCTGGCTCCGGGACGCCGGCCTTAACCGCGAACGTATTTTGCTGCTGCAACCTCGCGGCACTCAGAGCGCACAACAGCTGACTTGCGAAGCCTTGCGCCTGGGCCGTAGCCACACTGTGGTCAGCTGGCTCACCCCATTGAACACGACTTCACGGCAACAGTTGATCAGCGCCGCCCGAACCGGGGACGCACAGAGCTTGAATATTCGATTGGGCTAACTGAAAAACCATGCGCGCATTGAACTGCGCGGGGCTTCTCCAAGGATAGAGAAGCCGAAATGAGGCGATTACCGTAATCCGACAGGCGGGATCAGTGGAGGACGCGAGATCCCTGATCTTTATCAAATTCGCCTTCGACCAGTCGGCCTGCCATCTGAACGCCGACGCTCAACATCGCCTTGGCGACTTCCACATACTGACCTTGCAGGAACGCTTTGGCATCCTCGGAGAAATCCAAAGTAACCAGAGAACCCTCGTCCTCGGCTCTGCGCAGCTCGATACGGCCGTCTGGTAACTCGACAATTTCTAGAAAGGACGTTGGCATAAAGGTTTGTTCTCCACGAAAGGCGGGGATTATATAGGCATCGGACAGGCTTCGCTCGGCAACTTGACCAGATGTCATGGCAAGTAAATATCTTTTCGCGCTCATCCCTGAGGGGACACCCTGTCTGGGCATCCGTCCTGTCGATTAATCTTTCAGCACTCGTTCAACCCTTCGCGAAACCGGATCGCCAACCCCTTGAGGTTCTGGCGCCAGCTTTCCAGCTCTTCCCGGCTTAACTCTTTAGGCGCCTCTTCTTCATCGAGGTTAACGGCCAGGATCAGCGGCTGAGTCACGTCGCCTTTAGGTTTGTGCGGAACGCGGGGAGGTTGAAACAGATCCGCATGGGCCGCCAACAGCTTGGCTAGCCAGGTTTCCGGATTTTGCGCAAGCTCGACCATCTCGGCCATTTCAGGAATGGCGATGGTTTCGAGCACCTCACGAGTCAGCAACAACTCAGCCCGAGGCGCATTGGCCTGAGGCAAGCGATAGAACCCGGCGATTTCATGACACAGCCCCAACAGGGCACCGTAAAGGTGAAACAACGCCGACTCACGTCCCGCCTGGATCAGAGCCAGAGAGTTCATCGCCCGCCCCTCTTCGGCTCTGGCGAGCGCTTCCAGCGACAGGCCGGCGAAATAAATCTTCTGATTGGTACGGGTATAGAGTTCGTGGGCCATGACGGCAGCCTCCACAACGAAATAATTGCTTCACACAGGTCAGACAGTGTCGTGGATCACATCCGCCTCCCGCAAGCATAAAACAAAAAGGCCGCATGAAAACCCGAAGGTTGTCATGCGGCCTTTTTTGTACAGCGCTTTAAGCCTTGGCTGCTGGACGCTTGTCTTCAACCTTCCACTTGCCGCCGTCGTAGTAAGCCTTCCAGCCAGTCGGCTTACCGTCGACTTCTGTCTGCACATACTGCTCTTTGGTCTTGCGGCTATAACGGATCACCGAAGGCAGACCGTCGGGATCTTTCTTTGGCGCTTCGCAGAGGAAGTGATACTTCGGATCGATCTCATCCTTGTGCGGCACAATTTCCATGACCAGCGGAGCACGGGTCTCGCGGTTTTTCGGAAATTGGCTGGCCGCCAGAAACAGACCGGAAGCACCGTCGCGCAGGATGTAAGTGTCGTTGACCTTTTCGCACTTAAGCTCGGGCATCTTCACCGGATCCATCTTCGGCGGCGCCGCGTCACCGCTCTTCAGCAGCTTGCGGGTGTTCTTGCACGTCGCGTTGGTGCAACCGAAGAACTTGCCGAAACGGCCCGTCTTGAGCTGCATCTCGCTGCCGCACTTGTCACACTCCAGGCTCGGGCCTTCATAGCCTTTGATGCGATAGGTGCCCTCTTCGATTTCGTAGCCAGAGCAATCCGGGTTGTTACCGCAGATGTGCAGCTTGCGCTTCTCGTCGAGCAGGTAAGCGTCCATCGCGGTGCTGCAGATTGGGCAGCGATGCTTGCCACGCAGAACCAGCGACTCCGATTCACCTTCGTCGTCCGCGGCGATTTCATCACCCGGCACCAGATTGACGGTTGCCTTGCAGCGCTCTTTCGGCGGCAGGCTGTAGCCCGAGCAGCCGAGGAACACGCCCGTCGAGGCCGTACGAATCTGCATCGGACGGCCACAGGTCAGGCACGGAATGTCGGTCATCACCGGCTGATTGGCGCGCATGCCGTTTTCTGCACTTTCGGCGACTTCCAGCTTCTTCTTGAAGTCACCATAGAACTCGTCCAGCACGTTTTTCCAGTCGCGCTCGCCCTGAGCCACGTCATCGAGATTCTCTTCCATGCCGGCGGTGAAGCCGTAGTCCATGAGATTGGAGAAACTCTCGGACAGACGCTCAGTGACGATGTCGCCCATCTTTTCCGAATAGAAACGACGGTTGTGCAGCGCCACGTAGCCACGGTCCTGGATGGTCGAAATGATCGCCGCATAGGTCGAAGGACGACCGATGCCGCGTTTTTCCATTTCTTTAACCAGGCTCGCTTCGGAGTAGCGTGCAGGCGGCTTGGTGAAGTGCTGGGTCGGATCAAGCTTGATCAGCTTCATCGCATCGCCCTGGGCCATGTCCGGCAGCACATCATCATCGCCCGGCTTGGCAATTTGCGGCATCACACGGGTGTAACCGTCGAACTTGAGGATGCGGCCCTTGGCACGCAGCTCAAAATCACCAGCACCGACGGTGACCGTGGTCGACAGGTATTGCGCCGGCAGCATCTGGCAAGCGAGGAACTGGCGCCAGATCAGCTCGTAGAGCCGCTCTGCATCACGCTCCATGCCCGACAACTTGCTTGGCTCGGTGTTGGCATCGGAAGGACGAATCGCTTCGTGAGCCTCTTGTGCGCCTTCCTTGCTGCTGTAGACGTTCGGGGTCTCCGGCAGGTACTTCTTGCCGAACTCGCCCTCAATATAAGTGCGCGCCATCGTCACGGCATCGGCCGAGAGGTTGGTGGAGTCAGTACGCATGTACGTGATGTAGCCGGCTTCGTACAGACGCTGGGCCATCATCATGGTTTTCTTCACGCCGAAGCCCAAGCGGTTGCTCGCGGCCTGTTGCAACGTGGACGTGATGAACGGGGCCGAGGGCTTGCTGCTGGTCGGCTTGTCTTCACGCTTGACGATGCTGTAGCTGGAAGCCTTGAGCTTTTCCAGCGCGGCCATGGCCTGGGTTTCGTTGAGCGGCTTGAAGGCTTCGCCGTTCTCGCGAGCCACATCAAAGCGCACAGTCGCGCCCTTGGCAGTGCCGAGGTCAGCGTGGACTTCCCAGTATTCTTCCGGGTTGAACGCGCGGATTTCACGCTCGCGCTCAACGACCAGCTTTACCGCCACCGACTGCACGCGACCGGCGGACAGGCCTCGGGCGATCTTGGCCCACAGCAGCGGCGAAACCATGTAACCCACAACGCGGTCGAGGAAACGGCGCGCCTGCTGAGCGTTTACACGGTCGATATCCAGCTCGCCCGGCTTGGAGAAAGCTTCCTGAATCGCCTTCTTGGTGATTTCGTTGAACACCACGCGCTTGTAGCGGCTGTCGTCACCACCGATGGCTTCGCGCAGGTGCCAGGCAATGGCTTCCCCCTCGCGGTCCAAGTCGGTTGCGAGATAGATGGTGTCAGCATCTTTGGCGAGCCGACGCAGCTCTTCGATGACTTTTTCCTTGCCCGGGAGGATCTCGTACTTGGCTTTCCAGCCATGATCGGGATCGACACCCATGCGCGAGACCAGCTGCTTGCGCGCTTTCTCTTTCGGCGTGAGCACCGGACCTTCACCCGCAGCGGCCTTTCCGCGCTTGGCGGCTGGCTCTTTGCTGGCGCTAGCCGAACCGCTGGTGGGCAGGTCTCGGATATGGCCGATACTCGACTTCACCACGTATTGGTTACCCAGATACTTGTTGATGGTCTTGGCCTTAGCCGGGGATTCCACAATGACCAGCGATTTGCCCATGGATCAGAAAATTCCTGAATTCTAGAAGTGAAAGGCGGTTGGCGCCTGACGCGGCACCGCTATATATAGTGGCTACAAGGTGAGGTCAAGCGCAGGGTTCTGCGCGCACTCCCCTTACGGCTTCGGAAAAACGCTCGGTTCGGCTTGTACCAAAGCAAAGCGTGGCACCTGTTCGCCGTCAACCTCGACCGACTCCAGGAACATGCTCAAGGGACGCACCCAAAAGCCGTAATCGCCATACAGGGCTTGATAGAAGACCACTTCCTCTTCGGTTTCCGAATGCTGCGCAACAGCGAATACGCGGTACTGCGGACCTTTGTAATGTTCATAGAGCCCAGGTTGTATCGGCATGGTTTGGCCCTCACTCAAATCTTTTCAAAATAAAAACAAAAATAAATTCAGAAAAACAAAAACCGGGGCACTTGGCCCCGGCTTCCGTCAACGGAACGCTTAAACGCGTTCGAAGACGGTGGAGATGCCTTGGCCGAGACCAATGCACATGGTAGCCACCCCGAAGGTGCCGCCATTTTGCTTCATCACGTTCAACAGCGTGCCGGAGATACGGGCACCGGAGCAACCGAACGGGTGACCCAGGGCGATTGCGCCGCCGTGCAGGTTAACCTTCTCGTTCATCTTGTCGAGCACTTTCAGATCTTTCAGCACTGGCAGGGCCTGTGCAGCGAAAGCTTCGTTGAGCTCAAAGAAGTCGATATCGTTAATACCAAGACCCGCGCGCTTCAGTGCTTTTTGTGTAGCCGGTACTGGACCATAGCCCATGATTGCCGGATCCACACCTGCCACTGCCATCGAACGAATCACGGCCATAGGCTGGATACCCAGATCCTGTGCACGCTGCGCCGACATCACGATCATGCACGAAGCACCGTCGGTGATCTGCGACGAGGTACCGGCTGTCACGGTGCCGCCCTTCGGGTTAAACGCTGGCTTAAGAGCCGCCAGGCTTTCCAGGGTGGTTTCCGGACGAATGGTCTCGTCGTAGTCGAACAGTTTCAGGAAACCGTTCTCGTCGTAGCCCTGCATCGGGATGATTTCGTCTTTGAACTTGCCCTCCAGCGTCGCTTTATGAGCGAGCTGGTGGGAGCGCACGCCGAAAGCGTCTTGTTGTTCGCGAGTGATGCCGTGCATTTTGCCCAGCATTTCAGCGGTCAGGCCCATCATGCCCGAGGCTTTCGCCGCGTACAGGGACATGTGCGGGTTCGGATCGACACCGTGCATCATGCTCACGTGGCCCATGTGCTCGACGCCGCCGACGACGAACACGTCACCGTTGCCGGTCATGATCGCTTGCGCAGCAGTGTGCAGTGCGCTCATCGACGAGCCACACAGACGGCTGACGGTCTGACCGGCTGCCGTGTGCGGGATCTGAGTCATCAGGGACGCCATGCGAGCGATGTTCCAGCCCTGCTCCAGGGTCTGGTTTACACAGCCCCAGATCACGTCTTCGACTTCGTTCGGGTCGACCTTGACGTTGCGTTCCAGCAATTTGCTGATCAGGTGCGCCGACATGTCTTCGGCGCGGGTGTTGCGGTGCATGCCGCCCTTGGAGCGGCCCATCGGAGTACGACCGAAGTCGACAATCACGACGTCTCTAGGATTCAAGCTCATAAGTTCACTCTCACTCTAGTTGGGGGCGCTTAACCGAAGAAGCTCTGGCCGTTTTTGGCCATTTCACGCAGCTTCGCGGTCGGGTGGTACAGCGCGCCCAAATCAGCGTACTGGTCAGCCAGGGCAACGAACTCGGCAACACCGATCGAATCGATGTAGCGCAGTGCACCGCCACGGAATGGAGGGAAACCAATACCGTAGACCAGACCCATGTCGGCTTCGGCAGCGGTTTCAACAATGCCGTCTTCCAGGCAACGCACGGTTTCCAGGCACAACGGGATCATCATCCAGTTGATGATGTCTTCGTCGGAGACTTCGCGCTGCTCGTAAACGATCGGCTTGAGCACTTCCAGTACCGAAGGGTCGGCGACTTTCTTCTGCTTGCCGCGCTTGTCGGTCTCGTAAGCGTAGAAGCCCTTGCCATTCTTCTGGCCCAGGCGCTTGGCTTCGTAGAGCACGTCGACAGCGGAACGGCGGTCGTCTTTCATGCGGTCCGGGAAGCCTTCAGCCATGACGTCACGACCGTGGTGACCGGTGTCGATGCCGACCACGTCCATCAGGTATGCCGGGCCCATCGGCCAGCCGAATTTTTCCATGATCTTGTCGATACGGACGAAGTCCACACCGGCGCTGACCAGCTTGGCGAAACCGCCGAAGTACGGGAAGAGTACGCGGTTGACCAGGAAGCCCGGGCAGTCATTGACGACGATCGGGTTCTTGCCCATTTTCTTGGCGTAGGCAACGGTGGTGGCAACGGCCACTTCGCTGGACTTCTCGCCACGAATCACTTCAACCAGCGGCATCATGTGCACCGGGTTGAAGAAGTGCATGCCGACGAAGTTTTCCGGACGCTTGAGGGCTTTGGCCAGCAAGGTGATGGAAATGGTCGAGGTGTTGGACGCGAGGATGGTGTCCTCTTTGACCTTGTCTTCCACTTCGGCCAGAACAGCTTGCTTGACCTTAGGGTTTTCGACGACGGCTTCAACCACCAGATCCACGTGACCGAAATCACCGTAGGACAGGGTCGGACGAATGCCGTTTAGCACTTCAGCCATTTTCGCGGCGGTCATGCGGCCTTTATCAACGCGACCGACCAGCAGCTTGGCGGCTTCAGCCAGGCCTTGCTCGATACCGTGCTCGTTGATGTCCTTCATCAGGATCGGCGTACCTTTGGAAGCCGACTGATAAGCGATACCGCCACCCATGATGCCAGCGCCCAACACGGCAGCCTGCTTCACGTCTTTAGCGATTTCGTCGTAGGCCTTGGCCTTTTTCTTCAGTTCCTGATCGTTCAGGAACAGACCGATCAAGCTCTGCGCGGCAGAGGTCTTGGCCAGCTTCACGAAACCGGCGGCTTCGACTTCCAGCGCTTTGTCACGACCGAAGTTCGCGGCTTTCTGGATGGTCTTGATCGCTTCAACCGGTGCTGGGTAGTTCGGGCCAGCCTGACCGGCCACGAAACCTTTGGCGGTTTCGAAAGCCATCATCTGTTCAATGGCGTTCAGCTTCAGCTTTTCCAGCTTCGGTTGACGCTTGGCTTTGTAATCAAACTCGCCGGAAATGGCGCGCTTGATCAGTTCCAGAGCGGCTTCCTGCAGCTTTTCAGGAGCAACCACTGCATCGACCGCACCGACTTTCAGCGCGTCTTCAGGACGGTTTTCCTTGCCGGCGGCAATCCACTCGATGGCGTTGTCGGCACCGATGAGGCGCGGCAGACGCACGGTACCGCCGAAGCCCGGGTAGATGCCCAGTTTGACTTCAGGCAGACCAATCTTGGCGTTGGTGGACATGACGCGGTAGTCCGCCGCCAGGCACATTTCCAGACCGCCACCCAGGGCGATGCCGTTGATTGCCGCGACAGTCGGGACGTTGAGATCTTCGAAATCGCTGAAAATCTTGTTGGCTTCCAGATTGCCAGCAACGAGCTCGGCATCAGGCAGCTTGAAGTTCTCGACAAATTCGGTGATGTCGGCGCCGACGATGAACACGTCCTTGCCACTGCTGACGATCACGCCCTTGATCGAAGCATCTGCCTTGATGGTGTCTACAGCCTGACGCAGTTCGTTCAGGGTTAGACGGTTGAACTTGTTGACGGACTCACCCTTGAGGTCGAATTTCAATTCGACGATGTCACTTTCAAGAGCCTTAACCGTGATGGCTTTACCTTCGTAAATCATCAACTGATCTCCACGATATGGAAGCTGAACAGTACACGTCGGACGCAGGCGAATGGTTCGGCAGGACGTTTAACGTCAATGCTACGCCAATCCACCCGGCACACCCTCCAACGCGATAGTCGGGATTCTGTAGGAGCGGTCTGTAATACAAACGCTCAATTCATACGCCCGTTTGATTTGGGTACGCCACCTTCACGGAATTTCCGACAATTGTCAATCGCCCAAAACACGGGTTGAAACGCGACTTTGCGGTCACTTCCGTACTGCGAAGATCTACAACACACGAATGGATCCGAGATCATTCATAGAATCAATTGTTAGAAAATTCGCCCTAATTCGCTGCAGCCCGCGTTTAACAAGCTACGCTGGCACGAACCCGAAGAAAAAATGTGAACGTTTTGGGCGAACGCCCAACGTAAGAACAGACCTACAGCGAATTACCGGCCTGCCTGGCCAACCCCAGCCCGATGATGATGTCGGGCTTTTTATTGCTTGTCTGTCGGACCTATCGCGCCATTGCAGCGCGAAATATCCTCATGTTACGCCAGCGCTTTCAGCACTGCGTCAATGTCTTGCAACACCGTCGCCTCGCCCTTCTCGCCCCAATACAGAGTAATCATCTGCTTGTCCGCCTCAACCTTGTAGACGTTGGCTGGCAACTTTTCGAAATGATTGAGCAGCGTCCGATCCTCGCAAATCTCCTGCCACTGATTCACCCACTCACCCGGCGACTTTTGCCAGTAACTCCAGCACGCAGGCTGATTGCCACGGCGCGGTCGATGGTACTGCGCGCAGGGGCTCGGCGGCTCCTGACTTAACCAATGCGGCCACTCTTGAGGCGCCAATTGCATGGCCAGGCCGATACGTCGTGCCTCCATGCGCAGTGCCATTCGCCCGCTCTGACCACGAGACGGTCGCAACCATGCCAGCGGGCTCAGCACCACCAGCAGGATTGACACCACTATCCAGACCGTCATATCTGTACTCCCGATTCTTGATGAGCGCTTTGGGTCACTTTGAAACCATTGCGCTTGAAACCAGCCATACTTAACAATATTGCAACCCTCAGGAGGAGCACCTCATGCCCTACAACCATATTCTGGTCGCTGTAGATCTAACCGAAGAGTGCGACCCTGTAATCCACCGCGCTCGCGAGCTGTCGGTGAGCAACGGAGCGAAGTTGTCCCTGGTGCACATTGTCGAGCCGATGGCCATGGCCTTTGGCGGCGACGTCCCCATGGATCTGTCACAACTGCAACAACAGCAGTTCGATCAGGCCAAGGAGCGCCTTGACCGGTTGATCGTGAAATATCCGGAACTCTCCAAGGAATACAGTCACCTGACCTACGGCCAGCCCCGCCAGGAGATCCATCACCTGGCCAAGGAACAGACTTGCGACCTGATCGTGGTGGGCAGCCATGGTCGACACGGCCTGGCATTGCTGCTGGGCTCGACCGCCAATGACGTGCTGCACGGCGCGCCTTGCGATGTGCTCGCGGTGCACCTGATCAAACGCTAAACCCTTGAGAGAGCGAGCCTGCTGGCGATGGGGCCCTTTCAGTCGATATCAATGTTGACTGAAAAGCCGCCATCGCGAGCAGGCTCGCTCCCACATTGGATCTATTGCAGCCTTTAGATAGCATTCCATACGAAAAGCCCGGCGTTCATCACTGAACGCCGGGCTTTTTTATAGCAGGATCAATCAGGCATCCAGCTCGGCCCAACGCTCGACCATCACGTCGAGTTCAGCCTGCAACTGCTCCAACTGAGCAATCACTGCAGCCGTCTCGGCAGCAGGACGCTGATAGAAGCCGGCATCAGCCATTTGTGCTTCAACCACAGCAATCTGCTGTTCCATGGCTTCGATCTGACCCGGTAACATTTCCAGCTCACGCTGCAACTTGTAGCTGAGCTTCTTCTTTGCCACTGGCGCTTCGACAGCCGCAGCCACTGGTGCAGCTTCAGCAGTCACCACTGCGGAGGTCAGGTCGGCTTTGCCGGACTTACTCTCGGTCACACCCAGCAGGCGCGGCGAGCCGCCTTGACGCAACCAGTCCTGATAACCACCGACGTATTCGCGAACCTTGCCTTCACCTTCGAAGACCAGAGTGCTGGTGACCACGTTGTCGAGGAATGCCCGGTCGTGGCTGACCATCAGCACGGTGCCGTTGAAAGTCAGCAGAACCTCTTCCAGCAGTTCGAGGGTTTCGACGTCGAGATCGTTGGTCGGTTCGTCGAGGACCAGCAGGTTGGCCGGCTTGCTGAACAGTTTGGCCAGCAACAGGCGGGCACGCTCACCACCGGACAGCGCCTTGACCGGCGTGCGGGCACGTTGCGGGCTGAACAGGAAGTCGCCGAGGTAGCTCAGCACGTGACGGCTCTGACCATCGATATCGATGAAGTCGCGACCTTCGGCGACGTTGTCGATCACGGTCTTTTCCAGGTCCAGCTGATGGCGCAACTGGTCGAAGTAGGCCACGTCGATGCGCGTCCCCTCTTCCACTGTGCCGCTGGTTGGCTGCAGGCCACTGAGCATCAGCTTCAGCAGCGTGGTTTTGCCGGTACCGTTGGCGCCAAGCAGACCGATACGGTCGCCGCGCGTCAGGACCATCGAGAAATCCTTGATCAGGAACGGGCCACCCGGGTGAGCGAAGCTCACGTTCTCGAGAACCATAACCTGTTTGCCGGATTTGTCAGCGGTGTCCAGCTGAATGTTGGCCTTGCCAGTACGCTCACGACGCTCGCTACGCTCAACGCGCAATGCTTTCAATGCACGAACACGGCCTTCGTTACGGGTGCGACGGGCCTTGATGCCTTGGCGGATCCAGACTTCTTCCTGGGCCAGCTTCTTGTCGAACAGCGCGTTGGCGGTTTCTTCAGCGGCCAGCGACGCTTCCTTGTGCACGAGGAAACTGGCGTAGTCGCCGTTCCAGTCGATCAGGCCACCGCGATCCAGTTCGAGGATGCGGGTCGCGAGGTTCTGCAGGAATGAACGGTCGTGCGTGATGAACAGCACGGCGCCCTGGAAATCCTTCAGCGCTTCTTCGAGCCAGGCGATTGCACCGATGTCCAGGTGGTTGGTCGGTTCGTCGAGTAGCAGCAGGTCCGGTTCGGAAACCAGCGCCTGAGCCAACAGGACGCGACGACGCCAGCCGCCGGACAATTCGGCGAGGGTCTTGTCGGCCGGCAACTGCAGACGGCTCAAGGTGCTGTCGACCAGTTGTTGCAAACGCCAGCCATCGCGGGCTTCGAGGTCGTGCTGGACGTGCATCAGCTTGTCCAGGTCGGCGTCGGTGACGATGTTCTGGCTCAGGTGGTGATATTGCGCGAGCAACTCGCCCACACCGTCCAGGCCTTCGGCAACCACGTCGAACACGGTCCGCTCGTCGGCTACCGGCAATTCTTGCGGCAATTCGCCAATCTTGAGGCCGGGTGCGCGCCAAACGGAGCCTTCATCGGGCTTCTGGTCGCCCTTGACGAGCTTCATCATGCTGGACTTGCCAGTGCCATTGCGGCCGATGATGCACACCCGCTCACCACGGGCGATCTGCCAGGACACCTTGTCCAACAACGGCATAGCGCCGAAAGCAAGGGACACATCGCTGAATTTGAGCAGGGTCATGAGCTTCTCCAAAAACCGGGCGCGCATTCTACCTGACTTGAGGCTTCAGAAGGCCGGCAATTTCACTCTCGAAGCACTCTGCATAACAAATGTTGCGAACTTATGCCGGAGGGCCTGCAAAGCTTTCGCCCGTTGCTGGCAAAAGGCTAAGC
This sequence comes from Pseudomonas sp. BE134, assembly GCF_031456105.1. Taxonomy (NCBI): domain Bacteria; kingdom Pseudomonadati; phylum Pseudomonadota; class Gammaproteobacteria; order Pseudomonadales; family Pseudomonadaceae; genus Pseudomonas; species Pseudomonas sp. BE134. The sequence goes on along the minus strand of NZ_JAVDUA010000015.1, from coordinate 50,296 downwards.
TACAGATTATTCAGTGCGGGCATTGCCCTGCTTTTCATGATTTCTCTGCCCGGATGTCTCATGCGCAGTCGCCTTTTCAGTCTTTTATCTTGTCTGCTTCTTACTGCCACAGCCGTGCAATCAGCCCAGGCGGTGGACCTGTCCACCCAACGCCAGTATTACGATGAAGCCAAGCGTGCCTTGGCCAAGGGCGATTCCGGTCCTTATTTTCGCTATAGCCAGGCCCTCAGTGACTACCCGCTGGAACCGTACCTGGCCTATGACGAGTTGACCGCTCGCCTGAAAACCGCCAGCAATGCCGAAATCGAGAAGTTCCTCGCCGAACACGGTGACCTGCCGCAAGCCAACTGGATGAAATTGCGCTGGCTGCGCTGGCTGTCCGAGCGAGGCGACTGGGCGACCTTCGTCAGGTATTACGACCCCAAGCTCAATTTCACCGAACTGGACTGCCTGAATGCGCAGTACCAGATCACCCACAACCAGAAAGCCGAGGGTTATGCCAACGCCAACAAATTGTGGCTGACCGGCAAATCCCAGCCGGAAGCGTGCGACGCGTTGTTCGGACTGTGGGCTGCCGAAGGTCAACTGACCGAGCAAAAACGTTGGGAGCGCACCAAGCTCGCCGCCCAGGCGCGCAATTATCCGCTGGCCAACAGCCTCGTGAACGGCCTGACCACCCTCGCGCCGCGCGGCCGGTTGCTGATTGATGTGGCGCAAAAACCGGAATTGCTTAACCAGCCTTCGCGCTTCACTCCGGCTGACGAACCGATGTCCGACGTGGTCAGCCTCGGCCTGCGCCGCCTGGCCAAACAGGACCCGGACAAGGCCATGGCCCTGCTCGACGGCTATGCCAGCAGCATGCACTTCTCCCGCGATGAAAAAGTGGCGATCGCCCGGGAAATCGGCCTGACCCTCGCACGACGCTTCGACAGCCGCGCACTGGATGTGATGACCAAGTACGACCCGGAACTGCGCGACAACACGGTGTCCGAATGGCGTCTGCGGTTGTTGTTGCGCCTGGGCCGTTGGGACGATGCCAATCAGCTGACCCGGCGCGTGCCGCAGGAACTCGCGACTACCAATCGCTGGCGGTATTGGCAGGCCCGCAGCCTTGAACTGGCCCAGCCACAGAACGCGGAAGTGCAAACACTTTATAAAAACCTTGCTCGCGAGCGTGACTTCTATGGTTTCCTCGCGGCTGATCGTTCGCAGTCCCCGTATTCGCTGAACAATAAACCGTTGGTGTTGAGCCAGGCGCTGATCAACAAAGTGCGCAACACACCGGGCGTTCGTCGCGCCCTGGAATTCCACGCACGAGGGCAGGTCGTCGATGGTCGCCGTGAGTGGTATCACGTCAGTCGACACTTCAGCCGTGACGAAATGGTTGCCCAGGCAAAACTGGCGTATGACCTGAGATGGTATTTCCCGGCGATCCGCACCATCAGCCAGGCACAATACTGGGACGATCTGGACATCCGCTTCCCGATGGCCTACCGCGAACCGCTGGTCCGTGAAGCCAAAATCCGCGGCCTGCATCCAAGCTGGGTGTTCGCCATCACTCGCCAGGAAAGCGCCTTCATGGCCGACGCACGCTCCGGCGTCGGCGCCACCGGCCTGATGCAATTGATGCCCGCCACCGCCAAGGAAACCGCGCGCAAGTTCAGTATTCCGCTGGCCTCGCCGCAGCAAGTGCTGGATCCGGAAAAAAACATTCAGCTTGGCGCCGCGTACCTGAGCCAGGTCCACGCCCAGTTCAACGGCAACCGCGTCCTCGCCTCCGCCGCCTACAACGCCGGCCCGGGCCGCGTACGCCAGTGGCTGCGTGGCGCGGACCACCTGAGCTTCGATGTCTGGGTGGAAAGCATCCCGTTCGACGAAACCCGTCAGTATGTGCAGAACGTGCTGTCTTATTCGGTGATTTACGGACAGAAGCTCAATTCGCCACAGCCGCTGGTGGATTGGCATGAGCGGTATTTTGATGATCAGTGATCGGTAATGTCGGGTAGGAGATGTCGGACGAGGTCGCATTTAAAATATCGCAGCCTCGTTTCACTCGACAGCTCCTACATAGCGTTTACAAATGGAGACCGAGTTCGGCCTTGCCATCACTAAACTGCAATGCCGCCAGCCTCGCGTACAGCGCATTGCTCGCAATCAATGCCTGATGCGTCCCCACTGCCACTAACTTTCCCTGATCCATCACCGCGATCCGGTCCGCGTTTTTCACAGTGGCCAATCGGTGGGCGATGACCAGTGTGGTGCGGTTTTTCATCAGGCTTGGCAGGGCTTGCTGGATCAGATGTTCGCTCTGTGCGTCGAGGGCGCTGGTGGCTTCGTCGAGTAACAGGATCGGTGCGTCCACCAACAACGCCCGGGCGATGGCCAGGCGTTGGCGCTGACCGCCGGACAGACCGAGGCCACCGTCGCCCAGATGCGTCTGGTAACCGTTGGGCATTTGCTCGATGAAGTCGTGGGCGTAGGCGATTTTTGCGGCGTCTTGAACCTGGGCCAAGGTAGCGCTCGGGTTGCCGTAACGGATGTTCTCTTCAATGCTGCCGAAAAACAGCGCCGGGTTTTGCGAGACCAATGCGAAGCAGCGGCGCAGATCAAGCGGATCAAGCTGAGTCAGCGGCACACCATCCAGCAGAATCTGTCCGGCGGCAGGGTCGTAAAAGCGCAGCAGCAAGTCATAAACGGTGGATTTACCGGCCCCGGACGGTCCCACCAGCGCGAGGGTTTCCCCCGCATTAATGGTCAGACTCAAGCCGTCGACGGCGAAGCTTTCCGGCCGTGAGGGGTAGGAAAAACGTACGTCTTGCAGAACCAGATCGCCCCTCACCCGCTCTGGCAAGGTCACCAGACCGATGGTCGGCGGCTGGATGATGTTTGCCGAGCGCAGCAATTCGGCAATCCGCTCGGCCGCGCCCGCTGCTCGCTGCAACTCGCCGATCACTTCGCTCAGAGTGCCGAAGGCGCTGCCGACGATCAGGCTGTAGAAGACAAACGCCGCCAGTTCACCCGCCGAGATCCGCCCGGCGATCACATCCATGCCACCGACCCACAGCATGACACCCACTGCGCCCAGGACTAGCACGATCACCAGCGTGATCAGCCAGGCGCGCTGGAAGATGCGTTTACGCGCGGTGTTGAACGCGTCTTCCACCGTCACGGCGAAACGCTGCTCGTCCTGAACCTGATGGTTATAGGCCTGCACGGTTTTGATCTGGCTGAGGGTTTCGGAGACGTAGCTGCCGATATCAGCGATCCGGTCCTGACTCAGGCGCGACAGGTTGCGCACCCGGCGCCCGAAAATCAGGATCGGGGCGACGACCAATGGCAAGGCGACGACCACGATGCTGGTGAGCTTCGGATTGGTGATAAACAGCAGCACAATCCCGCCGATAACCATCAGCAAATTGCGCAAAAACAGCGACAACGAAGAGCCTATTACCGATTGCAACAACGTTGTATCGGCGGTCAGTCGCGACTGGATCTCGGAGCTGCGATTGTTTTCGTAGAAGCCAGGATGTAGATAAACCAGGTGGTTGAACACTTTTCGGCGGATGTCTGCGACCACGCGCTCGCCGATCCACGACACTAGATAAAAACGCGCGAAGGTGCCGATCGCCAGCCCCACCACCAGCCCCATGAACAAGCCGATGGACTGATTGAGCAAGTGCGGTGACTGGGTCATGAACCCCTGATCCACCACCAGGCGTATACCCTGCCCCATCGACAAGGTAATGCCGGCGGTGACAATCAGCGCGAGCAAGGCGCCAAAGGCTGGCCAGCGATAGGGCGCAAGAAAACGCAGGGTCATGCGGATCGCGCGGCGGTGACGGGCAGAGAGCATCGCAGTTTTCCAGGTACACCATTGATAGGGCCAGCCTACACCGTCCGACACTGAATCCTGTAAATCACAATGAGTCAGGTTAATTATCACCGCGATGACTAGTCTCTAGACGCTTTTGGTCTAAAGTCCGGGTGGCAAGGTTTATAAATTTCTGTTGGACTGAAGTGGCCGCTTGGGAAAGATCGCAGGGAGTTGTCATAGCCCGGTCACCTGGCGGTTTTAAACTAGGCGCACACCTGATGAGGAGACAGGCCATGTCCTTGCAAAACAGCAGCGAAGACAAGATTCAAGTGATCCGCACACAGCCCAACCAGTCTCTGGGTTGCTCGATTATCGATGCCGAAGGGCGCGAAGTACCGATCACTGAAGATATGATCCAGAAAGCGTGCAGCGAACTGGACAAGCGATTGGTCAAGCCTGCCGAACAAGAGTGATATAGCCAACGTCTTCTTGACCCGGCCCTGGTGGGCCGGGTTTTTTATGGGCGCTTATCCGGAAATTGCGGTGAAGCTATCGCTGGCAATCCAGGCTCCTACAGGGTTTTGAGTCGTCCACCTATTTGGCGGGCGACTCAAAACCTGTGGGAGCCTGGCTTGCCAGCGATTGGGGCCGACTCGGTCTTTATACAGCCGAAGCCCCCAACGCCATCACTATCTGATGCAGCTCAGCCGACTCCCCCTCAATCCGCACCTGCAACCCATCAATCTCCCGCCGCTGCGGATAATGTTTGCGCAGCGCATCAAACGCCGCACGCTGCTCGCTCACATTGCCTACCAGGCTGCGCCGGAAATCGGCATCGTCACGGCGCGGGTCGTACACGCCGCGGCACAACATGGCCAACGCCCACGCCGGATCAGTCTGCGCATGCAGGGTCACGTGCGACAGCCAAGGTGCCGGCAGCAAATCGCTGAGGCTGACCTCGGCCGGACGCCCGAGAAAATCGCAACACGCCTGATAAATTTGCGCCGTTCCACGCTGCCGCCCTTCAAGGCTGTACCCGGCAATGTGCGGCGTCGCCAACACACACAATTCAGCCAGCGCCACGTCGACCTCAGGCTCGCCTTCCCAGACGTCGAGCACCGCTTGCAGGTCTTCGCGCTCAAGCAGCACCTCACGCAAGGCAGAGTTATCCACCACTGGACCACGACTGGCATTGATCAGCCACGAGCCAGGCTTGAGCTGGTTCAAGCGTTTTTTATCGAACAGGTGCCAGGTCGACTGCGCGCCGTGTTTCTTCAACGGGGTGTGCAGACTGATCACGTCGCATTGCTCAATGATCTGTTCGAGACTGACGAAATCACCGCCTTCTGCCGCCTGCCGGGGTGGATCACACACCAGCACTTTCCAGCCCAGACCCTGCAGGACTTTAACCAGACGACCGCCGACTTCGCCGACACCGACCACGCCGTACGTGCGTTGAGTCAGGTCAGTGCCTTCGATTTCAGCCAGGGTCAACAGACTGCCGAGCACGTAATCGACCACACCCCGTGCATTGCAGCCGGGTGCACTGGACCAGGTGATACCGGCCTGTTTGAAGTAATCCAGCTCCAGGTGATCAGTGCCGATGGTGCAAGTGCCGACAAAGCGTACGTTACTGCCTTCGAGCAAGGCACGATTGACATTGGTCACTGAGCGGACCAGCAGCACATCGGCTTGCTCGACGGTGGCGCGGTCGATGGAGCGCCCCGGCACCCGGCGAATTTCGCCGATTCCTGAGAAGAAGGCATCGAGCAGCGGGATATTTTCGTCGGCAACAATCAGCATGGAAGGCTCCTTTGGGGGACCGGCAGTTTAGGCGTAGATGCCTGTAGTGAGCCAGCAAGCATTGCGCATCCTTGTAGCAGCTGGCGAAGCCTGCGTCCGGCTGCGCAGCAGTCGTGAAATCAGACGATGCGGTGTTTCAGGAAGACCATAAACTCAGGTTTTACGACTGCTTCGCAGTCGGACGCAGGCTTCGCCAGCTGCTACAAGGGAATGTCGCAACGTTGGAAATATGATTACAAATCCCTAACACAGGATTTTTCCTGACCACGGCGTCAGCGCGTAGAATGCGTCGCCTTGCGCATTAACACCTTTGGACGTTTCGCCTTTGAATTCCGTGACTGACCGCCCTGCCGCTATCGCCCTCACCCGCCCGGCCCGGCTGCGCCTTGAGCTGAAAAACCTGTTCGCCCTGGCGCTGCCGATCACGATCGCGCAATTGGCCACCACCGCCATGGGCTTCGTCGACGCGGTGATGGCGGGCCGGGTCGGGCCTCGCGATCTGGCCGCGGTCGCGCTGGGCAACTCCATCTGGGTGCCGGTGTTTCTGCTGATGACCGGCACCTTGCTGGCTACCACCCCAAAAGTCGCCCAGCGTTTTGGCGCCGGTACCCACAGTGAAATCGGCCCGATTGTGCGTCAGGCACTGTGGCTGGCCCTGGTGGTGGGGTTGATGGCGACCGGCATGCTGTTTAGCGCCGAGCCAATCCTGCACTTCATGAAAGTCGATCCCGAACTGATCGGACCCTGCATGCAGTACCTGCACGGCATTGCCAGCGGGTTGCCCGCCGTCGCCCTCTACCATGTGTTGCGCTGTTTCAGCGATGGCCTGGGCCGTACCCGCCCGGCGATGGTGCTTGGCCTGTGCGGGCTGGCGCTGAACATCCCACTGAATTACATCTTCATCTATGGCCACTTCGGCGTACCCGCCATGGGCGGTGTTGGCTGCGGCTGGGCCACGGCGATTGTGATGTGGGTGATGGCATTGGGCATGGCCGGCTGGGAACGCTGGGCGCCGGCTTATCAATCGAGCCAGTTGTTCAGCCGTTTTGACTGGCCGCAATGGTCGGTGATCAAACGCTTGCTGGGCATCGGCCTGCCGATCGGCATCGCCGTGTTTGCCGAGTCGAGTATCTTTGCGGTGATCGCCCTGCTGATCGGCAGCCTCGGTGCCACGGTGGTGGCCGGGCATCAGATTGCCCTGAACTTCAGTTCGCTGGTGTTCATGATTCCCTATTCCCTCGGCATGGCTGTGACCGTGCGAGTCGGCCAGGCCCTCGGTCGTCAGGAGCCGCGCGAGGCACGTTTCGCCGCCGGTGTCGGCATGGGCACGGCGCTGGCCTATGCCTGCCTTTCCGCGAGCCTGATGCTGATGCTGCGTGAGCCTATTGCAGCGATCTATACGGCTGACCCGACGGTGATTCGAGTGGCCGCGATGCTGATCGTGTACTCGGCGCTGTTCCAGTTTTCCGATGCCATCCAAGTGACGGCGGCCGGTGCATTGCGCGGTTACCAAGACACACGAGTAACGATGATCCTGACGCTGTTCGCCTACTGGGGGATTGGTTTGCCGGTGGGTTACGCGTTGGGCCTGACCGATTGGTTCGGCGCCCCAAGTGGCCCGAGCGGGCTGTGGCAAGGCTTGATCGTGGGCTTGAGCTGCGCGGCGCTGATGCTGTCGATCCGCCTGGCGCGCAGTGCACGCAAGCGGATCCGCATCAGTCAATCGGCGGGTTAAGCGAGTTTCTTGCGGATCCAGTACAGGTAGGTGCCCGCCTCTTCGTGCTGCGCCACCAGTTCGTGGTCAAGGAATACGCAGAACTTGGGAATGTCGCGACGGGTCGACGGGTCGGTCGCGATCACCTTGAGCAGGCCGCCAGGCACCAGGTCACGGATGTGCTGGTGCAGCATCATCACCGGTTCCGGGCAGTTGAGGCCGGTGGCGTCGAGGGTGCCGTCTACCGGCGTATCAAGCATTTCACTCATGATTAACTCCTGAAACTGGCCGGCAATGCCGGGTGTTCGTTCAACTGTGGCTGATCGTTCCCACGCTCTGCGTGGGAATGCCGCCGGGGACGCTCCGCGTTCCGCCTTTGGATGTGACGCGGAGCGTCACGGGATGCATTCCCACGCAGAGCGTGGGAACGATCAGTAACATTGGTCCGCGCAAGTCAGCGGGATTTCGGTTTTTTCACGTCCAGTCGGCGCAGGTGGCAGGTTACTTCTTCCCGGTCGTGATACAGCTGTTTACAGCCGATCTCAACCCGAATCCCGCGCTCCTTGAAGCCGTCGGCGATGCGCTCCAGCAAACGTTTCACTTCGGCGTAACGCTGTTTCATCGGCAGTTTGAGGTTGACCACCGCTTCTCGACAATGGCCCTCGCCAATCCACTCTTCCAGCATCGCGGCGTTACGCGCTGGCTTTTCGACGATGTCGCAGACCATCCAGTCCACCGGCTGCCGTGGCTTGAAGGTGAAACCGTCAGCCATCAAGTGTTGCACCAAACCGGTGTCCATCAGGCTTTCGGCCATCGGCCCGTTATCAATCGCCGTCACCAGCATGCCGCGATTGACCAGTTGCCAGGTCCAGCCGCCGGGTGCGGCCCCCAAGTCAACGCCGGTCATGTCACTGTGCAGACGCTCATCCCACTGGTCACGCGGGATGAAGTGATGCCAGGCCTCTTCCAGTTTCAGCGTCGAGCGGCTTGGCGCCTCTCGCGGGAACTTCAGGCGTGGAATGCCCATCGGCCACATCGCCGAATTATTCGACTCGGCCAAGCCCATGAACACTTCGCGACCGCTCTTGAAGGTCAACAGCAGACGCGGTTTGTGCGCATCTTCCACCAGTTTGCCGGCGGCCATCAGCGCCTTGCGCAGGTGACCTTCAAACTTCTTGCAGAAGTTCGACAGTTCCTTGCCATCGTTGGTGTCGACCATTTCCAGCCACAGGCTGCCGCACAGCGGAAAATCTGCCATGTGCGCGAGGATTACGCTGATGCGGTCGGTTTCCGGCAGATCGATGAAGATCCCGCGCGCCCATTGGCGCGGGAAGATCAGCTCGGCGAAACGCTGGCCACGCATCAGGCGCTCGGCGCCGTCTTCTTCGGTACAGATGAACTCGGCACAGGCGCTGGCGGTTTTAGCCTTGGCATAACCGGCCACGTTCAGACGGGCAGCGTGTTCGGCGATCTCGGAACAGACTTCGCCTTCGAAGCCCGGCCGGCAATGCATAAAGAGGGTGTTCATTCTTACTCCTGGGCAGATGGCGAGACATTCAACCACTGCGCGATGCCCAGACTTGCGTTGAAGCAAAGCCTGTCACGAAAACCGGCGCATGATAGCCGAGTTCGCAACTTTGGACTTAACCATAGCATCCAGTAATTAGCCTTAACGTCCAAACAGGGCTAGGTTAAATGTTCTGTCTGTCCCGCCAGTCCGTAGCCGTGCGGACCCAAAGGAGTCATTTCAATGCCGTCCCTCGATAGCCTGAAAACCCTTAGAACACTGCAAGTCGACGACAAGACGTACCATTATTTCAGTCTGCCCGAGGCGGCCACGAGCCTCGGTGATCTCGACCCATTGCCCATGTCGTTGAAAGTGCTGCTGGAAAACCTGCTGCGCTGGGAAGACGAAAAAACCGTCACCGGCGCCGACCTCAAGGCCATCGCCGCGTGGCTCAAGGAGCGTCGCTCCGACCGGGAAATCCAGTACCGCCCGGCTCGCGTATTGATGCAGGACTTTACCGGCGTTCCCGCCGTGGTCGACCTGGCCGCCATGCGCGCAGCCATGGCCAAGGCCGGCGGCGACCCGCAACGCATCAACCCGCTCTCCCCGGTGGATTTGGTGATCGACCATTCGGTGATGGTCGATAAATTCGCAAGCAGCCAGGCTTTTGAGCAGAACGTCGACATCGAAATGCAGCGCAACGGTGAGCGTTACGCGTTCTTGCGCTGGGGCCAGAGCGCCTTCCATAACTTCAGCGTAGTGCCGCCGGGCACCGGGATCTGTCATCAGGTCAACCTCGAATACCTGGGCCGCACGGTCTGGACCAAAGACGAGGATGGCCGCACTTATGCGTTCCCCGACACCCTGGTCGGCACCGATTCCCACACCACCATGATCAATGGCCTTGGCGTGCTCGGCTGGGGTGTTGGCGGGATCGAAGCGGAAGCGGCGATGCTCGGCCAGCCGGTGTCGATGCTGATTCCTGAAGTGATCGGCTTCAAACTCACCGGTAAGCTCAAGGAAGGCATCACCGCCACCGACCTGGTGCTGACCGTCACGCAGATGCTGCGCAAGAAAGGCGTGGTCGGAAAATTCGTCGAGTTCTACGGCGATGGCCTCGCCGACCTGCCGCTGGCCGACCGCGCGACCATTGCCAACATGGCCCCGGAATACGGGGCCACCTGCGGTTTCTTCCCGGTGGACGACGTGACGCTGGAGTATTTGCGCCTGTCTGGCCGGCCGGTCGAAGTGGTCAAACTGGTCGAGGCCTATACAAAAGCTCAGGGTCTGTGGCGCTTGCCGGGGCAGGAACCGGTGTTTACCGACAGCCTCGCGCTGGACATGACCTGCGTCGAAGCCTGCCTCGCGGGCCCAAAACGCCCACAGGATCGCGTTTCCCTGCCCAATGTCGCGCAGGCGTTCTCTGACTTCATCGATCTGCAATTCAAACCCACCAGCAAGGAAGAAGGCCGTCTCGAAAGTGAGGGCGGCGGCGGTGTCGCGGTGGGCAATGCCGATCTGGCCGGTGAAGCAGACTACGAACATGGCGGCCAGACCTATCGCCTGAAACACGGCGCAGTGGTGATTGCCGCGATCACATCCTGCACCAACACCTCCAACCCGAGTGTGATGATGGCGGCGGGCTTAGTGGCGAAAAAAGCCGTGGAAAAAGGCCTCACGCGCAAACCCTGGGTCAAGAGTTCACTGGCGCCGGGCTCAAAAGTGGTCACCGACTACTATAAGGCGGCGGGCCTGACCCAATACCTTGATGAGCTGGGTTTTGCATTGGTCGGCTACGGCTGCACCACCTGCATCGGCAACTCCGGACCGTTGCCGGAGCCCATCGAAAAAGCCATCCAGGCCGCCGACCTGACCGTCGCCTCGGTCTTGTCCGGCAACCGCAACTTTGAAGGTCGCGTGCATCCGCTGGTGAAAACCAACTGGCTGGCCTCACCGCCCCTGGTCGTCGCGTATGCCTTGGCCGGCACCGTGCGGATCGACATCAGCAGTGAGCCGCTGGGCAACGACAAGGAAGGCAACCCGGTGTACTTGCGCGACATCTGGCCGAGCAGCAAGGAAATTGCCGACGCCGTGAATCAGGTCAACACCGCGATGTTCCACAAGGAATATGCCGAAGTGTTTGCCGGCGATGAGCAATGGCAAGCCATCCAGGTGCCGCAAGCGGCGACCTATGTGTGGCAGGACGATTCGACCTACATCCAGCACCCGCCGTTCTTCGATGACATCGGCGGCCCGCCGCCCGTGGTCAAGGACGTCGTCGGGGCCAGAGTGCTGGCGCTGCTGGGCGACTCGGTGACGACCGACCACATCTCCCCCGCTGGCAACATCAAGGCCGACAGCCCGGCCGGGCAGTACTTGCGCGACAAAGGCGTGGAACCGCGCGACTTCAACTCCTACGGCTCGCGTCGCGGCAACCATCAAGTGATGATGCGCGGCACTTTCGCCAACATCCGTATCCGCAACGAGATGCTCGGCGGGGAAGAAGGCGGCAACACTTTCTATATGCCCACCATGGAGAAAATGCCGATCTACGACGCCGCCATGCGTTATCAAGCGTCAGGCACGCCGCTGGTGGTGATCGCGGGCCAGGAATATGGCACCGGCTCAAGTCGCGACTGGGCGGCCAAGGGCACTAATCTGTTGGGCGTGAAAGCCGTCATCGCCGAAAGCTTCGAACAGATTCACCGCTCCAACCTGGTCGGCATGGGCGTGTTGCCGCTGCAGTTCAAACTGGATCAGAACCGCAAAAGCCTGAACCTGACCGGCAAGGAAACGCTGGATATTCTCGGCTTGACCGGTGTTGAACTCAGACCTCGGATGAACCTGACGCTGGCGATCAGCCGTGAAGATGGCAGCCAGGAAAAGATCGAAGTGCTGTGCCGGATCGACACGCTCAATGAAGTCGAATACTTCAAGTCCGGGGGGATTTTGCATTACGTGTTGCGACAGTTGATTGCCTCGTAGCTGTTTGCTCACAACGACACCGCCTTCGGGCGGTGTTTTTGATTGTGCCGCGAACGTCCCTGTAACCTTCCCACTTTTGAATGCCAAATCCAAAACCCTGTTGGATCGGGGTACGCCGCAGCATTTCTGCACAACAAGGATGCTCAATGATCGCCCTGCCATGGACCTACCTGGCCCTTCTCTCCATTGGCTACACCTTTGCGCTGTCCTACGGCCAACTCAACTGGCTGGCCTTGATCACCATCGCCTTGCTACTGGTAGCCGGTGTGGCCGCTCGCCAACAAAAACTGCCGATTGCCCGCTACCTCGGCCACGGCGTGTTCATCATCCTCGCCCTGGCACTGGCGCTGCACTGGCTTCCGGGGTTCTTCAACGGTCGCGGGATCGCCCCTCAACACTTCACCGACGACGCGGTGCGTTTTTCAATGTATCTGAATCAGGACAAACCTCTGATCGGCTTCTGGCTTTTATTGGTTTGCCCGTGGATTGTCGGCCGACGCTCGGTGCGCCTCGGCGTTTATGCCACCGCCCTCGCCCTGACACTGAGCGCCGTACTGGCTTTGGGTGGCGCACTCCTGCTGGGTGTGATCAGTTGGGCACCGAAGTGGCCGGATCACGCCTGGTTGTGGGTGCTGAATAATCTGCTGCTGGTCACGCTGGTCGAGGAAGCGCTGTTTCGTGGCTACCTCCAGGGCGGCCTGAGCCGCTGCTTCAAGCACCTGCCTTACGGTGAAAATCTCGCCCTGCTGCTCGCATCGTTGCTGTTCGGCCTGGCGCATCTGGGGGCTGGGTGGGAATGGGGGCTACTGGCGAGCCTGGCCGGCTTCGGTTACGGCCTGGCGTATCGTTTCGGCGGCTTGGGGGCAGCCATCGCCACCCATTTCGGCCTGAATCTGCTGCACTTCACTCTCTTCACTTATCCGATGCTCGCGCGCTGACGGCCCTGTCCGTTTTGCGACGCAGTGCTGATTATTGAAAAATAATTTCAACTAATGCCTGACGCCGCCGAGAACCTTTCAAAGCCTTGCGGATTGAAAAAGCCATGCGTAACAACCAGCCCATTACCCAGCGCGAACGGACCTTCCCGGCTCAGCAACGGTTGATTTCCACCACCGATGCCAAGGGCGTGATCACCTACTGCAACGACGCGTTCGTCGAGATCAGCGGGTTTTCTCGTGAGGAGCTGATCCGTGCACCGCACAACCTGGTCCGTCACCCCGACGTTCCGGCGGCGGTGTTCGCGCACATGTGGGGCATGCTGAAACAAGGCTTGCCATGGATGGGCATCGTCAAGAATCGCTGCAAGAGCGGTGATCACTATTGGGTGAACGCCTATGTCACACCGGTTTTCGATGGCAACCAGGTAATCGGTTACGAATCGGTGCGGATCAAACCCACCGCCGAGCAGATCCAGCGTGCCGAAGCACTCTACCAACGCATCAACCAGGGCAAGTCCGCCATTCCATCGACTGATAAATGGTTGCCGGTGCTTCAGGATTGGCTGCCGTTCATTCTGGTCAGCCAGGTGAGCTTCATGATCGGTGCCTCGCTGTCGTCCCAATGGGGCTTCGCCTTGGCCGCCGGCCTGTCGGTGCCGTTGGGCCTGATGGGTTTGAGCTGGCAGCAACGTGGGCTCAAACGTCTGCTGCGCCTGGCCGAACAAACCACGTCCGACCCGCTGATCGCGCAGATGTACACCGACAGCCGTGGCGCTCAGGCGCAACTGGAAATGTCGATTCTCAGCCAGGAAGCCCGCCTGAAAACCTGCCTGACCCGTCTGCAGGACACCGCCGAGCACCTGACCGCGCAAGCGAAGCAGTCCGACACCCTGGCGCACAACAGCTCCAGCGGCCTGGAACGTCAGCGCGTCGAAACCGAGCAAGTGGCCACCGCTGTCAACCAGATGGCGGCTACCACTCAGGAAGTCGCCAGCCACGTACAGCGCACCGCTGACGCCACCCAGGAAGCCAATCGCCTGACAGGTCGCGGCCGCGATATCGCCGGGGAAACCCGCGAAGCCATTCAGCGCCTGTCGGTGGTGGTGGGTGAAACCGGCCTGACCGTGACCCAACTGGCCAAGGACAGCGATGAAATCGGCGGCGTGGTCGATGTGATCAAAGGCATCGCCGACCAGACCAACCTGCTGGCCTTGAACGCCGCCATCGAAGCGGCCCGTGCCGGTGAGATGGGTCGTGGTTTTGCGGTGGTGGCGGACGAAGTTCGCCAACTGGCGCAACGCACCAGCGAATCAACCGGGCAGATCCACGCCCTGATCGCCAAGCTGCAGCAAACGGCGAGCACGGCGGTACAAACCATGGAAGCCGGGCATCGTCAGGCCGAAGAAGGCGTGGCGCGGGTTCTGGAAGCGGATCAGGCACTGGTGGGGATCAGCGAAGCGGTGGCCAACATCACCGACATGACCACCCAGATCGCGGCGGCGACCGAAGAGCAAAGTGCGGTGGCCGAAGAAATCAGCCGCAACATCAGCAACATTTCACAATTGGCGGATCAGACGTCGGAACAGGCCCAACATTCGGCGTTGTTGAGTGAAGAGCTGACGAAGACCGCGAATACGCAGTATTCGCTGGTGGAGCGGTTTAACCGCTGATCGTTGCTGGAAAGAAAAAACCCGGAAAGTGAAAGCTTCCGGGTTTTTTGTTGCCGATCTGAAAGCTATGTCGCCAGTCAGGCCGCCATCGCGGGCAAGCCCGCTCCCACAATGATTGGTAGCGTTGCTCAATAGTTGGGATCAACACAAAATCCTGTGGGAGCGGGCTTGCCCGCGATGGCGGCCTGACAGGCACTGAAAATCTCACCGAAGAAACACGGCAACCTTCTGCGCCGCAGCCGCCAAATGCTGCTCATGGGTAAACCCCGAAGCCTTCAACGGCTTCAAATCATGATCCCCCGCCACCAGCCACATCATCTCGATGCTCGGCGATAACACATATCGCTCGACCGCCTCGCGATTACCCAAAGCATCCCGTTCGCCCTGCACAATCAACGTCCGCGTCTTCAACCCGGCCAGATGCTCGACCCGAGGCTTTTGCGGTTTGCCGACGGCATAGAACGGATACCCCAGACATACCAGCGCATCAGCGCCCAACTCATCCGCCAGCAAACTCGCCATCCGCCCGCCCATGGACTTGCCGCCGACGGCCAAGCGCCCAGTGACATGGCGTCGCACCTGGGCATACACCTCACGCCAGCATTCCAGCAGTTTCGGGGCTGGATTGGGTGGTCGCTTACTCCCGTCAACGCGCCGTTGCGCCATGTACGCAAACTCGAAGCGCAACACGTTGACGCCTTGATCGGCAAGGCGTGCAGCCATGTCGTTCATCCAGCCGCTGTCCATCGGCGCGCCGGCACCGTGGGCGAGGATCAGCGTTGCCGATGCCGGCGAAACAGCTGCATTCCACAACCATCCGTGATCCCGTACGCACTGCGCCCATTGATCCCCGTCAATACTGGCCTTGTGCTGCTTGTCCATGCTTGCCTCGCTTTTAGTCTGCCAATAACTCCAGACGAAGGGAGCGTTTGCCCTGAGCGAACGCCTTCACTTCGGCTGAACCGTGGATGGGGAACCATGAACACTTCTATCAGTACCGCCTACAACTACAAGGTGGTCCGCCAATTCGCCATTATGACGGTGGTGTGGGGCATCGTCGGTATGGGGCTCGGGGTTTTTCTCGCGGCCCAGTTGGTTTGGCCCGAACTCAACTTCAATTTGCCGTGGACCAGTTTCGGCCGGTTGCGCCCCTTGCACACCAACGCTGTGATTTTCGCGTTCGGCGGTTGCGCCCTGTTCGCCAGTTCGTTCTATTCGGTGCAACGCACCTGTCAGACCCAATTGTTTGCGCCGAAAATCGCCGCGTTCTGCTTCTGGGGCTGGCAGTTGGTGATCCTCCTGGCGGCCATCACCTTACCCCTGGGTTACACCAGTTCCAAGGAATACGCCGAGCTGGAATGGCCGATAGACATTCTGATCACCATCGTCTGGGTGGCCTATGCCGTCGTGTTCTTCGGCACGATCATGCAGCGCAAGACTAAGCACATCTACGTTGGCAACTGGTTCTTCGGTGCGTTCATCGTCACGGTGGCGATTCTGCACATCGTCAACAACATTGAGTTGCCGGTGAGTTTCACCAAGTCCTACTCGGTGTATGCCGGTGCAACCGATGCCATGGTGCAGTGGTGGTATGGCCACAACGCCGTGGGCTTTTTCCTCACCGCCGGTTTCCTCGGGATGATGTACTACTTCGTGCCGAAGCAAGCCGAACGGCCGGTGTATTCCTATCGCCTGTCCATCGTGCACTTCTGGGCGCTGATCACCCTGTACATCTGGGCCGGTCCGCACCATTTGCACTACACCGCGCTACCGGACTGGGCACAGTCGCTGGGCATGGTGATGTCATTGATCCTGTTGGCGCCGAGCTGGGGCGGGATGATCAACGGCATGATGACGCTCTCGGGTGCCTGGCATAAGTTGCGCAGCGACCCGATCCTGCGCTTTCTCGTGGTGTCGCTGGCGTTCTACGGCATGTCGACCTTCGAAGGTCCGATGATGGCCATCAAAACGGTCAATGCCCTCTCCCACTACACCGACTGGACCATCGGCCACGTTCACGCCGGAGCGCTCGGCTGGGTGGCAATGATTTCCATCGGCGCGCTGTATCACATGATCCCGAAAGTCTTTGGCCGCGAGCAGATGCACAGCGTCGGCCTGATCAACGCGCACTTCTGGCTCGCGACCATCGGCACCGTGCTGTACATCGCCTCGATGTGGGTCAACGGCATCGCCCAGGGCCTGATGTGGCGTGCGGTCAACGCAGACGGCACGCTGACCTACTCCTTCGTCGAAACCCTGGTGGCCAGCCACCCAGGCTTCATCGTGCGGCTGGTGGGCGGGGCGATCTTCCTCAGCGGCATGTTCCTGATGGCCTACAACACCTGGCGCACCGTGCAGGCTTCGCAGCCTGCCGACGTTGCCGCTGCCGCGCAGATGGCTTGAGGAGTCCGCCATGAAACACGAATCAATCGAAAAAAACGTCGGCCTGTTGTTGCTGTTGATGGTGCTGGCCGTGAGCATCGGCGGTCTGACGCAGATCGTCCCGCTGTTCTTCCAGGATGTGACCAATAAACCGGTGGAAGGCATGAAGCCCTACACCGCGCTGCAACTGGAAGGTCGCGATATTTACATCCGCGAAGGGTGCGTTGGCTGCCACTCGCAAATGATCCGCCCATTCCGTGCCGAGACCGAACGCTACGGCCACTACTCGGTCGCCGGGGAAAGCGTCTGGGATCACCCGTTCCTCTGGGGCTCGAAACGTACCGGGCCGGACCTGGCACGGGTCGGCGGTCGCTATTCGGAAGACTGGCACCGCGCGCACTTGTACAACCCGCGCAACGTAGTGCCGGAATCGAAAATGCCTGCCTACCCATGGCTGGTGGCCAACCCGCTCGACAGCAGCCACACCGAAACCAAGATCCGCGCCATGCGCACCCTCGGCGTGCCGTACACCGAGGATGACATCGCTGGCGCAGTCGCCTCGCTCAAGGGCAAGACCGAAATGGACGCCTTGGTTGCCTACCTGCAGGTGCTCGGCACTGCCATCAAGAGCAAGAGGTGAAGAATGGTCTTTGAAATAAGCAGTGGACTGATCCGCGGCCTGGGCACGGTCGTGGTGTTTGTGGCCTTCATCGGCCTGACCCTGTGGGTGTTCAACAGCAAGCGCACGCCGCAATTCGCCGAAGCACGCTTGCTGCCGTTCGCCGACGAGCCCCAACCCGACGCCACCCAAGAACCTGCAACAAGGAGTACCCGGCCATGACCACCTTCTGGAGTACGTGGATCTGCGTACTGACCATTGGCAGCCTGATCTTCCTGACCTGGCTGCTGATCGCCACCCGCAAGGGCGAAACCAAGGGCAGCGTCGACCAGACCATGGGCCACAGCTTCGATGGCATCGAGGAATACGACAACCCGTTGCCGCGGTGGTGGTTCCTGCTGTTTATCGGCACGCTGGTGTTTGGCGCGGGTTATCTGATCCTTTATCCGGGCCTGGGCAACTGGAAGGGCATTTTGCCGGGCTATGAAAACGGCTGGACCGGCGCGCATGAATGGGAAAAGGAGATGGCAAAGGCCGACGCGAAGTTCGGGCCGATCTTCGCCAAATTCGCCGCGATGCCGCTGGAGGAAGTGGCCAAGGACCCGCAAGCGCTGAAAATGGGCGGCCGCCTGTTTGCGTCCAACTGCTCGGTCTGCCACGGCTCGGATGCCAAGGGCGCGTTTGGCTTCCCGAATCTGACGGACAGCGACTGGCGCTGGGGCGGCGACGCCCAAATGATCAAGACCACGATTATGGGGGGGCGCATGGCGGCGATGCCGGCCTGGGGTGAAATCCTCGGCGAGGCCGGCGTGAAAAATGTTGCGGCGTACGTACGACATGACTTGGCCGGCCTGCCGTTGCCCGCCGACAGCGGCGCCGACCTGCAAGCCGGACAGCAACTGTTCAGCACCACCTGCGTAGCCTGTCATGGGGCAAACGGCCAAGGCACTGAAGCCATGGGCGCGCCGAAGCTGACCCACCCGGCCGGCTTTATTTACGGTACGAGCCTGGCGCAGTTGCAGCAGACCATTCGCCATGGTCGCCAGGGCCATATGCCGGCGCAGAACGAACTGCTCGGCAACGATAAAGTGCAACTGCTTGCGGCTTATGTTTATAGCCTTTCGAAAGGTGATGAGCAGTTGAGCGACAAGTTTCAAGCTACAGGCGGCAAGTAAAGACAAAAGCAAAAGCTGCAAGCGACGAGATCCCCTCTTGAAGCTTGCAGCTTGAAGCTTGCCGCTGCTTCTTTGCGACCCATTGTCGCACCCCTCCCCTTTGCTCTTTCTTTCGGTTCACCAGATTCGGGTCTAAGCTTGCTCGATGCGGACTGGCATGAGCCGGTTCCAGTCGTTTTTAGCCGATGTGTTCGACGAATCAATTCGATGACAAGCTGCAAAGGCTGGTAATTACCGGCTGTCGCGCCAATTGCCGTCGGTCCCTCGATCGTTGCGTTTGAACACGTTCCGTTACAACTGACCGGACCCCCTCTCCATTTTCATCCGCTGCGACATTTTGCCCTCGGGCGATTTTATCCTTACGCGGCGCATGGAAAGGCCGCAGAATCAGCTCTGGAAAGCCTTGACCGGGGTCATGGCGCGTTGCAATGACCCCCTGCTTTCTCCATACTTGCGGCCGATTTTTACTCCTAATAAAACACCCAAACCGTGGAACCTTAGAATGAGCACAGCAATCAGTCCGACTGCTTATAACTATAAGGTAGTCCGCCAGTTCGCCATCATGACGGTGGTCTGGGGGATACTTGGCATGGGGGTCGGTGTCTTCATCGCCTCACAGCTTGTATGGCCGGAATTGAATTTCGGTCTGCCGTGGACGACTTTTGGACGCTTACGCCCGTTGCACACCAACCTGGTGATTTTCGCCTTCGGTGGTTGTGCGCTGTTTGCCACTTCTTATTACGTCGTGCAGCGAACCTGCCAAACGCGACTGATTTCCGACAGCCTCGCAGCCTTCCACTTCTGGGGATGGCAAGCGGTGATCGTCGGTGCCGGTATTACTTTGCCGCTGGGTTACACCACCAGCAAGGAATACGCGGAGCTGGAATGGCCTCTCGCGATTTTGCTGGCCATCGTCTGGGTCGTTTACGCACTGGTGTTCTTCGGCACCATCATGAAGCGCAAGACCAAGCACATTTATGTCGGTAACTGGTTCTTCGGTGCCTTCATCCTCGTGACCGCGATGCTGCACATCGTCAACCACATGTCGCTGCCGGTCAGCCTGTTCAAGTCCTACTCGGCCTACTCCGGTGCGACTGACGCCATGGTCCAGTGGTGGTACGGTCACAACGCGGTCGGTTTCTTCCTGACCACCGGCTTCCTGGGGATGATGTATTACTTCGTTCCGAAGCAGGCCGAGCGTCCGATCTACTCCTATCGCCTGTCTATCGTGCACTTCTGGGCGCTGATCACCCTGTACATCTGGGCCGGTCCGCACCACCTGCACTACACCGCGCTGCCGGACTGGGCGCAGTCGCTGGGCATGGCAATGTCGATCATCCTGCTGGCACCAAGCTGGGGCGGCATGATCAACGGCATGATGACCCTGTCGGGCGCCTGGCATAAGCTGCGTACCGACCCGATCCTGCGCTTCCTGGTCGTGTCGCTGGCGTTCTACGGCATGTCGACCTTCGAAGGCCCGATGATGGCCATCAAGACCGTCAACGCGCTGTCTCACTACACCGACTGGACCATCGGCCACGTACACGCCGGCGCTCTGGGCTGGGTAGCGATGATCTCGATCGGCGCGGTTTACCACATGATCCCGAAACTGTTCGGTCGCCCGCAAATGCACAGCGTCGGCCTGATCAACGCACACTTCTGGCTTGCAACCATCGGTACCGTTCTGTACATCGCTTCGATGTGGGTCAACGGCATCACCCAAGGCCTGATGTGGCGTGCAATCAACGATGACGGCACCCTCACCTACTCGTTCGTCGAAGCGCTGCAAGCCAGCCACCCTGGTTTCATCGTTCGCGCCCTGGGCGGTGCGTTCTTTGCCAGCGGCATGCTGTTCATGGCCTACAACGTATGGCGCACCGTACGCGCCTCGAACCCGGTAGAAGCCAAAGCCGCCGAACAGATCGCTGTAGTTGGAGCTCACTGATGAAGCATGAAGCAGTCGAGAAGAATATTGGCCTGCTGGCCTTCTTCATGGTTATCGCCGTCAGCATCGGCGGCCTGACCCAGATAGTTCCGCTGTTTTTCCAGGACGTCACCAACAAGCCGGTCGAAGGCATGAAGCCGCGCCCTGCCCTTGAACTGGAAGGCCGCGATATTTACATCGCCAACGGCTGTGTCGGCTGCCACTCGCAGATGATCCGCCCGTTCCGTGCTGAAACCGAACGTTACGGCCACTACTCGGTCGCCGGTGAAAGCGTCTGGGACCACCCGTTCCTGTGGGGTTCCAAGCGCACCGGTCCAGACCTGGCCCGTGTCGGCGGTCGTTACTCCGATGACTGGCAGCGTGCGCACTTGTACAACCCGCGCAACGTAGTGCCTGAGTCGGTAATGCCGGCTTACCCGTTCCTCGTGGAAAACAAGCTCGACGGCAAAGACACCGCCAAGAAAATGGAAGTCTTGCGCACGCTCGGCGTCCCTTACACCGACGAAGACATCGCCGGTGCCCAGGATGCCGTGAAGGGCAAAACCGAAATGGACGCGCTGGTGGCCTACCTGCAAGGCCTGGGCACCATCATCAAAAGCAAACGGTGATTTAGATGGATATCGGGATGATTCGTGGCCTGGGCACCGTTGTTGTGATGGTGGCCTTCATCGGTCTGGCGTTGTGGGTGTTCAGCCCCAAGCGCAAGTCGGAGTTTGAAGACGCGACCTTGCTGCCTTTCGCGGATGATCCCGAAGCCATCAAGCACGTCGAGCAAGCTTCTAGGAGTAACAAAGAATGACAACGTTCTGGAGTCTGTACGTCACAGTCCTCACTCTCGGCACCATTTTCGCCCTGACCTGGCTGCTGCTGAACACCCGCAAGGGGCAGCGCACCGAGCAGACGGAAGATACGGTCGGACACTCCTTCGACGGGATCGAGGAGTACGACAACCCACTGCCAAAATGGTGGTTCATGCTGTTTGTGGGCACCATCATTTTTGCCTTGGGTTACCTGGTGCTGTACCCGGGCCTGGGCAACTGGAAAGGCCTGCTGCCGGGTTACAACTACCTCGATACCGAGAAGCAGACGCCGTTTGCCAACGGCCAGGCTGGCTGGACCGGTCCTCACGAGTGGGAAAAGGAAATGGCCAAGTCGGACGCCAAGTTCGGTCCGATCTTCGCCAAGTTCGCGTCCATGCCTATCGAGGAAGTCGCCAAAGACCCGCAAGCCCTGAAGATGGGTGGCCGTCTGTTTGCCTCCAACTGCTCGGTCTGCCACGGTTCCGACGCCAAGGGCGCTTACGGTTTCCCTAACCTGACTGACGCCGACTGGCGTTGGGGCGGCGATGCGCAAACCATCAAGACCACCATCATGGGCGGCCGTCACGCGGTCATGCCAGCGTGGGCTGAAGTGATCGGCGAGCAAGGCGTTTCGGACGTTGCGGCGTTTGTACTGACCAACCTCGATGGCCGCAAACTGCCGGAAGGCACCAAGGCTGACCCGGCTGCCGGCGGAAAACTGTTCGCCGCCAACTGCGTGGCCTGCCACGGTCCGCAAGGCAAAGGTACGCCAGCGATGGGCGCACCTGACCTGACCCACCCGGGCGCGTTCATCTACGGTTCGAGCTTCGCTCAACTGCAGCAGACCATCCGTTATGGACGTCAGGGCCAGATGCCTGCGCAAGAACAGCTGCAAGGCAACGACAAGGTTCACCTGCTGGCCGCTTACGTCTACAGCCTCTCTCAAGGTGAGAAGGCTCCGGTGACAGACGCTCAGTAAGGCAAACGCCTGAGGCAACAATAAACGGCCCCGCCAATGAAGATTGGCGGGGCCGTTTTGTTTACACCACATTGATACAGCGACCGATGGTAGCGCAGTCTGCACGTCCCGGACCGCAGCAACGAAAGCGATGCCTTGATTGCGGCGACCGCGCTGGTGCAAGGGCTGACAGTGGTCACACGTAACACCAGCGACTTTCAATCCTGCGGTGTTGCACTGCTCAATCCATGGGATGAATGAACTCGCCACCCCTCAAAACCGTCCATAATTCACAAGTCAATTGATACAAGTCATTACACCGTCCGTTGATTTCCACCAACGTGACCAAAGGTCGCACCCGCGAGCTAGAGCGACAGGCGTATCATTGCGCCACCGCAACACCCCTTTTTGACCTCGGTTGGCATGTACTGACCGGGGCATTTGTCCACTGCCGTGGGATGCAACGATGAGCAACCAGATTCCGGTACACGACGTCACTCCGCCCGCCAAAGACGCAAACAAAAGCGTCGACCTCTATGCCTCTCGCGAAAAGATCTACACCCGCGCTTTCACAGGCCTGTTCCGCAATCTGCGGATGATGGGCGGCGCCTTTTTGTTTCTGTTGTATTTCGGTACGGTCTGGCTGAACTGGGGCGGTCATCAAGCCGTCTGGTGGAACCTGCCGGAGCGTAAATTCTTTATTTTTGGTGCAACCTTCTGGCCTCAGGATTTCATCCTGCTGTCGGGGATTTTGATTATCAGTGCCTTCGGCCTGTTCTTCATCACCGTCTACGCCGGTCGTGTCTGGTGCGGTTATACCTGCCCGCAAAGCGTCTGGACGTGGATTTTCATGTGGTGCGAAAAGGTCACCGAAGGCGACCGTAACCAGCGCATCAAGCTCGATAAAGCGCCGATGAGCGCCAACAAATTCCTGCGCAAATTCAGCAAGCATTCGATGTGGCTGCTGATCGGTTTTGTTACCGGGCTGACCTTCGTCGGTTATTTCTCGCCGATCCGCGAACTGGTGTTCGACTTTTTCACCGGCGAAGCGGATGGCTGGTCGTATTTCTGGGTCGGTTTCTTCACCCTTGCCACCTACGGCAACGCCGGCTGGCTGCGCGAGCAGGTGTGCATTTACATGTGCCCGTACGCACGTTTCCAGAGCGTGATGTTCGACAAGGACACGCTGATCGTCTCCTACGATCCACGTCGTGGCGAGTCCCGTGGCCCGCGCAAGAAAGGTATCGACTACAAGGCACAAGGCCTGGGCGATTGCATCGATTGCACCATGTGCGTCCAGGTCTGCCCGACTGGCATCGACATCCGCGACGGCCTGCAAATCGAGTGCATCGGTTGCGCCGCCTGTATCGACGCCTGCGATGCCATCATGGACAAGATGGACTACCCGCGCGGTCTGATCAGCTACACCACCGAGCACAACCTGTCCGGGCAAAAAACCCATAAACTGCGTCCGCGCCTGATCGGCTATGCCGTGGTGCTGCTGGCGATGATTTCGCTGTTGATCACCGCGTTCTTCATGCGTTCGCTGGTCGGTTTCGACGTCAGCAAAGACCGCGTGCTGTACCGCGAGAATGCCGAAGGCCGGATCGAAAACGTCTACAGCCTGAAAATCATGAACAAAGACCAGCGAGACCACACCTACGTGCTGGAGGCCACCGGTTTGCCGGACCTCAAGCTACAAGGCAAGCGCGAGATCAAAGTCGCCGCGGGGGAAATTTTCACCCAGCCAGTGGAGCTGTCCAGCGCACCGGAAAAACTGCCATCGAGCACCAACGAGGTTAAATTCATCCTCAAGGATGCCGATGACAACAGCGTTCACGTTGAAGCCAAGAGCCGATTCATCGGCCCACAAATTCGTTGAGAGAAGTCATCATGCCCGCAGCAGCTACAAGTCCCTGGTACAAGCACCTTTGGCCGTGGATCATCATCGGGATTCTGGCTTGTTCGGTGACCCTGACCTTGTCCATGGTGACCATCGCGGTGAATCACCCGATCGACCTGGTGAACGATAATTACTACGAGGCTGGCAAAGGCATCAATCGCTCACTCGACCGTGAACGGTTGGCCCAGACACTGCAACTGCGCGCCAAAATTCATCTGGATAGCGTGACCGGCGAAGTCGACCTGCACCTGAGTGGCAATAGCCAACCGAAAACCCTTGAGCTGAACCTGATGTCGCCGACACAGCCCGAGAAGGATCGCAAAATCACCCTCGCCCACAGCGACACAGAACAGGGCCGTTACATTGGTCAACTGAGCGACAAGGTCGAAGGCCGTCGCTTTGTAGAACTGCTGGGGATCGAGGGCGACAAGACCTGGCGCCTGTTCGAAGAAGAACCGGTCAGCCACGACAAGGACTTGTTGCTGGGCGATGAACCGCTGCAAGGCGCTGAAGACCTTAAAAAGTAAGCCTTACCCTGATCGTTCCCACGCTCTGCGTGGGAACGCAGCCAGGGACGCTCCGCGTCCCAGCCGAAGCGGACGCGGAGCGTCCGGGGAGGCATTCCCACGCAAAGCCCGGGAACGATCATCGGACTTCACTTCATGACCACTCCAACCCCCTGCTACCACTGCGCCCTGCCCGTCCCGGCCGGCAGCCGCTTCACCGCTGCGGTCCTGGGTGAAACCCGCGAGTTTTGCTGCCCGGGTTGCCAGGCGGTGGCTGAAGCTATCGTGGCGGGTGGACTGGAAAGCTATTACCAGCATCGCAGCGAGTCATCGGCCAACCCCGAAGCCTTGCCGGTGCAGTTGGTGGACGAACTGGCGCTGTACGATCGCGCCGACGTGCAAGCCCCCTTCGTACGCCACGACGGCGACCTCGCCGAGACCACCCTGTTGATGGAAGGCATCAGCTGCGCCGCTTGCGGCTGGTTGATCGAGAAACACCTGCGCGGCTTGCCGGCAGTGGCCGAAGCGCGCCTCAACCTGTCCAATCACCGCTTGCACGTACGCTGGGCCGACGCGCAACTGCCGTTGAGCCAAGTCCTCAGTGAATTGCGCCACATCGGCTATGCCGCTCACCCGTATCAGGCCGACCGCGCCAGCGAACAACTGGCCAGCGAAAACCGTCTGGCCTTGCGACAACTGGGTGTCGCCGGACTGCTTTGGTTCCAGGCGATGATGGCGACCATGGCCACCTGGCCGGAATTCAATATCGACCTCAGCCCCGAAATGCACACCATTCTGCGCTGGGTCGCGCTGTTTCTGACCACACCGATTGTGTTCTACAGTTGCGCACCTTTTTTCAAAGGCGCTATGCGTGATCTGCGCACCCGTCACTTGACCATGGACATTTCGGTCTCACTGGCGATTGGCAGCGCCTACCTCGCCGGGATCTGGACTTCGATCACCGGCGTCGGTGAGTTGTATTTCGATGCGGTCGGGATGTTTGCGCTGTTCCTGCTGGCCGGCCGTTATCTGGAACGCCGGGCCCGAGAGCGCACTGCTGCCGCTACCGCACAACTGGTCAACCTGCTGCCCGCTTCATGCCTGCGCCTGAGTGCTGATGGCCAGAGCGAGCGAATCCTGCTCAGCGAATTGCGCGTGGGTGATCAGGTGCTGGTCCATCCTGGGGCGATCCTGCCGGCTGATGGCAAGATCCTCGATGGCCAATCGAGCATCGATGAATCGCTGCTGACCGGCGAATACCTGCCGCAACCGCGAACGCCCGGCGATGCAGTGACCGCCGGCACGCTGAACGTCGAAGGGGCGTTGACCGTGCAAGTGTTGGCTCTGGGCCAGGACACGCGACTGTCCGCCATTGTCCGCCTGCTGGACCGCGCGCAAGCGGAAAAGCCGCGCCTGGCGGAAATCGCCGACCGTGCCGCGCAGTGGTTTTTGCTGCTGTCGCTGATTGCCGCTGCTGTCATTGGCGTGTTGTGGTGGGAACTGGATTCATCGCGGGCCTTCTGGATTGTGCTGGCCATGCTCGTCGCCACCTGTCCCTGTGCTTTGTCCCTCGCGACACCCACTGCGTTGACCGCCGCCACCGGCACGCTGCACAAACTCGGCCTGTTGCTGACGCGCGGCCATGTGCTGGAAGGCATGAACCAGATCGACACGGTGATCTTCGACAAGACCGGCACCCTCACTGAAGGGCGTCTGGCGTTGCGTTCAATCCGTCCCCTTGGCGCACTCGACAGTGACCAGTGCCTGAGCCTCGCCGCCGCCCTGGAAAACCGCTCCGAGCACCCGATCGCTCGCGCCTTTGGCCGCGCGCCACTGGCCGCCGATGAAGTCCACAGCACGCCGGGGCTGGGTCTTGAAGGCCTGGTCGGCGTCCAGCGATTGCGCATTGGCCAGCCTGGTTTCGTCTGCGAACTCAGCGGTGCAGCCGTGCCCTTGATGCCAGATGAAGCAGGCCAATGGTTGCTGCTCGGCGACACTCAGGGGCCTCTGGCGTGGTTTGTCCTCGACGACCGTTTGCGCGCCGATGCTCCGGCCTTGCTGCAAGCCTGCAAGGCGCGGGGCTGGCGCACCTTGTTGCTGTCCGGCGACAGTTCGCCGATGGTCGCCAGCGTCGCCGCCGAGCTGGGCATCGACGAGGCCCGTGGCGGTTTACGGCCGGACGACAAACTGCAGGTCCTGCAACAACTGCACAAGGAAGGCCGCAAGGTGTTGATGCTCGGTGACGGGGTCAACGACGTGCCGGTGCTGGCCGCCGCCGACATCAGCGTGGCGATGGGTTCGGCCACCGATCTGGCAAAAACCAGCGCCGATGCCGTGTTACTGTCCAACCGTCTCGACGCGCTGGTGCAAGCCTTCAGTTTGGCGCGGCGAACCCGTCGGATTATCATCGAGAACCTCCTGTGGGCCGGGTTGTACAATGGCCTCATGTTGCCGTTCGCTGCCTTGGGCTGGATCACGCCCGTCTGGGCGGCCGTCGGCATGTCGATCAGTTCGTTGACCGTGGTGCTGAACGCCCTGCGCCTGACTCGCCTGCCGAGTGCGCCTGCTGCCAGCACCACGCCAGAAACCCGCCCGCTGCCGGCCTGAGCCAGCGCGGGCATGGAGTCCACCCATGCCAGCTCTATACGTGATGATCCCGGCCGCATTGGTGCTCGTGGCCATCGCTGTCTACATCTTCTTCTGGGCGGTCGACAGCGGTCAGTACGACGACCTCGACGGCCCGGCCCACAGCATTCTGTTCGACGACCAGGACCCGGCCCACAAAGCAGCGGTCGAAGAAGCCAGCGGCCATCCGGCCAAGCCGGACGACAAGGCGCCGCCTCATGCTTGAATTGGCGCCATTGCTGGTGTCTGCGGTAATTCTCGGTTTGCTCGGGGGTGGCCATTGCCTGGGCATGTGCGGCGGCTTGATGGGCGCGCTGACCCTGGCGATTCCCAAAGAGCAACGCAGCCGTCGCTTTCGGCTGCTGCTGGCCTACAACCTGGGACGAATCCTCAGTTATGCCACGGCCGGCCTGCTGATCGGCCTGGCGGGCTGGGCCGTGGCCAACAGTCCGGCTGCGATGTTTATGCGGGTCATCGCCGGGTTGCTGCTGATCGCCATGGGCCTGTACCTCGCCGGCTGGTGGAGCGGCCTGACCCGCATCGAAAGCCTGGGTCGCGGCCTGTGGCGGCATATCCAGCCGGTTGCCAACAAACTGTTGCCAGTGTCGAGCCTGCCCCGCGCCCTGCTGCTGGGGGCGCTTTGGGGCTGGCTGCCGTGCGGGTTGGTTTACAGCACGTTGCTGTGGTCGGCCAGCCAGGGCAATGCGCTGGACAGTGCCTTGTTGATGCTCGCGTTCGGACTCGGCACCTGGCCGGTGCTGCTTGCCACGGGCCTGGCCGCTGAGCGGGTGACGGCGCTGTTGCGCAAACGCAGTGTGCGTATGGCCGGTGGATTGCTGGTGATGGTGTTTGGCATTTGGACCTTGCCAGGGCCGCATCAGCATTGGCTGATGGGCCACTAGATCAACACCACAGCTCTGTAGCAGCTGCCGAGCCTGCGAGGCTGCGTTCGGCTGCGAAGCAGGCGTGAAATCAGGCAATGCGGTGCTTCAGGAAAACCTCGCGTTCAGGGTTTACGACTGCTTCGCAGCCGAACGCAGCCTCGCAGGCTCGGCAGCTGCTACAGGTCCGTGCTCACCGTTGATGCAAATCAAGATACCCAACCGCCCCACGCCCTAGACTCGCAGACACTGCCAGCCTATCCGGGGGAATGCCCGCATGATGCTCGACGCCATTAGTTGGGACACCGATCTGATCCGCCGTTATGACTTGGCGGGACCGCGTTACACCTCTTACCCGACTGCGGTGCAATTCAACAGTCAGGTCGGCTCGTTCGACCTGTTCCACGCGCTGCGCGACAGCCGCAAGACGATGCGTCCGTTGTCGCTGTACGTGCACGTGCCGTTTTGCGCGAACATTTGCTACTACTGCGCCTGCAACAAAGTCATCACCAAAGACCGTGGCCGCGCCCTGCCCTACTTGCAGCGCCTTGAGCAGGAAATCCAGCTGATCGCCTGTCACCTCGACCCGGCGCAGAAGGTCGAACAGCTGCACTTTGGCGGTGGCACCCCGACTTTTCTCAGTCATGATGAACTGCGCCAGTTGATGGCCCAGTTACGCAAACACTTCAACTTGTTGGATGACGATTCCGGCGACTATGGCATCGAAATCGACCCTCGCGAAGCCGACTGGTCGACCATGGGCCTGCTGCGCGAACTGGGCTTCAACCGCGTCAGCATTGGCCTGCAAGACCTCGACCCGGCGGTGCAACGGGCGGTCAATCGCCTGCAAAGCCTGGAAGAAACCCGCGCAGTAATCGACGCCGCCCGGACCCTGCAATTTCGTTCGATCAACATTGACCTGATTTATGGCTTGCCCAGGCAGACGCCCGAAAACTTCGCCCACACCGTCGATGAAGTGATCAACCTGCAACCAGATCGGCTCTCGGTATTCAACTATGCGCACCTGCCAGAACGCTTCATGC
The DNA here is from genome assembly GCF_031456105.1 of Pseudomonas sp. BE134. Lineage (NCBI taxonomy): Bacteria > Pseudomonadati > Pseudomonadota > Gammaproteobacteria > Pseudomonadales > Pseudomonadaceae > Pseudomonas > Pseudomonas sp. BE134. The sequence continues at coordinate 21,028 of NZ_JAVDUA010000015.1, read as the reverse complement.
CACAGCGGCGCATCAACAGCGACGAGCTGCCCACGCCAGCGCAGAAGCTGGAAATGCTCCAGCGCACCATTGAACAACTGACCGCTGCCGGCTACCGCTACATCGGCATGGACCACTTTGCCCTGCCCGACGACGAATTGGCTATTGCCCAGGAAGATTCGACCCTGCAACGCAACTTTCAGGGCTACACCACCCACGGCCATTGCGATCTGATCGGTTTGGGGGTGTCCGCCATCAGCCAGATCGGCGACCTGTACTGCCAGAACACCAGCGACCTGGCGCAATACCAGAACACCCTGGCCACCGCTCAACTGGCCACCTGCCGTGGCCTGGTGTGCAACGCCGATGACCGGTTGCGACGGGCGGTGATACAGCAGCTAATCTGCAATTTCAGCCTGGAATTCGTCGAAATCGAGGAGGTCTTCAACATCGACTTTCGCGGTTACTTCGGCCAATTGTGGCCGCAGCTTCAGACCATGGCCGATGACGGCTTGATCACCCTCGACAACGAACGAATCACCGTTCTGCCGGCCGGTCGTTTGCTGGTGCGGTCGGTGTGCATGGTGTTTGATGCCTATCTGCAAGAGCTCAACCACCAACGGTTTTCCAGGGTGATCTAGCCACCCCCAAACATCGCCCTATATCGTCTCAGGACAATATCTGCGCAAACTGGCCGGAACGCCCTCCTGTGGGTTACCCTTACGTCTTATGTGTGTTTCCCACAAGGATTGAAGAAATGTCCGAGCCAGTCAAACTGCGTGCTCATAACCAGGCCCATTGCAAGGATTGCAGCCTCGCCCCCCTGTGTTTACCGCTGTCTCTGAACCTGGAAGACATGGATGCACTGGACGACATCGTCAAACGCGGCCGCCCGCTGAAAAAAGGCGAGTTCCTGTATCGCCAGGGCGACACTTTCGATTGCGTTTACGCAGTACGCTCCGGCGCCCTCAAGACGTTCAGCCTGAGCGACAGTGGTGAGGAGCAACTCACCGGCTTCCACCTGCCGAGTGAACTGGTCGGCCTGTCGGGCATGGACACCGAAAAGCATCCCGTGTCCGCGCAAGCGCTGGAAACGACTTCGGTGTGCGAAATCCCTTTCGACCGCCTCGACGAACTGGCCCTGCAACTGCCGCAATTGCGCCGTCAGTTGATGCGCGTCATGAGCCGCGAGATTCGTGAAGATCAACAAATGATGTTGCTGCTGTCGAAAAAAACCGCCGACGAGCGCATCGCAACGTTCCTGGTCAACCTGTCGGCACGTTTTCGCGCCCGCGGCTTCTCGGCCAACCAGTTCCGCCTGAGCATGTCGCGCAACGAAATCGGCAACTACCTGGGGCTGGCGGTCGAAACCGTGTCCCGGGTCTTCACCCGATTCCAGCAGAACGAATTGATCGCGGCCGAAGGCAAAGAAATCCATATCCTTGACCCGATCCAGCTCTGTGCGTTGGCCGGCGGCTCTGTCGAAGGCTGATTACAACCCTTGCGGCTGAGCGAAACCGTTCAGCCGCCGTTATACTGCGACGTTTGCAACCTGCCAGGACACCTTGACGATGGTCTTCGACTCCTTCGACATCAAATCCCTGATCCGCCCCGTGATCGACTTCCCCAAGCCGGGTGTGATCTTTCGTGACATCACACCGTTGTTTCAATCGCCCACGGCCCTGCGCCTGGTGATGGACAGCTTTGCCCATCGCTACGTCGAAGCCGATTTCACCCACATTGGTGCGATGGATGCGCGTGGCTTTCTGATCGGTTCGGTGCTGGCCTATCAGCTGAACAAGCCGCTGGTGTTGTTCCGCAAGCAAGGCAAACTGCCGGCCGACGTGCTGGCCGAAGGTTACGCGACCGAGTACGGCGAAGCGTTCCTCGAAGTGCATGCCGACAGCCTGTGCGAGGGCGATTCGGTCGTGATGTTCGATGACCTGATCGCCACGGGCGGTACACTCATCGCCGCGGCGAACCTGATTCAACGCATGGGCGCGAGGGTCCATGAAGCGGCGGCGATTATTGATCTGCCGGAGCTGGGCGGGTCGCAGCGGTTGGAGGATATGGGGATTCCTACTTTCTGCCTGACGCAGTTTGCGTTGACTGACAAGTAAGCGGTGCCTTCAAAATTCGCGAGCAGGCTCGCTCCCACTAGGGTTTTGTGAACACCACAAATCCAGTGTGGGAGCGAGCCTGCTCGCGAAGGCGTCAGTGGCAACACTTCAGGCATCAAAGCCCCATCTGCTTACTGATAATCTCGTTCATCACTTCCCGCGTCCCGCCTCCAATCGACAAAATCCGGTTATCCCGGTACAGGCGCTCCACCAGGCTTTCGCGCATGTAACCCAAACCACCGAGGATCTGCACCGCGTCGGTGACGATCCGGTCCGCGGTATCGGTGGCAAAATTCTTCGCCATCGAAATCTCCTTGATCACACTCTTCCCCGTCGCCATCTTCGCCGCCTGGCGATAAGTAAATTCCCGGGACACCTCCAGCGCTGTCGCCATCTCGGCGAGGCGGTGTTTGAGTACCTGGAACTTGCCGATGGGCTTACCGAAAGCTTCGCGCTGGCGTGCCCATTTCAGGCTTTCCTCCAGCGCCAGCTGCGCGGTCATGTTGGCCATCAGCGCCAACGCCAGCCGCTCACTTTGAAAGTTGCCCATGATGCAGGCGAAGCCCATGTTTTCCGCACCGATCAGATTACCCACCGGCACCCTGCAATCGTCGAAGAACAACTCCGCCGTGTCCGACGCCCACCAGCCCATTTTCTTCAGCTGACGGCCAACGGTGAAACCGGGTGTGCCCTTTTCGATCAACAACAGGCTGATACCACCAAAACCCGGCTCGCCAGTGCGCACCGCGACGGTGTAGAAATCGGCACGAACGCCGCTGGTGATAAAGGTTTTGCTGCCGCTTACGCGGTAGAAGTCGCCGTCGTGCACGGCACGGGTTTGCAGGTTGGCGACGTCGGAACCGCCGCCGGGTTCGGTGACGGCCAAGGCGCTGATCTTCTCGCCGGACAATACCTGTGGCACGACGCGATCGCGGACTTCAGGCCTGGCCCACTTGAGGATCGGTGGCAGGCCGATGTCCAGCGAACCGAGACCGGCCACCAGTCCCCCAGAACCGCAGCGCATCAGCTCTTCGCTGGCGGCGACCTTGGCGAACAGATCGCCTTCGTGACTGCCGCCCAGTGCTTCGGGGTAGCCAATGCCCAGAATCCCCGCGCTACCAGCCTTGAGGTAGAGCTCACGGGGGAAGCTTTCCGCTTCCTCCCACTGATTAATGTCCGGGAGAATCTCACGCTCGACGAAACGTCTGACGCTGTCACGGACCAATTGATGGCTGGGATCGAAGTATTCCTGAAAGGCAGGCATCGGCGAACTCCACTGAAGATTCAGCGACGTTAACCGAGCGCTTGCTTGGTTTTCAACAGGAATGTGAATCAGCGGGACCGAGGCGCCTCCATCGCGGGCAAGCCCGCTCCCACAGGTGCAGCGCTGTACCTGCTGGGAGCGGGCTTGCCCGCGAAGGGGCCATTTCAGCCACTACAAGGCAATCGGCTTACGCCCCGCAAACGAATGCGCCAACGTCCCGCCATCCACCAACTCCAGCTCGCCACCCAACGGCACGCCATGGGCGATACGCGAGGCAATCAGGCCTTTATTGCTGAGCAACTGTGCGATGTAGTGCGCCGTCGCCTCACCCTCCACCGTCGGGTTGGTCGCGAGGATCACTTCCGTAAAGCTGCCGGCCTCTTCAATTCGCGCCATCAACTGCGGGATGCCTATCGCCTCTGGCCCGAGGCCGTCGAGCGGGGACAAATGCCCCTTGAGGACAAAGTAGCGACCACGGAACCCGGTCTGCTCCACCGCATAGACATCCATCGGACCTTCCACCACACACAACAAGGTGTCATCGCGCCGGGTATCCGCGCACTGCGGGCACAGGTCGTCTTCGGTCAGCGTGCGGCACAACCGGCAATGGCCCACCCCTTCCATGGCTTGGCTCAAGGCCGACGCCAGCCGCGAACCACCGCTGCGATCACGTTCAAGCAATTGCAGCGCCATGCGCTGGGCGGTTTTCTGACCCACGCCCGGCAAAATTCGCAGGGCATCGATCAGTTGGCGAATCAAAGGGCTGAAGCTCATGGGGAAACGTCCGACAAAACAACGAGACGCGGTTTATACCCGCGCCTCTCTTTAGCGTCAAATACTCAGTCTTGAGATACCCGCACCACCAGTTTGCCGAAGTTGCGCCCTTCCAGCAGACCAATGAACGCTTCGGGCGCCTGCTCCAGGCCATCGACCACGTCTTCGCGGAATTTAACCTTGCCATCACGGACCCACGGCGCCATGGCACTGATGAATTCCGGCTGCCGGTCACCATAGTCATCGAACACGATGAAGCCCTGAATCCGCACACGCTTGGTCAAAATCGTCCGTTGCAATAGCGGCAGGCGATCCGGTCCGGTCGGCGCTTCATGGGCGTTGTAGGAAGCGATCAGGCCACACAGCGGAACCCGCGCTTTGGCGTTGAGCAACGGCACTACCGCGTCGAACACCTTGCCGTCGACGTTCTCATAGTAAATGTCGATACCGCTGGAGCACGCCTGCGCCAACTCATCGGCAAAGTTCGGGCTCTTGTGGTCAACGCACGCATCAAAACCTAACTCGTCGACGACATAACGGCATTTTTCCGCACCACCGGCCACACCGACCACGCGCAGGCCCTTGATCTTCGCCACCTGGCCGACCACTGAACCCACCGCCCCGGACGCCGCCGCGACCACCAGTGTTTCACCGGCCTTCGGCTGACCAATGTCCATCAAGCCCATATAAGCCGTCATGCCCGGCATGCCCAGCACCCCCAAGGCCATCGACGGGTTTGCCAGACCGGACGGCACCGGGATGATATTTCGACCGTCGCTGATGCTGTGGCTTTGCCAGCCGGTGGCACCCACCACCACATCACCTTCCTGGAATTTTGGATTCGACGATCGCTCGACCCGGCTGACAGCCCCACCGGTCATAACCTCGCCGATTTCCACGGGGGCGGCGTAGGACGGAGCATCACTCATGCGACCGCGCATGTACGGGTCCAGCGACAGGTAGAGGGTCTTGAGCAGTACCTGGCCATCAGCGAGGTCCGGAAGTGCCTCCCTCTCCAGACGAAAATTCTCCGGCGTCGGCGCGCCTACCGGGCGGGATGCCAGGACGATACGTTGGTTGAGGGTCAATGCTTGTGGCATGTGAGCGTCTCCTGTTTATCGAGAATCGGGTGGTATAGGGGAGCAGACCGTTTGGGTGGTGTGGCGTTCGAAGTTTCTGACTCCGATCGTTCCCACGCTCTGCGTGGGAATGCAGCCCGGGACGCTCCGCGTCCCAGCAGCGGACGCAGAGCGTCCATTGAGGCATCACCCATCAGCCACAAACAAAAATGCCAGGCGCGATGCCTGGCATTTTTTTGTAGCTCATCCGACGCGCTTTAGCGAATCAGAATGGCAGTTTCATGCCCGGCGGCAGTTGCATGCCAGCGGTCACGCCGGACATTTTGTCCTGGCTATTGGCTTCGATCTTGCGCACGGCATCGTTGACGGCGGCGGCGACGACGGCTTCCAGCATTTCTTTGTCGTCTTCGCTCAAGCCTTCGACCAGGCTCGGGTCAATGGTCACGCTCTTGACGTCGTGACGACCGGTCATCACCACGGTGACCATATCGCCGCCCGCTTTACCGATGACTTCGGCGTTGGCCAGCTCTTCCTGCATCTTGGCCATTTTTTCCTGCATCTGCTGTGCCTGCTTCATCAGGCCGGCCATGCCACCTTTCATCATGGGAATCACCTCAAAAGTACTTGGATTAAACAGCGCCCGATCCTGTTGACCGAACGCCTTCAGTTATTAGCCCTGACTGACCAGAGCGTCGACAGGTTCAATAGTATCGTTACGGATCACCGCACCGAACTGTTGCATCATTTGCTGGATGAACGGATCGCCGTGGATCGACTCTTCGGCCTCGCGCTGACGGTTGGCACGGCGCCGGGATGCCGCCTGTGCCGGGGTTTCCTGTTCAGGCTTGATCAGCTCCATGCTCAGGGTCAGTGTGCGCCCGTGAAACTGGTTCAGCGCATCATTGAGGCGACGCTGCTGGGTCGCGTTGAACAAGGCGCTGTGGGCCGGGTCCAGGTGCATCAGCCAGTGATCACCCTCGACGGAAATCAACGTGCAGTTGGCGGCGATGCTGCCCGTCATGCCGGAGATCGGCAGTTTCGGGAACAGCTCCAGCCATTGCGCCGCCAGACCGGTGGCCGGCATCGCAGCCGGTTCCGGCTCTGGCTCCGGCCCGGGATCGGCGGCATGCTCGCTGGCCAGTTCATCGAGGTAGCTGTAGGCCGAATCCATGTCCGGCTCGATGTAATCCTCGTCCAGCGGCGGCTCGTCGTCCTGATCCATGCCCGGCGTGGCGGCATCGACGTCGGCAACGGACGGTTCCGGGATCGGCGCAGCGGCCCACTCCGGCGCGTCGGGCACCACGCTGTCCGGCGTTGGCAACGGCATGGGCGGCAACTCAGGCTGCTCGCCAGCGGTTTCCAGCACCGGCTCGATGGCGGGTTGCTGCACAACTTCGGGCGTGACCGGGTCATTCCACGGCAGGTCGACGACTTCCTCGACCACAACGGGCTCAACCACCGGTTCAGGCACGACAACGGGCGCAACCGATTCAGGTTCCGGCGCGGGAACTGGAGCAGGTGCAACTGCCGCAGCAACTACCGGCGCGACAACGGGCGCGGTAGCCACTGAATTTGCGGAATCAACTGTGGCCTGGCTGATCCCCACTGGCTTTAGCGGTTGCCTCGGGGCATCCGAGGTGTCTGCCGGGCGGAAAGCGAGCATCCGCAGCAGCACCATTTCAAAACCACCACGCGGGTCCGGCGCCAGCGGTAAATCACGCCGGCCGATCAGGCCCATTTGGTAATAAAACTGCACGTCTTCGGCCGGCAAGGCCTGGGCCAGCGCCAGCACCCGGTCACGGTCGCCGTGACCGTTGTCGACGCCTTCAGGCAAGGCCTGGGCGATGGCGACACGGTGCAGCACGTTGAGAATTTCCGAGAGTACGCCGTTCCAGTCCGGGCCTTGTTCGGCCAGATGACGGACGGCTTCAAGCAACGCCTTGGCGTCACCTTCGATCAACGCATGCAGAACGTCGTAGACCTGGCCGTGATCCAGCGTCCCGAGCATCGCCCGCACGTCAGCGGCCATGACCTTGCCTTCACCGAAGGCGATGGCCTGATCGGTGAGACTCATGGCATCGCGCATCGAGCCATCGGCGGCACGTCCCAGCAGCCACAGCGCGTCATCTTCGAACGGCACGTTCTCGACACCCAGCACGTGGGTCAAATGCTCGACCACACGTTCCGGCGTCATGTTCTTCAGGGAGAATTGCAGGCACCGCGACAGAATGGTTGCTGGAAGTTTCTGCGGATCGGTCGTCGCCAGGATGAACTTGACGTAGGGTGGAGGCTCTTCAAGGGTTTTCAACAGCGCATTAAAGGAATGGCTGGAGAGCATGTGCACTTCGTCGATCAGGTAAACCTTGAAGCGCCCACGACTCGGGGCGTACTGCACGTTGTCGAGCAGTTCGCGGGTGTCCTCGACCTTGGTCCGGCTCGCGGCGTCGATCTCGATCAAGTCGACAAAGCGCCCTTCATCGATTTCGCGGCAGACCGAGCACTCGCCGCACGGCGTCGACGTGATACCTGTTTCACAGTTCAGGCATTTGGCGATGATGCGCGCGATGGTAGTCTTGCCGACCCCGCGGGTACCGGTAAACAGGTAGGCGTGGTGCAACCGCTGGCTGTCCAAGGCATTGATCAGAGCCTTGAGCACATGGGTCTGGCCGACCATTTCGCGGAACGAGCGCGGACGCCATTTACGTGCAAGAACCTGATAACTCATCGAAAACCGTCGCAACGAAGGAACAGAAGCGGCTAATGCTAGCGGAGCAAGGGCAAAATTGCATCCGGTGTGCTCGTCTAATCTGGCTAAGCTGCACTTTGGGGGCTCTAATCAGCCCGGTTTCAGAGGTACCGGAGCGTTTATGCGTTGTGCCTTGGGGGCATTGCTGTGGATAAGCCTGAACGTCGACGCTGCCGAATCGCCGTTGCGCTTTGTCGTGCCTGACAGTTGGGCGATGCCGATGGTGCAACTGGATCACGGTGGCGTGACCCAGGGCATTCTGTATGACGTGATGCTCAGCCTCGCCACTCAGGTCGGTGTGCCAGCCGAATTTCATGTAATGCCCCGGGCGCGGGTGCAAAACGCCATGGAACACGGCGAGGTCGATGTGCGTTGCTATGCCGCACAGTCCTGGCTACCCAATCAGTCCGGCGACTACATCTGGAGCATTCCGATTTGGCATCAGCACGACGTGCTGATCGGCCTGCCAGAATCGCCAGATTCGATAACGCCAGCCAATTTGCCTCGGCAACCGGTCGGCACGGTACTCAGCTATAGCTATCCGACGCTGCAACCCTTGTTCGACACCGACCGCCTGCTCCGCGAAGATGCACGCAATCAGGAGCAAGTACTGGAAAAGCTCCACGCCGGGCGCTATCGCTATGCCGTGAGCAATCAATGGACACTGGACTGGTTCAACCAGCGCCTGTTACCCGACCGGCAACTGAAAGCGCTGGCCGTGTTGCAGGAACAGAATGTCGGCTGTTACGTGCGCAACGATCCCAAGGTGCCGGTGCAGCGTATTCTGCGCACGTTGCTGCGGATGAAAATGTCGGGGGAGATTGATGACATTATTCGCCTGTACATCGGGAGCAAGTCATCCAACGTGGTGGCTAATTGAGGAAAGAGAATGGCCTGAACTGCTTACCATTTAAAAAATAGCAGAGAGCCAGTTCAGGACTTAATCTAATAATAATCTCTCAACAGCGTTAGATTGCTAAACATTTGACCAGGCTGGGCAATGCACTAATGGAAATATAGTGCAGGCGGTTTCACCACGCATTACTTATTAAGACCCAGCATGGCGCGCTGTGCCTCAGTCAAAGATTCGATACTGACCATTGCAGGAGTATTGATGCTCACCTTGGCGACTGGTTTACCCATATCAGCCGAGATTGACTCTGGAAGTTTGTACATCGCACCGGTTACCGGGTCGACGATAAGCAGTCCAATCAAACCTCCGATCAAGAAGTTACCCCAATACCAGCCGCTAATGTCCGAATCCAGGGTCACTGTCTTATCGGAATACCCCTCCTTCTTGAATAGCAAGGTATAGGTCTGCCCGGAAAAATAACCTTTACCAGACTTCAGCGTCACCGTGCTAGGCGCGTTGCCTGTATGGACGATCTGGCCCGACCTGTTCCGGATTTCAAAGGAAGCGCCCTCTGGCGCACTCATGACCGCCACCGGATACTCCGTTTCTCCGACGATGCTGGCACAGCCGTGAAGACTCAATATCGCTGCGAACGCAGCCGTTATTCTTATTATTCGTGTATTCATTGCCAGCCCCATTTGTTCTGCCGTCATTGCGGCGGCCTTTATTGGCCGACGCAGACTGTATAGAACGTTTCAAAACATGTCCGAACGGCTCAGAAGTTTTCATGGCTTTTCATGACTTTTCAGGGGTTTGGCATTTATGCACTGAATCCGCACTATTCGGACATTAGTTGCTCAACATCCAGACTGTGATTCCAATGTCTCATCCGCAGTCGCCTGGAGTTCAACACCACAACTGGTACGGAGAATTCGACCATCGGTTGTCGCCCCCAAGGTAACGCTTGACGTGGATCAAGTAAGACCGATGGCACGATGTTACTTATTAGATAACTGCTCAGGTTCACCTGGCCAGGTCATCAAATCCAATCAGGAGGTAAAATGCTTACAAAAAAGTGGACTGTAGCTGTGGTTTCCACAGTATTAGCCATCACCGCTCAAGCCGGGTTAGCTCAAGGAGTCTTTCTCTCGCCGACTGTGAATGATGCAAAAGTTGTTCAACATGGTGGTGGCTGCCGCAAAGCTTCTCCCCCAGGCCAGTGCTGCCATGCCGGATCGCAGCCGTACCACTGCCACTGATTATGGTGAGAGGACCACAGAGGTATAGGCTTGGAAGGAGAAATCGAGTCGACTAGAACGCCCAGCACGGCGCACCACTTGGGTGTACCTAATTGCTGTCGCACTTCGAGATTTTTTGACTGACAAATCCTTGTAGAACCAAGGATTAGAGATAGGTGGTAACCCCACCAGCCACACCCCGGCACACAATGTCACCGCTGCGGCTGCTCCCTTCCAGGCCTGACCGGGTTCACGGTTGATCGTTGCGGGGGGACCGATGGGGTCACCATAACGACGCTCACCTGACGGCGAGCCGCGCCATTGTACCTATCTGAGACGAAGTTACAACCGTTGGCGCGGATTAAAAAAAATGAGCAGCTTCAAGGACATGCAATACCTCAGAAACCCCGCACTCTGTAGCAGCTGCCGAAGGCTGCGTCCGGCTGCGCAGCAGTCGTAAAATCAGACGACGCGGTTTTTCAGGTAAGCCACCATCACCGAATTGGCGACTGCTGCGCAGCCGAACGCAGCCTCGCGCTGCTCGACAGCTGCTACAAGCGATTGCTGGCGGATGCGGTGTTGGCGATGGTTAGAGGTCCCGCAACACCTCATTCGCCCTGCCGCCCTCTTGCTGGATTACCAGGTGAATGAAGTGCAACTTGGCGATCACCGCTGGCGGCAGGACAAACGGATAGAAATCCGGCTGCCCCATGCTGCGTGACAGTTCATTGAGCATCCCGGCCAGTTCGAGCCACGCCTTGACGAACGCCAGAAACGCCGTGCCGCCCGGATGCTGCGGATCGTAGAGTGTGCTCGACGGAAATGGCGGGTAATCGAAATCCATTTCCCGCGCACTCATGCCAAAACCCAGGGCAGTGTCCACCGCATCCATCATGTGCAGGTAATGCGCCCAGGTTTCCGCCCAGTCTTCCCACGGGTGCATGGTCGCGTAGGCGCTGACGCATTGCTGTTGCCAGTCGAGAGGCGCGCCTTGCTGGTAATGCCGCTCCAGCGCCTCTGCGTAGCTCGCCCGCTCGTCACCGAACAGTCCGCGGAACGGTTCCAGCCATTGGCTGTTGGCGATCAGCCGATCCCAGTAGTAATGCCCGACCTCATGGCGAAAATGCCCGAGCAATGTGCGATAGGGTTCGTGCATCTGCACCCGGAGCTGCTCGCGGTGCGCATCATCGGCTTCTTTGATGTCGAGGGTGATCAGGCCGTTGGCGTGCCCGGTGGTCGGCGGCTTGCCTTCCAGATCGACACCGACGAAATCAAACGCCAGACCGGTGTCTTCGTCGAGAGCTTTGGGAATCACCTGCAAACCCAGACTGATCAACTGCGCGATCAGACGCCGCTTGGCCGTTTCCACCTTGCACCAGCGGTCGTGGTTTTCCGTAATCGACAGGTCAGGGATGGTGTGATTCAGACTACAGGCGATGCACAGCGCATCGTGGTCATTGGCCGGGAGTAGCCAGTTGCACGCGGCCGGGGAATCGAGATTGGCGCAGCGGCGGAACACGCCGGCTTGAGGGTCGGCATCGAGCCGCCAGGTATCAGCCTGCAAATCCGGTTGCAGCGACGACAAGCGACTCTGTTCGGGCTGATAACCCAACGCCGCCGAACAGGCCAGGCACTGGCTGTTGCGAAAGAACAGCGACTGCCCGCAACGGCACTGCCAGACCTTGCTGTTACGCGAGTTTTCACCGATGAAGGGCGCGGCGATGCGCGAGCTGAGCTGTTCGAAGAAGCGGTACATGGCGATCTCTCCCTGGGGGTTGCCAAGACTAGATCATTCTCACGCAGCGATCGTTCCCACGCTCTGCGTGGGAATGCATCTTGTGACGCTCCGCGTCAAAGGGACGCGGAGCGTCCAGGGCGGCATTCCCACGCGGAGCGTGGGAACGATCACTACTCGACAGGGATGCCGTGATGCTTCAGGAATTCAACGAACGCTTCTTCATCGAGTACCTTCAACCCCAGCTCATTAGCCTTGGCCAACTTGGAACCCGCCCCCGGCCCCGCCACCACGCAATGGGTCTTGGCGGACACCGAACCTGCCACCTTGGCGCCAAGGCTTTCAAGTTTGTCCTTGGCAATGTCGCGGCTCATCAACTCCAGCGAACCGGTCAGCACCCAGGTCTGCCCTGCCAGCGGCAAGCCTTCGACGACTTTCTTCTCGCTCTGCCAGTGCATGCCAAAATCGCGCAGCTGCTTCTCGGCAGCCTCAGCGAGCTGTCGATTATCCTCGAGCGCAAAAAACTCGCGAACCGAATTGGCCTGTTTCTCCGGCAACGCCTGGCGCATGTCCAGCCAGTCTGCGCTCATCACCGCTTCCAGCGAGCCAAACTTGTCCGCCAGCTTCTGCGCCCCACCCGGTCCGACCGAAGGAATGTGCAGTTTGTCGAGTAATCCGCCGAGCGTGGTGCTCGCCGCAAACTCGGCGCCCAGCTCGCCTTGATCCTGAATCTGCAGGCCGTGCTTGAGCAGTTCGTCGATCACTTGCTGGTTATGTGCATCTTCAAAGAAGCGGTGGATCTCGTGAGCCACTTCCAGACCAACGTCCGGCAAGTACGTGAGTACGTGCGGCAATGCCTGCTGAACCCGCTCCAGCGAGCCGAGGGAGCGCGCCAGCACCTTGGCCGTCTCTTCGCCGACATCGGGAATCCCAAGGGCGTAGATGAAGCGTGCCAGGCTCGGCTTTTTGCTGTCCTCGATGGCACTCAAAAGCTTGTTGCTCGATACCTCGGCAAACCCCTCAAGATCGACAATGTCGTCGAACTTCAAGGCATACAAATCGGCCGGCGAACCCACCAGGCCTTCGTCGACCAGTTGCTCGACGCTCTTGTCCCCCAAGCCCTCGATGTCCATCGCGCGACGGGAAACGAAGTGAATAATCGCCTGCTTTAGCTGCGCACCGCAGGCCAGACGACCGACGCAACGGTATACCGCGCCCTCGCTGACGGTCTCGCGACCTTTGCTGCGTTTGACCAGTTGCGTGCGCTCGACCTGCGAACCGCACACCGGGCACTGCTCGGGAATCTGTACCGGGCGAGCATCTTCCGGGCGGCGCTCAAGCACCACTTGCACCACTTGGGGAATCACGTCACCCGCACGGCGGATGATCACCGTATCGCCGATCATCAGGCCCAGACGCGCAACCTCATCCATGTTGTGCAAGGTCGCATTGGCCACGGTGACACCGGCCACCTTGACCGGCCTCAAGCGCGCCACCGGCGTGACGGCGCCGGTACGCCCCACCTGGAACTCGACGTCGAGCAGCTCGGTGAGTTCTTCCATGGCCGGAAATTTGTGCGCGATAGCCCAACGCGGTTCGCGCGCGCGGAAACCCAGTTCACGCTGAGAGGCGATGCTGTTGACCTTGAACACCACACCGTCGATTTCATACGCCAGCCCGTTACGGCGCTCGCCGATGTCACGGTAGTAATCCAGGCATTCGTCGATGCCGTGCGCCAGTTTCAGCTCATGACTGATCGGCATGCCCCACACCTGGAGCTGCTTGAGATTACCTATGTGCGTGTCGGCAATGTCCGCCGAAATCTGGCCAATACCGTAGCAGCAGAACTCCAGCGGGCGGTTGGCAGTGATCTTTGAATCCAGCTGTCGCAGGCTACCGGCTGCCGCGTTTCGCGGGTTGGCGAAGGTCTTGCCGCCGACTTCCAGCTGGGTGGCGTTGAGTCGTTCGAAACCGGCCTTGGACATGAACACTTCGCCGCGCACTTCCAGGGTCGCGGGCCAGCCAGTGCCATGCAACTTGAGCGGGATGTTGCGCACCGTGCGCACGTTGACGCTGATGTCTTCACCGGTGGTGCCGTCGCCCCGCGTCGCGCCGCGTACCAGCACGCCGTCCTGATACAGCAAGCTGACCGCCAAGCCATCGAGCTTGGGTTCGCAACTGTATTCCACCGCTGCACCGCCACCGAACAGATCACCCGCCGGCAGGTCCAGGCCTTCTGTCACTCGGCGATCGAACTCGCGCATGTCGGTTTCTTCGAAGGCATTACCGAGGCTGAGCATCGGCACTTCGTGACGCACCTGCGTGAACGCCGACAACGCCGCGCTGCCCACGCGCTGGGTCGGCGAATCGCTGGTGATCAGTTCGGGGTTAGCCGCTTCAAGGGCCTTTAGTTCGTGGAACAACCGGTCGTATTCGGCGTCAGGAATGCTTGGCTCGTCCAGTACGTGATAACGATAGTTGTGCTGATCCAGCTCAGCGCGCAGCTCTAGAATGCGGTTTTTGGCGGCGGTCATGGGTGTTCTCTCATAAAGCAAAAGAGCAGCCGAGGCTGCTCTATCTCATATCATCAAAATCAAGAGATCGCAGCCTCGTTTCACTCGACAGCTCCTACAGGGATAGCGATTTTCTGTAGGAGCTGTCGAGTGAAACGAGGCTGCGATCGTTTGACCTTAGCGCTTCTGGGTCAGGGCGCGACGCTCGAATTCAACGATGCGCTGACGGTAGTGCTCAATCGTCTGGGCGGTCAACACGCTGCGCTGGTCGTCTTTGAGTTCGCCATTCAGCTCCTGGGACAGTTTGCGCGCCGCTGCCACCATCACGTCGAAGGCTTGCTTGGGATGACGCGGGCCTGGCAGACCGAGGAAGAAGCTCACGGCCGGGGTGCTGAAGTGGTCAATGTCATCCAGATCAAAAACACCCGGCTTGACTGCGTTGGCCATTGAGAACAGGACTTCGCCATTACCGGCCATGCTTTCGTGACGGTGGAAGATGTCCATCTCACCGAAACGCAAACCGCTTTCCAGAATGTTCTGCAACAGCGCCGGGCCTTTGAAACCGGCGGCGTCACGGCAGATCACGCTGATCACCAGAACTTCTTCAGCTTGTGGCTGTTCTTTTTCACTGACCGCTGGCGAGGCCTTGGTGTCATCCGGGAAATCGTCGTCACGACTGCTGAAGCTCGGGCCGCCGTCCAGATCCAGGCTGAGGTTCATGTCGCCCTGGGAAGGTTCGCCATGGCCACGCTTACCGCGCTTGGAACCCGATTCGCGCGGTTCACGGGCAGGCATGCTCACCGACGGCAGATCCTGCTCGTCCAGTTGCGGCTCTTTCTGCGTATCCAGCACACGGTGCGGACCCAGCAGCTCTGCACCGGCGTCCTCTTCCGGTAAATTGGACAAACTTCGATCAAGACGGAATTTCAGTTTTCCCTTGCCGCCGCGCATCCGGCGCCAGCCATCAAAAAGAATACCGGCAATGACAATAATGCCGATGACGATCAGCCACTCGCGCAGACCGATTTCCATGTAATCCCGTGCCTCTATAAAAAATGCTGAAAAATAAGGGGTTTACAACCTGTAAACCGCTTTAAAACGTGGCGCCAACTCTATGTTCTGACAGGCGTTTTGCCCACGTATACGAAAAATTGACATTAAACTAGCACGACCAAAGGCAACTTTACACCGTCTGTCAAAATCACTGCGCAAATTGTGTCAATTTGCCATCCTCCTTCAACAGGTAACTCGGTCGTAAGGTCTGCGCAGCTCTAGCGGCAAGTCTCAAGCTTCAAGCCTCAAGCTACCCACTTGCAGCTCACGGCTTGTAGCTTGTGGCTACGCCGCTAGGCGTCCACCATCGCCATTGCTTCCTCGACATCCACCGCCACCAGACGCGAGCAACCCGGTTCATGCATCGTTACACCCATCAGTTGTTCGGCCATTTCCATGGCGATCTTGTTGTGGGTGATATAGATGAATTGCACCGTTTGCGACATCTCTTTGACCAGTCGTGCGTAGCGTCCAACGTTAGCGTCATCCAGTGGTGCGTCAACTTCATCGAGCATGCAGAACGGCGCCGGGTTCAACTTGAAGATCGCAAAAACCAGTGCCAAAGCAGTCAGGGCTTTTTCGCCACCGGAGAGCAAATGGATGGTGCTGTTCTTCTTCCCTGGCGGCTGCGCCATGATCGTTACCCCTGTATCGAGTAGATCTTCGCCCGTCAGTTCCAAATACGCGCGCCCTCCACCGAAAACTTTTGGGAAAAGCGCCTGTAAACCGCCATTGATCTGATCAAAGGTATCTTTGAAGCGGTTACGGGTTTCCTTGTCAATCTTGCGAATCACGTTCTCGAGCGTGTCCAGCGCTTCAACCAGATCATCGTTCTGCGCATCCAGATATCGCTTACGCTCGGATTGCTGCTGGTATTCATCGATGGCCGCCAGGTTGATCGCACCGAGGCGCTGAATGCGCGCGGCGATGCGTTCGAGTTCTTCTTCGGCGTCCTTCTCGCTGACTTCGGCAGTGAGCGTGGCGAGCACGCCATGCAGGTCGTAGCCGTCTTCAAGCAACTGCTCTTCGAGGGCTTTGCGGCGCACGGTCAGGGCTTGCCATTCCATGCGCTGGGTTTCCATCTGGCCGCGTATCAACTGCGACTGCTGCTCGGCCTGGTTACGCCGTTTCTCGGCATCGCGCAGTTCTCGGTCGGCGTCTTCCAAGGCGATCTGCGCGGTCTTGAGCTCTTCGTCGACGGTCATGCGCTTGTCGAGCAATTCTTCAAGTTTCAGCCGCAACTCTTCCAGTGGCGCCTCGCCCTCTTCCAGATTGAGGCTGAGCTGTTCGCGTTTTTCGGTCAGACGCTCGGACTGCATTTCCAGCCGTTCCAGCGCCTGGCGCGTCGAGTCGTGCTGTGCCTTGAGCGAACCGAGACGCACGGCCAATTGATGCGCGTGGTCCTTGTGCTGCCGGGCTTCCTGACGCACCCGATCCAGTCGCTCGCGCAAGCTGTCGCGCTGGGCCAGCAGCAATTCACGCTGCTCGGTGTCCAGCGCCATGGCGTCGAGGGCTTCCTGCAATTGCAGGCGCGCCTCACCGATGTTTTCGTGTTCCAGCGCACGCTGCTCGCTCAGCTCGGCCAACTCTTCGTCGAGACGCGTACGACGCAAGGTCAACTGTTCAGCCTTGGCTTTGCCGGCAGAAAGTTGTGCTTTCAATTCGCCTTGCTGGCGCGCTTCGTCTTGCAGCAGACGGCGCAGATGTTCGCGACCATTTTCCTGCTGACGCTGTTGCGCCCTGAGGTTTTGAAGTTGGGTTTCCAGGGTTTCGACCGTGGCTTCGCGCTCTTCGCGCTCCTCGGTCAAGCGCTGGATTTCCTGACCGCGCGCGAGCACACCGCTTTCGGCTTCGCTGGCCCGACGCACGCGCAAAAAGTGCCGACCGACCCAGTAACCATCTCGACTGATCAGGCTCTGCCCGGCCGTCAATTGACCGCGCAGCGCCAATGCCTGTTCGAGCTTGTCCACCGGTTTGACCTGCCCCAGCCACGGCGACAAATCGATCTGCGCCTCAACCTTGTCGAGCAGGCTGCCCGGCACGCGCTCACCATCGCTGGCGGGGCTGAGCAAGCGCAAATCGCCCTGGGCAAAACCGGCCAGATCGAAGTCGCCGAAGTCGTCTACCAGCACCGCTTGCAGATCGGCACCGAGCACGGTTTCCACCGCCAGCTCCCAACCCGCTTCAACCTTCAGACCTTCGGCCAGACGCGGACGATCCGCCAGATGTTGCTCACGCAACCATTCGGCGGTGCCGGTGCCCGGATCAAGCGCGGCTTGCTGCAAGGCTTCAAGGGACGCGAGACGACCGTTGAGGCGCTGCAGATCGCCTTGCGCCTGCTGCTGATTGTGCAGAGCCAGTTGCAGTTCCTGACGCAGTTGCTCAAGGCGTTCGACCTGGGCTTCTTCGCTGGCCTGCAAATCTTCAAGCGTTGCCTCGGACGCAGCAAGCTGTTCGCTGAGTTCCATGATCGCCGCGTCTTCCGGGTCTGCCGAAAGCAACGCGCGCTCTTCGCCGAGGCGCTTCTGACGGTCGGCCAAACGCTCCATGCTGGTTTCCAGCTGCTGGATCCGCGACTGTTGTACTTCAGACTGACGACGCGGCTCGGCGGCGGTCAGGTTGAACGTGTCCCACTGTTCCTGCCAACCGTGCATGGTGGTTTCGGATTCTTCCAGCGCAGCGGCGGCTTCTTCGGCGGCGGCGCTGGTGACTTCCTGCTCCGGCGTCAGCATGTCGAGCTCTTCGCCGAGGGTCAGCAACAGCGTGCGGTCGTGGCCCAGATGAGACTCGGTTTCCAGACGGGCGCGCTCGGCTTCTTTCAAATCGTCCTGCAACTGACGCAAGCGCTGCTGGCCGTGCTGGATGCTCTGCTCGACCCGGGCGATGTCGCCGCCGACCGAATAGAAGCGTCCTTGCACCAGATTGAAGCGTTCGGACAGGTCATGGTGCCCGTCCCGGAAGCGTTCGATGCTCGCATCGGCATTGCGTTGCTCGGCGACCAAGGCCTCGAAGGTGACTTCCTGGTTACCGATCACCGCTTCGCGCTGACCGACCTGTTCGTTCAACGCCTGCCAACGCAAGGCCGACAATTGGGCCTTGAGCTGCCGCTCTTCGCCTTTGAATTCCTGATACTTCTTCGCGGCTTCGGCCTGGCGGTGCAGACGCTCAAGCTGACGCTCCAGCTCTTCACGCAGGTCGGTCAGGCGCGCCAGGTTTTCGTGGGTGCGGCGGATGCGGTTTTCAGTCTCGCGCCGGCGCTCCTTGTACTTGGAGATACCCGCCGCTTCTTCAATAAAGTTGCGCAGGTCTTCGGGCTTGGACTCGATCAGCTTGGAGATCATCCCCTGCTCGATGATCGAGTAGCTGCGCGGGCCCAGGCCCGTACCCAGAAAGATATCGGTGATATCGCGACGGCGGCATTTGGTGCCGTTGAGGTAATAGGTGGTCTGGCTGTCGCGGGTCACTTTGCGGCGAATGGAGATTTCCGCATAGGCGGCGTATTCACCGAGCAGGGTGCCGTCGGAGTTGTCGAACACCAGCTCGATACTGGCCTGGCTCACCGGTTTACGGCTGGTCGAGCCGTTGAAAATGACGTCGGTCATAGACTCGCCGCGCAAGTTCTTGGCCGAGCTTTCGCCCATCACCCAGCGCACGGCGTCGATGATGTTCGACTTGCCGCAACCATTGGGCCCGACCACGGCCGCCATGTTGCTGGGGAAGTTCACGGTGGTCGGATCGACGAAGGATTTGAACCCCGCCAGCTTGATGCATTTAAGCCGCACGCTTAAACGTCCGTCAGGGCGGAAACCACCAGATCGCAACTGCGCTGGCCGTAAGCCGTCAGCACTTCGCGGATCTGCGGAAAGTCACGGCCCAGGACCGCGGCGAGCAGGCGTTCGAACAATTCGAGGAATTCGCTCATCGAGGCCTTGCGCTGGTCCAGGGCGAGAAAATACGCGCGGCTCATGGCCGGCTGCAGATTCTCGACGGTTTCCTGCAAGTACGGGTTGTTGGCGAAGGGGTACGCGGCGCGCATCACATTGAAGCTGTCGTCGACGAAGGTGCGGATGTCCTGACGCTCGTAACTGGCGGCCAGGCGCTGCTGGATTTGCACGAACGGCGCCATGTCGGCCTGGGTTTTCCAGCCGCTGGCCACGGCATTGCCGAGCAGAATGTACAGCTCGCTCATCAGCGCGCACAGGCTCTGCACCTTGTGCGCCGTGAGTTCGGTGACATGGGCACCCCGTCGCGGCAGGATCGCGATCAGGTGACGACGTTCAAGGATCAGCAAGGCCTCACGGACCGAGCCGCGGCTGACATTGAGTGCCAGCGTGACCTTCTGTTCCTGAATGCGCTCCCCGGGCTTCATTTCGCCGCGAATGATGCGTTCGGCGAGGTGGTGAGCAATTTGCTCGGCGAGGCTGTCCGGCGCCTTGAACGTCATGGTTGTCCTTCAAACTCTTCGATCTGCACAAGCGGCGCAGTGTAGCGCACTTGATCGGTCATGGCAGAGGGCCCGCTGGGTGGTTTTGGCACGATTCAAGCAAAAAGCAGGCAAGTGCGCGAGGGTCAATAATGAAGGAATGAAGGGTTGACCGACAAAACGCTGCTTCCTGACCTTAAAGTCAGAAAATCATTGACCGAAAAGTCAGACCTGCTAAATTCGGTCTTAGTCGGTTAACAACAATAATGAGTCTGCGAGGCCTTCCGTGATCCAGTTTTTACTTAACCAGGAACTCCGTAGCGAGCACGCCCTGGACCCAAACCTGACCGTGCTTAACTATCTGCGCGACCATGTGGGCAAACCCGGCACCAAAGAAGGCTGCGCCAGCGGTGACTGTGGCGCCTGCACCGTGGTGGTCGGCGAGTTGCAAACGGATAACGATGGTCGCGAACACATTCGCTATCGCAGCCTCAACTCGTGCCTGACGTTTGTCTCGTCACTGCACGGCAAACAACTGATCAGCGTTGAAGACCTCAAACACCAGGGCGAACTGCACAGCGTGCAAAAAGCCATGGTCGAGTGCCACGGTTCGCAATGCGGCTTCTGCACCCCGGGCTTCGTCATGTCGCTGTTCGCCCTGCAAAAGAACAGTGATGCACCGGACCCGCACAAAGCCCACGAAGCGCTGGCCGGCAATCTTTGCCGTTGCACCGGCTATCGGCCGATTCTGCAAGCCGCAGAGCAGTCCTGCTGCGGCAAGCAACCAGACCAGTTCGATGCGCGCGAAGCCGATACCATCGCGCGCCTGAAAGCCATCGCCCCCACGTCCATCGGTGAACTCAACAGTGGCGACAAGCGCTGCCTGGTGCCGCTGACCGTCGCTGACCTGGCCGACCTCTATGACGCTTATCCACAAGCCCGCCTGTTGGCCGGTGGTACGGACCTGGCGCTGGAAGTCACGCAGTTCCACCGCACCTTGCCGGTGATGATTTACGTCGGCAACGTGGCCGAGATGAAGCGCATCGAGCGTTTTGACGATCGCCTGGAAATCGGCGCTGCAACCGCCCTCTCCGATTGCTACGAAGCGTTGAATGCCGAGTATCCGGACTTCGGTGAATTGCTGCACCGTTTTGCGTCGCTGCAGATCCGCAACCAGGGCACCCTCGGCGGCAATATTGGCAACGCCTCGCCCATCGGCGACTCGCCTCCCCTGCTGATCGCTCTGGGCGC
>NZ_JAVDUA010000014.1:0-157082 GCF_031456105.1 Pseudomonas sp. BE134 | reverse complement strand
GCCGCGCGTGCCTTTACCGCCATCGAGTTTGATCGACAACAGGCCCAGCGCATCGACGCCAAAACCGACCGGGCCCTGGGTGAACCCGGACTTGGTGTCGAGGATGAAGCTCTGCGTCCACTCCTCGGCCTTGCCTTGCGGGTTGGTCGGATTGGTGAAATTACGGTTGATGTAGAAGTTACGCAGGTTGAGCGTGGCCTTGGCGTCGTCGGTGAAACCTTCGGCGTGGCCGGTCATCGGCAGGGCCAGGAACAGGCCGCTGCAACCAATGAGGCTCAGGGTATGACGGCGTTTGAAAATCTGGCGTGGGGTGCAGGCGGAGGAATTGCGGACGAGCTTGCTCACTATGACGCTCCCTTGTTTCTTTTTGTTTTTATTCGTTATACGTCGTCGTACAACATTGGCGGGGATTATTTGCGAGGGTCTGAGGGCTTGTCAATCAGAAGTTATGCGATGACCTTGTGAGCGGATCGGCAAGTCCAGCAGAACCTGTGGGAGATTGGGTTATAAGGCCGAAATCATGGGAGGCAGGGAGCCGAGGAGGGCCGCCGTGGTCAGGGCTTTCTTGAGCGTCGTGAGTACCTCTGGGGCAGGATCGAAGGGGGCCAGTTTACCCGCTGCACGCTGAGTGTCGAAGATTCGGTTCAGCCTGTCGCCGCGACGTAGGGGCGAATGCTAGTCTTGGTCAACGCTGGTGTCAGGGAGCCCTCATGGGCAATCACAAGATCGGGATTCGTCGCAATAACGTCGAGAAAATTCTGCTCGGGGCGGAGAAAGTCTTCGCCGAAAAAGGCTTTGGCGGCACCGCCATGGCCGACATCGCCGCCGAGGTGCAACTGCCGCGCTCCAACCTGCATTACTACTTCAGCACCAAGACCGAGCTGTACAGCGCGGTATTGTTCGATCTGCTGGAAGTCTGGAAGCAGGACGCGCTGTGCTTCGAGCTGTTCGACGATCCGCGCGTGGTGCTCAGCAGTTACATCCGCGCCAAGATGAACCACTCCCGCAGCCGGCCTTACGGGTCGAAAGTCTGGGCCAACGAGATCATCCACGGTGCGCCGACATTGGGTGAGGCGCTAGACGCCAGCCTGTATGACTGGGCGAAGATGAAGGAAGCGAAAATTCGCCAGTGGGTGGACGATAAACGCATCTTGCCGGTGGAGCCTTCGAGCCTGCTGTACATGATCTGGGCCTCGACCCAGCACTACGCCGACTTTGATCATCAGGTGAATATTCTGAATGACCATCAGCCGTTGTCGGACATGCAGTTCGAGCGCGCGGTGCAGACAGTGACCAGTGTGATTTTGCGGGGGATCGGGTTGGAGCCATAAACCCAAAAATCGCAGCCTCGTTTCACTCGACAGCTGCTACAGAGAAATGCACCCCCTGTAGGAGCTGTCGAGTGAAACGAGGCTGCGATTTCTGGATCTTCAGTGATCAGAAGGCAACATGATAGGGATTTCTCGGATCATGATTCCAATCCAGAAACGGCTTGCCCGTGTCCATCGGCACCATCTCGATACAGTCCTGCACCGGGCAGGTGATCTGGCACAGATTGCAGCCCACGCACTCATCCTCAATCACTGAATATTGATGCGTCCCGTCCGCCTGCTTCAGACTGGCAATCGCCTGGTGCGAGGTATCCTCGCAAGCGATGTGACAGCGCCCGCAACCAATGCACGCCTCCTGGTCAATCTTCGCGATCACCTGATAGTTGATGTCGAGGTACTTCCAGTCCGTGGTGTTGCCCACCGCGCGCCCGGAAAACTCCGACACACTGGCGTAACCCTGACTGTCCATCCAGCGTGACAAACCGTCCTTCATCTCCTCGACGATCCTGAAACCATGCAGCATCGCCGCCGTGCACACCTGCACGGAACCGCTGCCCAGCGCAATAAACTCCGCCGCGTCGCGCCAGCTGCCGATGCCGCCAATGCCGGAGATCGGCAGGCCTTGAGTCTGCGGATCACGGGCGATTTCGGCGACCATGTTCAGCGCAATCGGCTTCACCGCCGAACCGCAATAACCGCCGTGGGTGCTTTGGCTGCCCACGGCCGGGTTGGCGACCATGCGCTCCAGGTTGACGCTGGTGATCGAGTTGATCGTGTTGATCAACGACACCGCATCCGCGCCGCCGCGATGGGCCGCACGGGCGGCGACGCGGATGTCGGTGATGTTTGGCGTGAGCTTGACGATCACCGGCAGCGAGCAATACGTCTTGCACCAGCGGGTGACCTGTTCGACGTACTCCGGCACCTGGCCGACTGCTGCGCCCATGCCGCGCTCCGGCATGCCGTGGGGGCAGCCGAAA
The DNA here is from genome assembly GCF_031456105.1 of Pseudomonas sp. BE134. Lineage (NCBI taxonomy): Bacteria > Pseudomonadati > Pseudomonadota > Gammaproteobacteria > Pseudomonadales > Pseudomonadaceae > Pseudomonas > Pseudomonas sp. BE134. Next base: position 154,771 of record NZ_JAVDUA010000014.1, on the reverse strand, counting down.
TTCAGTTCGATGCCGTCGGCGCCGGTGGCTTCCACCAGCGGCAGGATGAATTTCCACGACTCTTCGACGCAGGGCACCATCAGCGACACGATCAGCGCGCGGTCCGGCCAGTCCTTTTTGACCTGGGTGATTTCCCGCAGGTTGATCTCCAGCGAGCGGTCGGTGATCAGCTCGATATTGTTGAAACCCACCACCTCTCGGTTCGCACCGAAATGTGCCGAGTAGCGCGAGGACACATTGACCGCCGCCGGGTCTTCACCCAGGGTTTTCCAGACCACGCCGCCCCAACCGGCCTCGAAGGCGCGGACCACGTTGTAAGCCTTGTCGGTGGGCGGCGCGGAGGCCAGCCAGAACGGATTGGGCGCTTTGATGCCGGCAAAGACAATCGAGAGATCGGCCATTTACGCAGCCTCCACGTTGAGCGTCAGTTGAGCGTTGATGGCCTCGGCGGCGCGTTTGCCGTGTTGCACGGCTTGCACGGTGAGGTCTTGATCGAGGCTGGTGCAGTCGCCGCCGGCATAAACGCCGGGGATGCTGGTGCGCAGTTGCTCGTCCACCAGAATCCGTTCGCCCTGACGCTTGAGTTCGCGGGCCAGCGGGTCGGCGAGGGCGCTGCCGTCAAAGGCCTGGCCGATGGCCTTGAAAATGGCGTCGGCGACCAGCTCGAAGGTTTGCCCAGTGGTTTGCAGGTGTCCGTCAACCAGGTGCGTGCGGGCGAAACGCATGCCGCGCACCTGGCCTTGGTCATCGAGCAGCACTTCTTCCGGTTGCGCCCAGGTCAGCAAGCGCACTTGATTGGCCTTGGCGATGTCCTGCTCGTGACCGGTGGCGCCCATGTCTTCAACGCCACGGCGGTACACCAGATTCACATCGCGAGCACCGAGGCGGGCCATCTGCACGGCCATGTCGATGGCGGTGTTGCCGGCGCCGAGGACGATGCAATGATCGGCCAGCGGCAGTTGAGTCAAGTCATCGGCCTGGCGCAGTTCGCGAATGAAATCAGTGGCGGCGAGCAAGCCGGGCGCTTCTTCGTGGGCCAGGCCGAGTTGTTTGCTGGCACTCAGGCCCAGGCCGAGAAACACCGCGTCGAATTGCTGATGCAAGTCGCTGAGGGTCAGGTTGTCGCCGAGTTTTTGCCCGTGACGGATTTCAATGCCGCCGATTTGCAGCAGGAACTCCAGTTCCTTTTGCGCGTAATCGTCCACCAGTTTGTACTTGGCGATTCCGTATTCGTTGAGGCCACCGGCCTTTTCCCGGGCTTCGAAAATCACCACGTCGTGGCCGTGCATCGCACTGCGGTGAGCGCAGGACAAACCGGCCGGGCCGGCACCGACTACGGCGATGCGTTTGCCGGTTGATGCTGCACGCGGGAAAGGATGTTCACTGAAGTGAGCGTTGTCTACGGCATAGCGTTGCAGCAAGCCGATCAGGACCGGGGCGCATTCATGGTCGTTGTTACGCACGCAGGCTTGCTGGCAGAGGATTTCCGTCGGGCACACTCTCGCGCAACTGCCGCCGAGGATATTCGCCGAGAGGATTTTCTGCGCTGCGCCCTGAACGTTTTCCTGATGGATATTGCGAATGAAAGACGGAATATCGATCTCGCTGGGACAAGCGTTGACGCACGGGGCATCGTAGCAATACAGACAGCGTGAAGCTTCCAGGTGAGCCTGACGATCATTCAGCGGCGGCGCCAAATCGGTGAAATGGCCGGCGAGGGCGGCGCCATTCTCATAAGGATGCGGGAGGTGGTTCAAAGTCTTGATCACGGTAGTGGCCTCACGGTGATTGAGGTGCTGCCTCTGGTGGGCATTGGTTTTTGTGTTGTCTGTTCTGACCCCTTCGCGAGCAGGCTCGCTCCCACAGGGGAATGCATTTCAAATGTGGGAGCGAGCCTGCTCGCGAAGGCCGAAGGCCTCGATCTCAGCGGTTCACAGCTTTTGGCTGGTGCAGTGCAGCCCGCTTGCTCAGCAAATCAAACACCGCCGGATACGCCGGCCGTTCGACATAGCGCCCCGCGCCGCGCTCGGCCCGCAAATCGCCATCGGCCCAGACCACGCGGCCCTGGCTGATGGTGTGACTTGGCACGCCGCGCACGGTCTTGCCTTCAAAGATGTTGAAGTCGACCTGCTGGTGATGGGTTTTCGCTGAAATGGTCCGAGTGCCTTGCGGGTCCCACAGCACCAGGTCCGCATCGGCCCCGACACGAATCGCCCCTTTGCGCGGGTAGAGGTTGAAGATCTTCGCGGTGTTGGTGGAGGTCAGCGCCACGAAGTGCTGCATCGACAAACGCCCGGTGTTCACCCCTTCATCCCAGAGCACCGCCATGCGGTCTTCGATACCGGCGGTACCGTTGGGGATTTTGCTGAAGTCGTCGCGGCCAGCGGCTTTCTGCTCGGCGCAGAAACAACAGTGGTCAGTCGCGGTGGTGTGCAAGTTGCCGGATTGCAGGCCGTGCCACAGTGCCTCTTGATGGCCGCGAGGACGGAAGGGCGGGCTCATCACGTAACCGGCGGCGGTCTGCCAGTCCGGGTGTTGATAGACGCTGTCGTCCAGCAACAGATGCCCGGCCAGCACTTCGCCGTAGACCTGTTGACCTTTGCTGCGGGCATAGGTGATTTCGTCGAGGGCTTCTTTGGTCGAGACATGCACCAGATACAGTGGGGTGCCCAACGTCTCGGCAATTCGGATCGCCCGACTGGCCGCTTCGCCTTCAACCTGCGAAGGCCGCGACAGTGGATGCGCTTCCGGGCCGGTGATGCCCTGGGCCATCAATTTGCGTTGCAGGTGATAGACCAGCTCGCCATTTTCCGCATGCACGGTCGGCACCGCGCCGAGCTCCAGGCAGCGCTCGAAACTCGCCACCAGCGTGTCGTCCGCCGCCATGATCGCGTTCTTGTAGGCCATGAAGTGCTTGAAGCTGTTGACGCCATGCTGGCTGACCAACTCAGCCATCTCTTCGCGCACCTGTTCGCTCCACCAGGTGATCGCCACATGGAAGCCGTAATCCGACGCCGACTTCTCGGCCCAGCCGCGCCACTGGTGAAACGCCTCCATCAGCGATTGCTGGGGATTGGGAATCACGAAGTCGATGATCGACGTGGTGCCACCGGCCAGTCCCGCTGCGGTGCCACTGAAAAAGTCTTCACTGGCCACGGTGCCCATGAAGGGCAGCTGCATGTGCGTGTGCGGATCGATGCCGCCGGGCATCAGGTACTGGCCGCTGCCGTCGAGCACTTCGGCACCCGCCGGAACATCAAGGTTTTCGCCAATGGCTTTAATCACGCCGTCGGCGCAATAGACGTCGGCGCGATAACTTTCATCATGGGTAATAACGGTGGCGCCACGGATCAACAGAGACATTCCGAGTTCCTCGCAGGCAATGACCGGCTTATGCCGGTTCTAAGTGTTTTATATCAATCTGCCGTTAACAGGTGTATTCCTGCCAACTCTGTCAGGAATTGAAGCTAGTCTTAGTTAAAGAAATCAGCAAGAATAATTTATATAAGCTTATGGCTGTTTTAACGTATTGATAAATAAAGAATAAAAACGAAAATCACCAAAATGGTGAGGCTGTTCACCATTTTGACGCACTTGACAGGTTCTAAAAATAGACAAGATTTCCTATGTGAAATCAGCCGCTTGAGGATGGTCTATGGTTGATGCGCGACGGTGAGAAAAAGTGTGATGCACCAGATTGAGTCCTGACGGTTCGGACAACTTGCCTGGCACTCGGCCTGAGTGAACGGACAGGTCACCGAAGATTCGCTGGATATATGAATAAAAACAGTTGGTTGTAACGTTTTGTGGAACTGCCCGATGCTCAATCGGGTTGCCCGGCACGTTTATTGATGGCCCGGCACCTGATGAGCAAAAAATAATTCAAAGAACAGTGGAGCGGCCATGCAACAGATCAGATCGCAAGTGACCGAGCGCGAAGGCTTGTTTGAGCTCGAAGCCGGCAGCGACGTCCTCGACAGTCCCCGTTACAACCACGATATGGCACCCACCAAGCTGCATGAACGCACCTGGAACAAATGGCACATCACTGCGCTGTGGATCGGCATGGCTATCTGCGTGCCGACCTACACCCTGGGCGGCGTACTGACCGCGTACTTCGGGTTGACGGTGGGTGAGGCGCTGTTGGCGATCCTGTTTGCCAACATCATCGTGCTGATTCCCCTGACGCTGAACGCCTTCCCCGGCACCAAGTACGGCATTCCGTTTCCGGTGTTGCTGCGTTCGAGCTTCGGCATTCTCGGCTCCAACATTCCTTGTCTGATCCGCGCCCTGGTGGCGTGTGGCTGGTTCGGGATTCAGACGATGTTCGGCGGATTGGCCATTCACTTGTTTCTCGGTTCGGTGTTCGAGGGCTGGAAGTCGTTGGGCGGCACCGGCGAAGTCATCGGTTTCATGGTGTTCTGGGCGCTGAACCTGTGGGTGGTGATTCGCGGCGCCGAGTCGATCAAATGGCTGGAAACCCTGTCCGCGCCGCTGTTGATATTGGTCGGAGTGGGCTTGCTGTTCTGGGCGCTGCCGAATGTGTCGATGACCGAGTTGCTGGCGATCCCCGCCAAGCGTCCCGAAGGGGCGAGCGTGGCGGGTTATTTTGCCGCAGGGCTGACCGCGATGGTCGGTTTCTGGGCCACCTTGTCGTTGAATATTCCCGACTTCAGCCGCTACGCCAGAAGCCAGAAAGACCAGATCGTCGGGCAGATTATCGGCCTGCCGTTGACCATGTTTCTGTTTGCGTCGCTGGGCGTGGTGATGACTGCCGCCTCGGTGAAACTGGTGGGCGTGACCGTCTCCGATCCAGTAACGCTGATCGGGCATATCCAGAGCCCGGTCTGGGTCGCGCTGGCCATGGCGCTGATCATCATCGCCACGCTGTCGACCAACACCGCCGCCAACATCGTTTCGCCGACAAACGATTTCCAGAATGTCGCGCCCAAGTTGATCAACCGCACCAAAGCGGTGTTGCTCACCGGGGTGGTGGGGCTGTTACTGATGGGGCATGAGTTGCTGAAAAAACTCGGGCTGATCGTCTCTGACCTGAGCCTGGAAACGGTCTACTCGAACTGGCTGCTGGGCTATTCCAGCCTGCTCGGGCCAATCGCCGGGATCATGGTGGTGGACTATTTCCTGATCAAGAAACAGCAACTGGACTTGGCCGGGCTCTATCGCGATGACGTTTATCCGGCCTGGAACTGGTTCGGATTTATCGCGTTTGGAGTGCCGGTGGTGTTGACCCTGCTGTCACTGGGCAGCGATGCGTTCAGCTGGTTTTACAGCTATGGCTGGTTTACCGGCTCGGCGTTGGGTGGGGTGATTTATTACGGGTTGTGCTCGTTGCGACCTAGCCCGTCTGTCGCGAAATCGGCGGTGTGAAAGATGTTCGTTCCCACGCTCTGCGTGGGAATGCAGCTCGGGACGCTCTGCGTCCCAAATGCGGACGCGGAGCGTCCATGGATGAATTCCCACGCATAGCGTGGGAACTATCAGTAGAAAGCCTGAGGAGATCACCATGAACGCTGCCGTAGACGTTCTGCAATCCACCCATCAGCACATCAACCGCGACCGCCTGTGGCAATCCCTCATGGAACTGGCCAGACTCGGCGCCACGGTCAAGGGCGGCGTCTGTCGCCTGGCCCTGACGGACCTCGATCGTCAGGCCCGCGACATCTTCGTCAACTGGTGTAAAGACGCCGGCTGCACCGTCAGCGTCGACGCCGTCGGCAACATCTTCGCCCGCCGTCCGGGCCGTAACCCGAACCTGCCACCGGTCATGACCGGCAGCCACATCGACACCCAGCCCACTGGTGGCAAGTTCGATGGCTGCTTTGGCGTACTGGCCGGTGTCGAAGTACTGCGCACCCTCAACGACCTGAAAATCGAAACCGAAGCGCCACTCGAAGTCGTGGTCTGGACCAACGAAGAAGGCTCGCGCTTCGCCCCGTGCATGATGGGTTCCGGCGTCTTCGCCGAAAAATTCACCCTCGAAGAAACCCTCGCCAAAGTCGATGCAGAAGGCATCACCGTGGGCCAGGCGCTGAACGCCATCGGCTACGCCGGTCCGCGTCAGGTCAGTGGGCATGCGGTGGGCGCTTATTTTGAAGCACACATCGAGCAAGGCCCGATCCTTGAAGACGAACACAAAACCATCGGCGTGGTAATGGGCGCGCTCGGCCAGAAATGGTTCGACCTCAAGCTGCGCGGCGTCGAAGCCCACGCCGGCCCGACCCCCATGCACCTGCGCAAGGACGCGCTGGTCGGCGCAGCGGTGATCGTCGGTGCAGTCAACCGCGCCGCGCTGGGCCATCAACCCCACGCCTGCGGCACCGTCGGCTGCCTGCAAGCCTATCCCGGCTCCCGCAACGTCATCCCCGGCGAAGTGCGCATGACCCTCGACTTCCGGCATCTGGAGCCGGCACGCCTGGACTCGATGATCGCCGAAGTTCGACAAGTGATCGAAACCACCTGCGATGAACACGGCCTGACCTTCGAACTCACCCCGACGGCAGATTTCCCGCCGCTGTACTTCGACCAGGGCTGTGTCCAAGCGGTGCGTAACGCGGCCCAAGGTTTGGGGTTGTCGCACATGGACATCGTCAGCGGAGCAGGGCACGACGCAATTTTCCTCGCCGAACTCGGCCCGGCCGGGATGATTTTCGTACCGTGCGAGGGCGGTATCAGCCACAACGAAATCGAAAACGCCGCGCCGGACGATCTGGCGGCGGGGTGCGCGGTGTTGCTGCGGGCGATGCTGGCGGCGTCGGCGGCGATTGCCAGTGGGCAATTGGTTAGGTAGTGGATTAACACTATTGAGTGTGTAAGTGCTTCAGTTAAAGAAACGGCCTGTGGGCCGTTTTTTTTATGCGGGAGAACAAATTACGATTAGGCATTGTATCTGTGGCGAGGAGGTTTGTCGGAGCGTTGCAACACTCCGTTCTGATGGGAATTAGTCGTACAGATGAACGCTCAAGTTGAGATAATAAATCGCGATAGCACGAAAGTTTTTTACAATTATTTGATCGAACACTTTTCGCGAATACGTTCGCGATGTTGATTCTTGTCATGAACGTCCCGCTTTGTGCGTAGCAATATTCGAAACCACGCATTTATTCCAAAAAAGCAGTTTCAAAAAGCCTGTATGTCGGCGAGTATGCCCGCCATTTGTGCATGTACTCATAGTTATGTCGTCAAGTTCACCGTGGAGTAATGGTTTATGACCATCAGGATCGAGGGTGTGATAGCCAGCAAAATCGGCTTCGCTTCCCACCAAAATGCTGTGCCAGTTCTGCGAGAGCTGACGGTACACAATGACGGTGAGGCAGATTTCAACGGTCTTGAACTGGAGCTTGTGGCGGATCCGCCCTTTCTCGAAGGTAAAACGTGGCGACTGGACCGTCTGAGCAAAGGTTCGACGCTTCATATTTCTGAGCGCAATTTGGCGCTTAATGCCGGCTATCTTGCCGACCTTGCAGAAAGTCTTACTGCAACCGTCGTTTTGCGTCTTCGCTGCAAGGATGAAATTCTCTACACCCAATCTTTTCCGATTGAGCTTCTGGCAAAGAATGAATGGGGTGGAGTTCACTCCATGCCAGAGCTGCTACCCGCGTTCGTCATGCCCAATGACCCTGCGGTCGATCGAATTCTGAAGTCTGCATCGGACGTTTTGCGCCGCGCAGGAAAAGCAGATGGCGTTGACGGATACGAAAGCAAATCCAGAACCAGGACATGGGAACTGTCCTCCGCGATATGGTCGGCTGTTTGCGGGCTAAGGCTGAGTTATGCGTTACCCCCTGCAAGCTTTGAAACCCATGGGCAAAAGGTTCGAACGCCAGGCCTTATTCTGGAGGGAGGTGTTGCAACATGCCTGGATACCGCACTGCTTTTTGCGGCAGCTCTGGAGCAGGCCGGGCTAAATGCTCTGTTGATTATGACCACAGGGCACGCGTTTGTAGGTGTTTGGCTTCAACCACAAGAGTTCTCTCAGCTGATTACCGACGAAGCTTCCGCGGTACGCAAGCGTATCGACTTGAAAGAGCTGCTCGTATTTGAAACTACGCTCGCAACCCAATTTCCTGTGCCGGGCTTCAGCCATGCGATAAGCAATGCAGAGCGACAAATCAATGATGAAGACTTCATCATGGCCATTGATATACATCGGGCGCGTATGCAGCGCATCCGACCTTTGGCAACCTCGGTACATCTGCCTAAGTCCGGTCCCGCTGAGGGGCCAAAAGAAGAATTCGAGTCTTTGGAAGCAGCACCTTCTTTGCCCGACTTCGACATTGAGATATCTACCGATGCAGATTCCCCTGCTGGGAAGTTAACGCTTTGGCAACGCAAACTTCTGGACCTCACCACGCGCAACCGGCTCCTTCACTTGCCGGATAGCGCAAAGGGTGTCCGACTGATTTGTCCTGATCCGGCGGAATTGGAGGATCAGCTCGCCAGCGGCAAGCGTATTCGTATTGTCCCTGTGCCAGATCTCGAAGCGGGAGGGCGAGATGGTGCTCTGTATGAGCAACAGAACCGTGAAAGTTTGCGCGATGAGTATGCCAGGACGGCTCTGTCTCGAGGCGAAGTACTGGCCTCCCTCGAAAAGAGCAAGCTTGAAGTCGCGTTGATCGATCTCTATCGCAAAGCCCGGAGCGATCTTGATGAAGGTGGCGCAAATACGCTGTTCCTTGCTCTCGGCTTTCTTAAATGGAAAAAGTCGGCAGACGATCCGAAAACCTATTCAGCTCCCTTGATTTTGCTGCCAGTGAAGCTTGATCGTAAAAGCGCGTTGTCGGGCGTGACCATGACTTTGCTTGAGGATGAGCCTCGCTTTAACCTGACATTGCTTGAGTTGTTGCGACACGATTTCGATTTAGCAATTCCGGGATTGGAAGGGGAGCTTCCGAGCGATGAAAGCGGTATCGATGTAGCGGGCATCTGGAATACCGTCCGACGTGCGATCAGGGATGTGCCGGGATTTGAAGTCACCACGGAACTCGTGCTGGGGACTTTTTCCTTTGCGAAATACTTGATGTGGCAGGACCTAGCGGCTCGTTCAGAACAGCTTTTGAAAAGCCCTATGGTCAAGCACCTGTTGGAAAGGAGCATTGGTGGTGACGGTTATTCGACTGCGGGTGACTTTCCTCAACCGAACGAACTAGACAAGAAAATCAACCCGGCCGATCTTTTTACTCCTTTACCGGCGGATTCTTCTCAACTGGCGGCCGTCGTTGCTTCGGCCAGTGGTTGTGACTTTGTACTCGACGGGCCTCCTGGTACCGGTAAATCCCAAACCATTGCAAACATGATTGCGCACAACCTTGCCTTAGGTCGTAGGGTCTTGTTCGTCGCAGAGAAAATGGCGGCGCTAGACGTGGTTTATCGTCGACTTGAAGAAAAGGGGTTAGGCGAATTCTGTCTTGAACTTCACTCAAGCAAGACGTCGAAAGTAGATGTGCTCAAGCAACTCGAGCGAGCGTGGGACGTTCGTGATGCGCTGACTGCTGAAGAGTGGACAGCTGAGTCTGCGAAGCTGCATAGGCTGAGAAATCGACTGAATGAAGTTGTTGAGCTGTTGCATCGCCGCTCACCTAATGGATTATCTGTGCATCAGGCCATTGGCCGGGTTGTGAGAGATGGAAATGCGTCAATACCGCGTATCGGATGGCCAGAAGGCACAACTCACGACGCGCACACTTACGCTCAGCTCCAGGATGTAGCTAGACGCCTTGATCTGAATAGCCAAGCTGCACGTGAGCTTTCTGCTGGTTTTTCACTGTTGGCCCCTACGAATTGGTCAAACGGATGGCAGGAAGGGATTGTTGCTGCAGCGAGGGATCTCCCGGGCGCTATCGAGCGACTTAAAGTTGCTAGCACCAGTTTACTGAAAGCAACCGACCTTCCACTTGCGGTCGCAAGTAGCGAGGATTACGAACAACTGGCGCAGTTTGTCGCTGTTCTAATTGATGCTCACGGCATTGATTTTTCATTCGTCTTTACGCTGAATTCGAGTGCAAAGATAGGTGCTGCCAAAAAAGCTGTTCAGCTACTCTCAGAATATCGAGAGATCGAACAATCGCTGTCCCTGCGATATGCCCTAGACGCATGCCGCACTATTAACCTTGAACAGGTGAAAAATGATTGGGATACGGCGAAGGCTAAATTCTGGTTCCTGGCTACTTTGGGTAAAAAGAAGGTAGCTAGAAATCTGGCAAGCACAGGGGGCGCCGTCGGACTCCCCAACGTTGAGTCGGACCTGTTCAAACTCAACGAACTGCGTAACTTGCTTACAGCTCTGGACGGCCTATCTGCAGATGTGAGCTCCGTTCCTGGATGGAACGGTGTGTCCAGTGATGCGCCAACCATGGCTGCAGCCTGCGAGTTGGGCGAACGTCTGAGGGCGATGATCAGCTCGAGCGCCGAATCTCCCGAAGATTTGATTTCTTTGCGCGGAGCTACTGAAAAGCTTGTCGTAAAAGCCAATGAATTACTGGGCGGCGGAGGTTTCATTGCTTCGGCATTGCATCAATTGAAAGATGCACTCGCTAACTTCAATGAAACCGCCAAACGATTCAACGACTTGGGCAACCGGCCATTTGAGGCAAAACTAACAATTGAATCTTTGCTGGAGGCTTCCAATGCAATAATCCGCCAGGAATCAAAGCTAAAAGCCTGGTGTGATTGGTGTCGAGTAAGAGAGGAGGCGGTGGCTTCGGGGCTTCAACCCTTAAGTGATGCGTTGGCGTCGAACGCAATACCCGAAGGTGGCACTGTCAGTGTTTTCGAAACTGCCTACGCTCGCTGGTTTGCGACGGTGATGATTGATGCAGAGCCGTTGCTGCGAAATTTCGTACCTGCGGAGCACACAAGCGATATTGAGGCGTTTGTTCGTCTTGATGAGGATTTGTCCAAACTCACAGTGCGGTACATACGAGCGAAGCTCTGTGGTTTGATTCCATCGAAAAATGAGATAGGCAAGCAGGGCGGCTTTGGCATTTTGAAGCATGAATTGCAGAAATCCCGACGCCACAAACCAGTGCGACAACTGGCCGTCGAGATGGGTGATGCCATGTCCAAACTTGCTCCATGTATGCTGATGAGTCCGCTTTCGATTGCACAATATCTACCGACGGACCTGGCTCTTTTCGATTTGGTTATTTTCGATGAGGCTTCGCAAATTGCGCCTTGGGATGCCATTGGTTCGATTGCAAGAGGCAAGCAGGTTGTAATTGCGGGTGATCCACGACAAATGCCCCCTACGAACTTTTTCAATCGAGCTGCGTCTGCCTCAGAGGATGATACGTCGGAGGATATGGAGAGCATTCTGGATGAGTGCCTCGGTGCGGGTATTCCTAGCCATAGCCTCAGCTGGCACTACCGTAGTCGACATGAAAGTTTGATTGCATTTTCAAACCACCGTTACTACGACAGTAACTTGATTACTTTCCCTGCGGCTGAAACCCGCGCAAGCGCTGTGGAGTGGCGGCGTGTCGATGGCGTTTATGCGAAAGGTAAAGGTCGACACAATCAGGCAGAAGCCGAGGCTATCGTTACCGAAACCGTGAAGCGTTTGTTGGACCCAGCCTTTGTCGCTGCTGGTCATACCATCGGGATCATCACGCTTAACAGTGATCAGCAGAGACTTATTACCGATCTGTTGGACAGGGCGCGGCAGCAGTTTCCGCAGATTGAGTCGTTTTTTCAGGATGATATCGCCGAACCTGTAGTTGTAAAAAATCTGGAGACTGTGCAAGGCGATGAGCGAGATTTGATCATGTTGGGTATTGGGTACGGGCCGACCGAACCAGGTGCTCAGGTCATGTCGATGAACTTCGGCCCCTTGAACAAAGAAGGTGGGTGGCGCCGCTTGAATGTCGCGATTACTCGTGCGCGTAGGGAAATGTTGGTCTTTTCTTCGTTCGATTCGTCAATGGTCGATTTGAACCGTACCAATGCCCGGGCGGTACGCGATCTGAAGCACTTTATCGAATTTGCTCAACGTGGCCCAAGGGCGCTTGCTGAGGCGGTGCAGGGATCTGTAGGTGGCTATGATTCGCCATTTGAAGAGGCTGTTGCTCAAGGCCTGAGGCGAAAGGGCTGGCAGGTAGTGCCTCAAATTGGTGTATCTCGTTTCCGAATTGACTTGGGGATCGTCCATCCGGATAGACCGGGAGACTATCTCGTTGGTGTCGAATGCGATGGCGCGACTTATCACAGTGCAGCGACAGCGAGAGATCGTGACAAGGTTCGTAGCGCAATCCTTAAAGGGCTGGGATGGAAACTGGTTCGCCTATGGTCCACCGAATGGTGGATTGATAAGTCTGGTGCGCTTGATCGTTTGCATGCGTCACTCGAAACTTTGTTGAGTGAGTCGCGCGCAGTACCTGCGGTAACGAAGCCTCAAGATCTACCTGTTCCCCATCTGGTACTGGTGCAGACTCCGTCGGCAGTAACTACCGTTGATCAGGCAGATGCATTGGTCAGTCCTTCTATGCAGGATCGGCTCGTTGATGAGACGGCAGAACTCAAGATCGCAGGCGCGTTTGTTGCTCAATCCAAGCCTGCAATGAAGGGAGAATATCGCGCCACAGACTTCACGAATGTGAGTGATCGGATTAAGGCCGACGCCTTTTACTCTGAAGAGTACGACGCTGTTCTCTCAGATTTGATTGCTCATGTGTTGGTGCAGGAAGCTCCGATTCTTGATTCGTTGTTGGTACAGCGAATTGCCAGAGCTCATGGATTTCAGCGCTCTGGACGTCTGATTCGTGAACGGGTACTGGATCTTACGGAGAAAAATCATCACCTGAGAAGCGACCCTGTCGACGGTCTATTCGTCTGGCATTCTGAAAGCGACGTTGCTAGCTGGAATAGTTATCGGATTGCAGGAGCATTGGATGATGTTCGGTCAGTAGAAGAGATAGCAGTTGAAGAATTGCTAGTCGTCGCGTCATTGATCTCGGCAGGTGATAGACCGCTCGAAATCGCCAAGGCATTCGGTGTAAAGCGTTTGACGAGTGGGGCACGTGAGCGAATAGAGTTGGCAATGAAGTCAGGAATAGGTTTCTAGGCAGCGATTGCCAGTAGGCAATCCGCGGCCGTCAGCAACTGACGTGCGCTGAAAACATCAGCGCACATCACAAACCAGATCCTCAATCGTCATCCTGTTGAGCCCCTCAAACGCGGCCTATCTGCTCTGCGAAATTTTCGACATGGATTACGCGCAAGTCGCGGACGCGGTAGGCGTCCAGGAAGCGGAGTGTCGAATACTGGTGTCCCGCGCCAAATCCAGCCTCGGCGTCGGGCGAGCCCGCTACCAACCGGCGCCTGCACGTCAGGATTAGCTGTTGAGCGCTTTCCACAGCGCCATCGCCAGCGGCTCGACCACCTGTTGACTGCGATGTTGAGCGAAGACGTCGAGCTCTGCGCCGACCGTTGCGGCAAGGCATCGGTTATCCGTGAAACATTGTCGGGGATTGCCCGCGTACTCGATTTCATTGGTCAGTCGTTTCTCGCTGGCGGGATCATTACGGCGTCGTTGACCTTTGGATTTGATGAAGCAGGGCGTGTGAGGCGGATTTTTATCATGCGTAACCCGGACAAGTTGGCCACGCTGCGGGATTCGTTGGATATGCAGTAACCCGACTCTGGCGAACTCCCAAAAACCCGTGGGAGCGAGCTTGCTCGCGATGGCGGTGGGTCATAAACATTGATGTCGCCTGATCATCCGCTATCGCGAGCAGGCTCGCTCACAGGTCCTTCGCACGATCTAATCCCTGCGCGGTCGTACTCTTCACGGGGTTCTAAAAGCCCCGTTTTACTGACGGAGTACCCATGAGCCAGGACGTCCTGAGCACCGACACCAATCGTCGCCAGTTGCAGCAGATCATTGCGGGTTTGTCCGACGGCGTGATTCTGCTGGAGCTCGACCAGACGATTATTTGGGCCAATGACGCGGCACTGGCCATGCACGGTGTCGGGCAGCTGCGCGAACTGGGCGCCAATGCCAGGGAGTACGCCAAGCGCTTCGCCTTGCGCTATCGCAATCATCACCCGGTGCCAAAGGCTAAATACCCGATCAGCCGCGTCGCCCAGGGCGAAACGTTCGACGATGTGCTGGTTGAAGTGACGCCTGCCGACGATGAAGAACGCACCTGGGTGCACAGGGTGCGTAGCATGGTGCTGGCGGACAGCGCCGGTGAACCCGAGTCACTGGTGCTGATCATGGACGACGTCACCGAGTGGGCCAGCGCCGAGCAGCGATTCGAAAAGACGTTCAACGCTAACCCGGCTCCGGCCGTGATTTGTCGCCTCAGCGATTTGCGTTATATCAAGGTCAACAGCGGTTTTCTGGAAATGACTGGTTATACCCGTGATCAGGTGATTGGGGTGTCGACGTACGAACTGGACGTGCTGCAAGGCGCAGAAAACAAAGGCCTGGCGATTGAGCGTTTGCGCGAGCACGCCACGATTCCACAGATGCAGGCTGAATTGCGATTGCCTGACGGGGGCAGCAAACAGGTGATCGTCGCGGGGCAACCGTTGGAGTTGAACGAAGAAGACTGCATGCTGTTTTCGTTCGTCGACATGGAGCCTCGGCACAAAGCCGAAATCGCGCTGCGCCAGAGCGAGGAGCGCTTTGCCAAGGCCTTTCGCCTGACACCGGTGCCGACGCTGGTGTGCAGTGCCGAGGATCAAAGGGTGCTCGATGCCAACGAAGCCTTCCTCGTCACACTCGCGTATCCCAGTGAAGAAGTGCTCGGCAAAACCGTGGTGCAGATTGATTTCTTCGCCGACTCGGGCGCAGGCACGCGCTTGTTTTCGGCACTCGAGAAGGCCGCAAGCCTGGACCGTGTCGATATCAGAGTCCGTAAAAAAACCGGGGAAGTGATCGATTGCACGGTGTCGGCCGACACCGTGAACATTCAAGGCAGTACCTGCTACCTGCTGGTGCTGATGAACATCACCGAACGCAAGCGCACCGAGCTTGAGCTGGTCGCGGCGATCGAGGAAGTCATGAAAGACGCCTCTTGGTTCAGCCGCACGCTGATCGAAAAACTGGCCAATGTGAAAAGCGTTAACGCGCCGACGTTGCCCGGCGCGTCCTTCACCGAGCTGACTGCCCGCGAGCGTGATGTGCTCGGCCTGATCTGCGAAGGTTTGGCCGACAAAGAAATCGCCGTGCGTCTGAAACTGGCGCCCAACACGGTGCGTAATCACGTCTCGATGGTGTACTCAAAACTGGGCGTTCACAGTCGCAGCGAGGCGATTGTCTGGGCGCGTGAGCGAGGATTGTTCTCCCGGCAATAGGTGCAAATGCACTAGTGCAGTCAGTGCAAATGGAGGTGTTGGTACCAGGCACCGGCGAATAGGCTGTCAGGATGCGAAACGAGTCTTTGACCGCTTTGTGTCCACGACGAAAGAGCCCAAGGAACCGCCACATGCATCGCCCACTCAACACCCTCTCCATTGACGAGGTTGCCCGTCAGCCGATGGGTGAATCGCCATGATTCACTTGGCGCAATTGCGTGCGTTGCTTGAACAGCACTTTTCTCCCCGTGCCTGTGAATGCAGTGTGTCGGGCGATAATTCGGTGACGGTGAAGCTGTATCACCCGGCGTCAGGTGAGGTCGACCTGGTGGTCAGTGGATTGAAGGTGACGAGCCTCAACTCGCCGCAAGCGGTGGCGTCGTTGATCGAAGAGCTGCGTTACGAACTGCAGAGCAACAGGTTGCATCGCCCGGGCGGGGACGAGTAGAGGCTGTCGTTTTTCGCGGTCAAATCAGCCTGAACACCTTATTTGCTGGCATTGGCCGGTGACTGGTCTATAAGAAACGGGAAGGTAAATTTTTCTGTGACCGGTCCGCGGCTTCGCGGTGTTGTCGTCGTGTCGCGGAAAGCATCCATTACTTACCGCGGGTCAGCTTATGAACAGTCTTGGAAAACGTGCTTTTTCGCCGCTGTCGCTCGCCTTTTGCGTTGCGATCCTCACTGGTTGCTCCAGTCCACCACCTCCGCCACCCCCTCTACCACCCGTAGAAAAAACCTGCGAAACCGTAGACGACACCAATGTTACAGGTAACGCAAGTGGAGCCGGTGAAGTGACACGGGTCACCACGACTACTCGATGCGTAACTCAATAACCTTGGGCGCGTGAAGCGTTGAGAACGATCCTGTGCACAACAAAAAAGGCAGTCCAAAGGCTAATGCCAGTCAGTTAAGCCAAACCGCACTTTGTAGCAGCTGGCGAAGCCTGCGTTCGGCTGCGAAGCAGTCGTGCAATCAGACGATGCGGTGTTTCAGGAACACCGCAGACTCAGGTTTTACGACTGCTGCGCAGCCGAACGCAGGCTTCGCCAGCTGCTACGGATCGCGTAATGGCTTAACTGATCGGCATTAGCCCAAAGGCTGCCTTTTGCTTATCTGGCGATTTGATTCAGGACAGGAATCCGCCGTCCACATTCAACGAAACCCCAGTGGTGTAGCTCGACGCATCACTCGCCAGATACAACACGGCGCCCGCCATTTCACTCGGATCAGCCACGCGCTTGAGTGGAATTTGCTGCAGCGCAGTCTTCAGGATCGCGTCGTTCTTCACCAGTGCCGAAGCAAATTTGGTGTCGGTCAGCCCCGGCAGCAGGGCGTTGCAACGGATGCCGAACTGCGCGCATTCCTTGGCGAACACTTTGGTCATGTTGATCACGGCGGCCTTGGTCACCGAGTAGATGCCCTGGAAAATGCCTGGCGAGACGCCGTTGATCGAGGCGACGTTGATGATGCTGCCACCACCGTTTTCGCGCATGATCTTGCCGGCTTCCACCGACATGAAGAAGTAGCCGCGGATGTTGACGTCGACGGTTTTCTGGAAGGCGCTAAGGTCGGTGTCCAGCACGTTGCAGAACTGGGGGTTGGTCGCCGCGTTGTTGACCAGAATGTCGAGGCGGCCAAACTGTTCCTTGATGCCGGCGAAGACCTGGCTGATCTGTTCCATTTCACCGATGTGGCAAGCGACGGCAGTGGCCTTGCCGCCAGCGGCGATGATCGCGTCGGCGACATGCTGGCAGCCGTCGAGCTTGCGGCTTGAGACGATGACGTGGGCGCCTTGCTGGGCCAGCAATTTGGCGATGGCTTCACCGATGCCGCGACTGGCGCCGGAGACGAAAGCGATTTTACCGTCGAGGTCGAACAACTGAGTCTTGGACATGGGATTCTCTTCTAAAAAGTCTTGTTATTGGGGCCTGCTTTGCGAGAAGCGCGCCAGACGGATCAGAGGCTGGATTTCGAAATGACTTGCAGGCTCATTTGCTCCAGCATCTTGTTCATGTGAATGAACTGCGCGAAGCGTTTGTCCTGCGTCTGACCATGGAAGAAGCGGTAGTAGATCTGCTGCACGATGCCAGCCAGACGGAACAGGCCATAGGTGTAGTAGAAGTCGAAATTGTCGATCCGGATGCCCGCGCGCTCGGCGTAGTAGTCGACGAATTCACGGCGGGTCAGCATGCCCGGCGCGTGGCTTGGCTGGCGGCGCATCAGTTGCACCGGTGGCGGGTCGCCGGCTTCGATCCAGTAGGCGAGGGTGTTGCCCAGATCCATCAGCGGGTCGCCGAGGGTGGTCAGTTCCCAGTCCAATACGCCGATGATTTGCATCGGGTTTTGCGGATCGAGGATCACGTTGTCGAAACGATAGTCGTTGTGGACGATGCTGGAAGTCGGGTGGTCGGCCGGCATCTTGTCGTTGAGCCAGGCTTTGACCGCTTGCCACTGTGGCGCGTCCGGGGTCAGGGCTTTCTCGTAGCGATCGCTCCAGCCTTTGATTTGCCGAGCGACATAACCTTCGGGTTTACCGAGGTCGCCCAGGCCGTAAGCGTTGTAGTCGACACGGTGCAGTTCAACGAACTTGTCGATGAAGCTTTTGCACAGCGCTTCGGTTTTCGCCGAATCCAGGCCCAGTTCCGGCGGCAGTTCGGAACGCAGGATGATCCCGTTGACCCGCTCCATCACATAGAACTCGGCGCCGATCACCGATTCGTCGGTGCAGTGCACGTAGGCTTTGGGGCAGTACGGAAAGCCGTCCTTGAGCTGGTTGAGAATGCGAAATTCGCGGCCCATGTCGTGGGCGGATTTGGCCTTGTGACCAAACGGCGGCCGACGCAGGACGAATTCCTGCTCGGGGTATTCGAGCAGGTACGTCAGATTCGACGCGCCGCCCGGGAACTGGCTGATCTGCGGTAAACCGCTCAGGCCTGCAATGTGCGCCTTGAGGTATGGATCGATCAGGCTGGCGTCGAGCTCTTCGCCGGAGCGGATACGGGTGGACTGGTCAGTAAGCGCCATGCTTATCCCTTCTGCTTATTTTGGAGTCCTGCGACTATTGACTAATCTAATCCGCGCTTCCGGCACCCACAACCTTCAACGCCCCTTATAGGTGAGCGTGTTGCCGGCCAATCATTGTTTTTGATACACCTGTTTGAATAAACCTCAAACTGCGGCGCTGCTCTGCGCGGACGGCAAGGCAATGGGCGTCAAAACCGGGTTGCCGGAGAAAAACGCCGCCAGATTGCGTCCCACCAACTCGACGGTGCCTTGAGTCGCCTCAGGGGACAATCCCGCCACATGCGGCGTCAGGATCACGTTGCTCAACGATTTGAGTGCCTGCGGCACCTGCGGCTCGGCATCGAACACGTCCAGCGCGGCGCCGGCAATGCGTCGTTGTTCAAGCGCGCTGACCAGGTCGGCGGTGACGATCACGCTGGCGCGGGCGATGTTGATCAGGAACCCGTCGCGCCCCAAGGCGTCTAGCACATGTTTGTTGATCAAGTGCCTGGTGCCAATACCGCCCGGGGTCGCGATGATCAGAAAATCCGAGGCACGGGCCAATTCGGTAGGCGTGGAGCAAAAGGTGTAGGGCGCATCGCTGCGATGCTGACGGTTGTGGTAATTCACCGTCATGTCGAAGCCATTGGCGGCGCGTTTGGCGATGGCCATGCCGACGGCACCGAGGCCGAGAATGCCCAGGCGCTTGCCGGCGAGGGAAGGGCGCATGATCTTCGGCCACTCACCCCGACGCACCGCCGCATCGCAGCGGGGAATGTCACGCACCAGCGCGAGCAGCATCGCCATGGCATGGTCGGCGACCGACGACGCATTCACCCCGGCACCGTTGGTGACCGTGATACCACGGTCGGCGGCGGCTTGCAGGTCAACGTGTTCGTAACCGGCACCGATGACGCAGATGATCTTGAGGTTGGGCAGGGCGGCGATTTCATCGGCGTTCAGACCCAATGGGCCACGGGTCAGCACCGCATCGATCTGAACGCCATTGCGGGCAATGGCCGCCGCGCGCTCGGCAGGGGTTGGGGCAAGAATCAGGTGAAAACCCTGATGTTCCAGAATCGGCAAATAATCATTGATGGTTTCAACCAGTACCAGAACGGTTGCAGGCATGCTGCGCTCCTGTGAGCATAGGAATGTCGGGGGCTCGAACGTCGCTTCAGATTGCTGATTCCCGATCAGTTTGGCAATGGCCAAAGGTCTTACACGGGGCTGATCAGTTGGATGAACCCTTCGAGGTCAGGAACGTGCATGCCGCGTCAAGAATCTCATCCGACAGCGCATCGCCGTGGCTGGCGCGGGCGAGGGTCAGGGCACCGACCATCAGCGAATACTCCACCAGCGCCTGTTGCCGATCCGCATCGACATCGCCTGAATTGAGCAGCGAGCCGTAGGATTTCAGCAGCCGGTTGAGCCCTTCCATGAAGGTCTGGCGCAATCCACTGTCTGTCGCTTCGTGGCACATGTCCCCGGCGAAGGCGACCACCGGGCAACTTTCACCCGGGTTATCGCGGCTGGCTTGCGACAGGTAAGGCTCGATCAGCGCACGGCGGGCGGCGTCATTGTCGTCGACATGGGCGGCGATCCGCTCCTGCCAGCTTTCTGCCGATTGGTCGAACGCCCGGCCGCTGGCCTCCTGCGCCAACGCTTCCCTGGACTCGAAATGCCCGTAGAAGCCGCCATGGGTGAGACCTGCTGCCGCCATGACGTCGACGACACTGATGCCGTGCAAGCCCCGCTCGCGAAACAGGCGCGTGGCAGCCTCGACGATGATTTCGCGGTTGAGGTCAGCTTGCTTGCGGGAAACTCGGGGCATCAGTGGCTCACAGGTATCAAAGGTGGGGATCAAAGCGCGTACTGGGCAATCCCGTTGCCGAACGACCAGTTCTCTTTTTTCACTTCCACCAGATTAATGAAAACATCCTCCAGACGCACCGCCAGTTCACGATTCAGACTTTCGGCGATGGTTTTGTAGAGCAGTTTTTTCTTCTCGTCCGAACGGCCTTCGCTCAACGTGATCTGGATGATCACCAGATTGTCGGTGCGTTTGATGCCCAGGTATTGGGGGTCGAAGATGAAATGGTGTTCATCGTGCTCCATCAGTATCTGGAAATTATCGTTTTCCGGCACGGCGATGGCGCTGTGCATGGCGGCGTAGATGAGCTGGCCGACGCGTTTGGCGAAGGTGGGATCCTGATTCTTTTTGATGTCGACACGAACCAGTGGCATGGGATGTCTCCAGATAGAAGGCCGGTCAATTGAAAATACATGACGGAGGTCCTTTATCAAGCGAAAGCCGCTGTGCGGCGATGATCACACACCCACGGTTTCGGATGCTTTCAGTTACCTATTGGTGTTTGCCCGCCGTACGTGCCTCACACATAATCCACGGCATGTTTTTCGTACGCAGGCGCCCAGAGCGGCCCATCCAGGAGGAGGCGAACACATGCCAGCCAAGAAAATTTGTCGTAAGGAAACACGCTTGCCTATCAGTCGAGTCATGGACGTCACAATAATTTCGACGACAGTGGGCAGTGCCTCGTTCGCGAATATGATTTTCCCTGGTCTTGGAAGTACCCTGGTGGGTGCTGTTCTAGGCGCAATTTTTGGTTTTCGAGCTACAAAATCGGCCTCATATCAAGGATAGGGCCCTACGGCGCCGGATCAATTCAACTGCTCGATTATCAGCAGCATTCTTTGCATCGCCATCTATCTGGGACTGTGCTGGTACTACAAACAAAAAGCAGACCTGACTCATGGGGTGATCATCGCCACGTCAATGACGGGCCTGGTCGCAGCCTGTGCCCTTGGATCACTCACGATGTCCTCGAGCCTGGAGCAGATTGGTGTGTTTCGGGAGCATAAGCCGAGCATTTTAATCGGCACTTTGGCGATGATCTGGGTTTCAGTGACAACGGCGCATCAGTCTGTGATGCACCCTGTTCGATCAGGAAAGCGTCAATCGCCGTCCTGAAAACCTCTGATCCGCACCACCACTCCTCAGCTAAGTATTTGCTTTTATTCATTAATCCCGGACAATCGCGCCCCTGTTTCGGCCAGGGCGCTGCCTGTCGGGTTTTTCCGACTCGTCCTGACCGGGTAGCAACTGACCGGAATGTGGAGATCCCACCGGATGAATGATCAGGCCAATAGCGTCGACAAGCGCTATGTAGCGGCGGCACCAGCGACTCTTTCGAACTGGAATCGTCATGACACCACCTGGATGCTGGGCCTGTTTGGCACCGCCATCGGGGCCGGCACGCTGTTTTTGCCGATCAACGCAGGGCTCGGCGGTTTCTGGCCGTTACTGGTCCTGGCAGTGCTGGCGTTTCCCATGACTTTTTACGCACACCGTGGTCTGACCCGCTTCGTGCTGTCTGGACGCGAAGGCGCCGACATCACTGAAGTGGTGGAAGAACACTTTGGCATCAAGGCCGGTGCGCTGATCACCTTGCTGTACTTCTTTGCGATCTTCCCGATCCTGCTGATCTACAGCGTGGCGCTGACCAACACCGTGGGCAGTTTCCTGGAGCATCAATTGCACATCACACCGCCACCGCGTGCGGTGCTGTCGCTGGTGCTGATCCTTGGCCTGCTGGCGGTGGTGCGTTGCGGCGAGCAGGTGATCGTCAAGGCCATGAGCCTGATGGTGTATCCGTTCATCGTGGCGTTGCTGTTTTTGGCGGTGTTCCTGATTCCGCACTGGAACGGCGGCATTCTGACCACCGCCAGCACGCTTCCTGAACCGTCGGCGCTGCTGAACACGTTGTGGCTGGCGATTCCGGTGATGGTGTTTTCGTTCAACCACTCGCCGATCATTTCGGCGTTTGCGGTCGACCAGAAGCGTCGTTACGGCGACCACGCCGAAGAGCGCAGCTCGCAGATCCTGTCCCGCGCTCACCTGTTGATGGTGGTGATGGTTCTGTTCTTCGTCTTCAGTTGCGTGCTGACCCTGTCGCCGGCACAACTGGCCGAAGCCAAGGCACAGAACCTGTCGATCCTGTCGTACCTGGCCAACCACTTCAGCAACCCGACCATCGCTTTCGCGGCACCGTTGATTGCTTTCGTGGCCATCTCCAAGTCATTCCTGGGCCATTACATCGGTGCCAGCGAAGGCCTTAAAGGCCTGATCGTCAAAAGCGGCAAACGCCCGGCGCCGAAGGTCCTGGATCGTATGACGGCTGCGTTCATGCTGGTGGTGTGCTGGATCGTCGCCACGCTGAACCCGAGCATTCTGGGGATGATCGAAACCCTCGGTGGCCCGATCATCGCGGCGATTCTGTTCCTGATGCCGATGTACGCGATCCGCAAGGTGCCGGCGATGGCGCGTTATCGCGGGCAGGCGTCCAATGTCTTCGTGACAGCGGTGGGCCTGGTGGCTATTACCGCGTTGATCTACTCGCTGACCGCGTGATCGTTCGGCCTGCTCGCGCAGCGCCGAATTGACAGCTACAGTGGCCGCTGCACGTGATACGTGCAGCGGTTTTTTTTCGCCTGGAGTCAACGGATTGCCGAGCGCCTCACCCCCCAACCTCACCGAGCGACCCAATCCCTGGCGGGACTTGCTGGCCGGGTTGTCGATTGCCGGTCTGTTGTTGCCCGAAGCAGTCGCCTATTCAAGTATTGCCGCCGTGGCGCCGCAGGCCGGGGTGATCGCCTTGTTTGCCGGTTTGCTGTGTTATGGGCTGTTCGGTACCAGTCGTTTTGCCATTGTGTCGGCTACCTCTTCGTCCGCAGCGGTGCTGGCCGCCGCTACCGCGACGCTGGCCAACGGCGACCCCCAGTTGCGTTCGACCCTGGCCTTCGGCCTGGTGTTGGTGACCGGTGCGTTCTTCTTGCTGGCGGGGCTGTTCAAACTGGGGAGCGTGACCTCATTCATCGCCAAGCCGGTGCTGCGCGGTTTTGCCTTTGGCCTGGCACTGACCATCATCCTCAAGCAAGTCGCCAGTGTGGTCGGCGTGCATCTGAGCGACGGCAATCTGGTGCGGTTTCTGCCGCAACTGCTGGAACAACTGCCGCAATGGAACGGGGTGGCGGCGAGTGTCTCCGCCGTGGCATTGGCCTTGTTAGTGCTTTTTTCAAAGTATCGACGCTTGCCGGGCGGCTTGCTGGTGGTCGTGATCGGCATCGTTGCCAGTCAGTGGCTAAACCTGCCGGCGTATGGGGTGAAGTTGATTGGCGTGATCGATTTGAACCTGGAAGTGCCGCGGTTGCCGGTGTTGCCCTTTACTGACTGGTTACGGCTGGGCGAATTGGCCTTCGCCATGGTGATGATCCTGTACGCGGAGTCGTACGGCTCGATCAGTTCCTACGCGCTCAAGCACGGCGACCGGACTTCGTCGAGCCGCGATCTGCTGGCGCTGGGTGCGTCCAACCTGTTATCCGGATTGTTTCATGGCATGCCGGCAGGGGCAGGGTTCTCGGCAACGTCGGCCAATGAAGCGGCGGGGGCCACCTCACGCTTGGCCGGTGGTGTGGCGGCGTTGGTGGTGTTGCTCATCGTTTTGACGGTATTGCCATATATCGCCCTGACGCCGGAGCCGATTCTCGCCGCCATCGTTATCCATGCCCTGGCGCGAGGCTTGAGCCTGCAACCGCTGGGACGGTATTTCATCTGGCGGCGCGACCGGTTGCTGGTGATCTGCGCGGTGGCGGCAGTGCTGGTGCTGGGGGTGCTGGACGGCCTGCTGGTGGCGGTGGCGATCAGTGTGGTGCTGATGCTCAAACAAATGTCAGCAGCGGATATTCAGGTCCTGGGGCGCATTGATGGTGGTCATGACTTTGTCGACCTGCAACGCCATCCGACGGCGCAGACAGTGCCTGGGGTGTTGATTGTTCGGCCGGGGGAGGCGTTGTTCTTTGCCAACGTCGAGCGGATTCTGGGCAGTACGTTGCGCTTGATCCGCCATTCGCCAACGCCGATTCACTCGGTGATTCTCAGCCTGGAAGAATCGCCCGATCTGGATGGCACCAGCATTGAGGCATTGCAGGAGTTTTTTGTGCGGGTGCGGGGGGGAGGAACGCAGTTGGTACTGGCGCGGCTCAAGGATTCGGCGCAAAGCGCGTTGGCGGTGTTGCCCGAGGTGGCGGGTACACAGGTGATCCTCAGCGACTTGAGCGTGGATGGCGCGGTACAGCAGATCTTGAAGGCATACGAGTGACCTGTGGGAGCAAGCCCGCTCCCACATGGATTGTGTTGTGCATGCCTATTCAGCAGGCATAAAAAAACGCCGCACATCTCACGATGGGCGGCGTTTTCTATGGCGTTGTAACGTTAGGCTTGAACGACCGGAATGTTGGCGTTCGCTGCAGCTTCACGGAACTCGGCGATCTGGTCGAAGGACAGGTAGCGGTAGACATCGGCCGCCATGCTGTCGATCTTGCCCGCGTATTCCATGTACTCCTCGACGGTCGGCAGGCGACCCAGGATGGAAGCAACAGACGCCAGCTCGGCCGAGGCCAGGTAGACGTTCGCGCCGTCACCCAGACGGTTCGGGAAGTTACGGGTCGACGTCGACACCACGGTGGAGTTCGGCTCTACACGTGCCTGGTTACCCATGCACAGCGAGCAGCCCGGCATTTCCATGCGTGCGCCGGCTTTGCCGTAGATGCCGTAGTAGCCTTCTTCGGTCAGCTGGTGAGCGTCCATCTTGGTCGGCGGCGACAGCCACAGACGGGTTGGCAGCTGACCTTTGACCTGATCCAGCAACTTGCCGGCAGCGCGGAAGTGACCGATGTTGGTCATGCACGAACCGATGAACACTTCGTCGATTTTCTCGCCAGCAACGCTGGACAGCAGACGGGCGTCGTCCGGATCGTTTGGCGCGCAGAGCACAGGCTCTTTGATGTCGGCCAGGTCGATTTCGATGATTTCAGCGTATTCGGCGTCAGCATCGGCAACCATCAACTCAGGGTTGGCGATCCAGGCTTCCATCGCTTGAGCACGACGTTCCAGAGTGCGCGCATCGCCGTAGCCTTCGCCGATCATCCAGCGCAGCAGGGTGATGTTGGAGCTCAGGTACTCGGTGATCGATTCTTTCGACAGCTTGATGGTGCAACCGGCAGCCGAACGTTCAGCCGAGGCGTCGGACAGCTCGAAAGCCTGTTCGATGCTCAGGTTGTCCAGGCCTTCGATTTCCAGGATGCGGCCGGAGAAGGCGTTCTTCTTGCCTTTCTTTTCAACGGTCAACAGGCCAGCCTGAATCGCGAAGTAAGGAATGGCGTGAACCAGGTCACGCAGGGTGACGCCCGGTTGCATTTTGCCTTTGAAGCGCACCAGGATCGATTCCGGCATGTCCAGCGGCATAACGCCGGTGGCTGCAGCAAACGCAACCAGACCGGAACCGGCCGGGAACGAAATGCCCATCGGGAAACGGGTGTGCGAGTCACCACCGGTACCGACGGTGTCCGGCAGCAGCATGCGGTTCAGCCAGCTGTGGATGATGCCGTCGCCCGGACGCAGGGAAACGCCGCCGCGGGTCATGATGAAGTCTGGCAGGGTGTGGTGGGTGGTCACGTCGATCGGCTTGGGGTAAGCCGCGGTGTGGCAGAAGGACTGCATCACCAGATCAGCGGAGAAGCCCAGGCACGCCAGGTCTTTCAGTTCGTCACGGGTCATCGGACCGGTGGTGTCCTGGGAACCGACGGTGGTCATCTTCGGTTCGCAGTAGGTGCCTGGACGCACACCGGCTACGCCGCACGCCTTGCCGACCATTTTCTGCGCCAGGGTGAAACCCTTGGTGCTTTCGATCGGGGCATCCGGTTTCTTGAACAGGTCGAACGCTGGCAGACCCAGTTCGGCGCGAGCCTTGTCGGTCAGGCCACGGCCAATGATCAGCGGGATACGACCGCCGGCACGGACTTCGTCCAACAGCACAGGGGTCTTCATTTCGAAGGTGGTGATGACTTCGTCGGTACCGTGCTTGCAGACTTTGCCAGCGTGCGGGTACAGGTCGATCACGTCGCCCATGTTCATGTTGGTGACGTCGAATTCGATTGGCAGTGCGCCGGCATCTTCCATGGTGTTGTAGAAGATCGGAGCAATCTTGTTGCCGAAGCAGAAACCGCCAGCGCGCTTGTTCGGCACGTAAGGCACGTCATCGCCGAAGAACCACAGCACCGAGTTGGTGGCGGATTTACGCGAAGAACCGGTACCGACCACGTCACCGACGTAAGCGATCGGGAAGCCTTGGCCGCGCATTTCTTCGATCTGCTTCATCGGACCGGTGACGCCCTGGACGTCAGGCACGATGCCGTCGCGAGCCATTTTCAGCATGGCCAGGGCGTGCAGCGGGATGTCCGGGCGGGACCAGGCGTCCGGGGCAGGGGACAGGTCGTCGGTGTTGGTTTCGCCGGTGACCTTGAACACGCGCAGGCTGATCTTGTCGGCCAGTACAGGGCGGTTTTTGAACCACTCGCCGTCAGCCCAGGATTGCAGCACGCCTTTGGCGTGAACGTTACCGTTCTTGGCGCGTTCAGCGACGTCGTGGAAAGCGTCGAACATCAGCAGGGTGTGCTTGAGTTCTTCGGCAGCGACCGGGGCCAGTTCGGCGTCGTCAAGCAGGTTGACCAGCGTGACGATGTTGTAGCCGCCCTGCATGGTGCCAAGCAGTTCAACTGCGCGCTTCTTGTCGATCAGAGGGGAATTGGCTTCGCCTTTGGCGAGGGCGGACAGGAAGCCGGCCTTTACATAGGCTGCTTCGTCCACTCCAGGTGGAACGCGATTGGTGATCAGGTCAACGAGGAAAGCTTCTTCGCCAGCCGGGGGATTCTTCAGCAGCTCGATCAGGCCTGCAGTTTGTTCGGCGTTAAGCGGCTGGGGAACGATACCCAGTGCTGCACGCTCTTCGATATGTTTGCGGTAGGCTTCAAGCACAGTTATTACCCTCATCAGTGGTCCCAAATGGGTGTCCGGGACGCTCATCCCGAATTGCCGTACTCATGCGCTGCATGGCGTTGTGAGCCATTTAGCCAGAATTACCGACAATTCCTTACAGAAGCTGCTTTCAAAGTTTTACGCCTGCAGAACGGGAGCTGATGAGGGTTGGCGCTGAGCTTTTCCCCGCTGGAAAAACCCTTCGCCAACACCGCTCTGAAGGAACGACTGTGCTCGTGACGCTTTGAAAACAGCTTCTAACGGACATTGGCGCCTTAAAAGGCTGGCTGATTCTACGGCAAAAAGAAATTAAAGGTAAGTTAGGCCTTTAACTTTGAGGGGTGATGAATGTTAGACAAAGGGCTAACATGCGCGCCTGTTCTGCTTTTCCGTGTTTTGCCTACCTATGCCCAATCAGACCATCAAGACCCCCTGCGTCGGCCTTTGCTCCACTGTTTACGGTGACTTGGTGTGCCGTGGCTGCAAGCGTTTCCACCACGAAGTGATCAGCTGGAATGGTTACAACGAGGAGGAAAAGCGCGCGGTATGGCTGCGTCTTGAGCTATTGCTGTCCCAGGTGATGGCCAGCAAGCTGGAGGTTTTCGACCCTCAGCGTCTGCGTTTGCAACTGGAGCAACGCAAAATTCGTTTTGTGCCGCATCAGTCGGAGTATTGCTGGGCGTATCAGCTGATTGCCCGTGGGGCGCGGGTGATCAATAACCTGGAGGCCTACGGGATGGTGCTGATGCCGGAGTTTCGCGACTGGAACCTGCCGGAATTGCGTGATGCCATTGATCGAGAATTTTTCTTGCTGTCTGAAGCGCATTACCAGCGTTACATTGCACCGGGCTTCTTAAAAGACGCCTTTGGCGGTTAAATCTTAAAAGCTTCGCGAGCAGGCTCGCTCCCACACTTGATCTCCAGTGTTCAAAAAAATCCCCTGTGGGAGCGAGCCTGCTCGCGATGGCGTCCGACCAGACGCCATAGATTTCAATGCTGAGCCAATTCCTCAAGGTGATCCTCAATCTCCTGCGGCTTGAGCACCAGTACATCGCTTTCCACCTTGTCCAGCACCACTTCCGCCGTATTACCGATCAAAGCCCCCGACAAACCGGACCGCGCCACGGTGCCGATCACGGTCACTGCCGCTTGCAGTTTGTGCACCATGAATGGAATCAACACATCCGCCGGGCCTTCCTCGATATGCAAATGGTCATCGTCGATGTCGAATTCCGCCTGGAACGCCCGGCACTGCTCGCGATAGCGCGCCTCGATGGTTTCCTTGAGCTGGAAGGTCGGGTCGGCCGATGACAGCATCGGCGACGGATGCGCACTGATGACGTGTAAATGCGCCTTGGCCAGGCTGGCGATGTCATAGCCGTAATCAATGATGGTGTTGTGCAGGTGGCGGTGTTCGCCATCGCTATTGCCCACGTCGATGGCGGCCAGGATGACTTTGTCTCTCCAGGAGCCGGACGTTTTTACCAGCAACACCGGTGTCGGGCATTCACGCAGCAGTTTCCAGTCATCCGGGGTCAGCAAGGCCTTTTTCAGCGGGTTGTCCTGGTAATGCTGCTTGACCACCAGCCCGCAGCCCTCGGCTTGCTGCACGTCGATGATGGTTTGGTGCAGGCTCTGATTCCAGGCTTGCTCGGTCGTGACGCTGTAGCCGTCGGCTACAAGCGCAGCCTTGAGCACTCCCAACATGCCGTTGTGATCATGCTTGGGATCACCAACCAGCAGGTGCAGGTGGGCCTGGGTCACACCGGCAATCAATTTGGCCCGTTTGAGCGCCAGGCTCTCCGAATGTTCCGGTTCTATGACCACCAGAATGCTGCGAATGGCTTGCATGATCGGGATCTCCATAAAAAAACGGGTAAAAAAGCACGGCGTTGCACAACTATAGTTGCTGCTCGCCAACCAGGTACTTGATGCATATCAACGGTTGGCGACTGGTGGTCTGCCCGCAGGCCGGTATAATCGGCGCCCTTCGATTTTGAACCCTTTATCCGTGAGCCCCATGATCCTTCCCGAAATTCACGAGTTCCTCGGCTGCCGTACCCCTGACGGCTGGGTGCAGGCCGCGCTGGCCGATCAGGAAACGTTGCTGATCGACCACAAGAACTGCGAATTCAAAGCGGCCAGCACGGCGCTGAGCCTGATTGCCAAGTACCACTCCCACGTCGACCTGATCAACCTGATGTCGCGCCTGGCCCGGGAAGAACTGGTGCACCATGAGCAAGTCATGCGCCTGATGAAAAAGCGCAAGATCGAGCTGCGCCAATTGTCCGCTGGTCGCTACGCCTCGGGCCTGCGCAAAGTGGTGCGCAGCCATGAACCGGTGAAACTGGTGGATACGCTGGTGGTAGGGGCCTTCATCGAAGCCCGCAGCTGCGAGCGTTTCGAGGCGCTGGTGCCGCATCTGGATGAAGAACTGGGCAAGTTCTACTTCGGGCTGCTGAAAAGCGAGGCCCGGCATTTCCAGGGTTACCTGAAACTGGCTTACCAGTACGGCGACGCCAAGGACATCGCGCAAGTGATCGATAAGGTGCGCGCGGCCGAGCAGGAGCTGATCGAGTCGCCGGACGTGGAATTCCGTTTCCACAGCGGCGTGCCCGTTGCGGCCTGACGTTTAAAACGCTTTAGCGGCTCAAGCCGAGGCGTTCGTGCCAGTCGGCGATGGACTCTTCGGGATAGACCTCGAATTGCTGATCGCCGGAATGCGCCTCGACTTCCACCCATGGCGCTTTTGAACCGAGCATCAAGTGCGTGTGTTCTGGCGGCACCGGTAACGGGGTGTCTATGGCGGATGCAAACGGGTGGATCAGTTCAGGCCATTCAGGGCTGAACAGCCACAGTCCCGTACCGCAAAGGGAGCAGAAATGCCGTTCGGCGCTGCTGCTGTGCGCCCGTTTATCGCCTTCAGCCTTGAGGCGTGCATGGTAAATCGCGATGTGCTTGCGACCGCGCACCTTGAGGCTCTTGGCATCGCCGCCGAGATTGATCGCATAACCGCCGCCTTGAGTCTTGCGGCAGATCGAGCAGTAGCAACGCTGATAAGGGTAGGGGTGGGCGCTGTTCAGGCTGAACGATACCGCGCCACAATGGCAGGAGCCTTCTAGCTGCATGGTTGTCTCCCTCAAGTATTGGGCTTCTCCGCCTTCAGGGCCCGGGCAAGCCTGCTCGCGATGAACGATAACGCGGTCTACTTGCTGGGCACCCGCCACAAATACCAAGCCGCCACCGTCCGATACGGGCTCCACGCCAACCCGATCTCTACCATCTGCTTACGCGTCGGCTGCACCTCCAACCCCTTCAGCCGGCGATAGCCTTCACGCACGCCAAAGTCATCGGCGGGCAAGATATCCGGGCGTTCGAGGCTGTAAATCAGCAACATCTCAACCGTCCAGCGGCCGACCCCGCGCAAGGTGATCAAGCGCTCGATCAGGGCCTCATCCGCCATCGCCAACGCCGTCGCATACTCCGGCACCACGCCGTCCAGTGTGGCTTGGGCAATCCCCTGAATGGTTGCGATCTTGCCCGCCGAAAACCCGCAACTGCGCAGTTGATCGAACCCTGCCGCCAGAATCTGTTCCGGTCGTGGGAATGCCACCGACGGAAACAACGCCAGCAATCGCCCGACAATCGCATCCCCGGCCTTGGCGTGCAGTTGCTGATAGGCAATCGCCCGTACCAGCGACTCGTACGGATCGCGAGCCGCATGGGGCTGGTGCAGGCACGGGCCGATGGCGGCGATGTGGCGCGCCCAGTCTGCGTCGAGAGACGCTAAAAACCGGGTCGCCGGCAGATAGGGATCGGGCATGACGATTAAGGGTTTCCGGTTGTTTTCAGCAAGGCGTTAACTTCACCGTAAGTAAGAGCCTTGAGGTGACTGCTGTCGAGTTTGCCGGTTTCCAGAAAGCTTTGGGTCAACCCGGCCATGGCGCCATACAAAAACTCGGCGATGCCCGAACCGGCACTCAAACGTCGCACGCCCAGTGCTTTCAATGCTTCAAGCGATGGCAACCCCGACAGGCCCAGCACATTCACCGGCAACGTCGTGCCGTGGCACAGCGCAGCGATTTCATACTCCGCCGAGACACCCGCCGCAAACAGCCCATCGGCACCTGCCGCTTGGTACAGAGCAGCACGCTTGAGGGTTTCAGCGACGCGATCTTCGGCCGGTACCAATCCTCGCAGGTACACATCGGTGCGGGCATTGATGAACAGCTTCACATTGCGCTGATCGGCCACCTTGCGGGCCACTTCGATCTTGCGCACCAGCAACTCGGGCGCAGAAGCGCCGTCCTCGATATTGATCCCGACCGCCCCGGCCGCAATCACCGCTTCAATCACTTGGGCAACCCGCGTCAGATCATCGGAATAGCCGGCCTCGACGTCCACGGTCAACGGCAGCGAAATCACGCGGGCGATGGATTCGACGGTTGATACCAGACGTTCGAGGGGCAGGGCGTTGCCGTCCGCGTAACCATGAGCCCAGGCCACCGCCGCGCTGCTGGTGGCCACAGCTTTGCAGCCCAGTTGCTCGACGATACGGGCCCCGGTGGCATCCGCGACGTTAGTGAGGATCAGCAAGCCTTCGTGGTGCAATTGGTGGAATTGTCTGTCCATCGAATGTCCTTCCTTATGACAGTTGAGGTAATCAGAACGCGAGTGGTTGGGTGACCTGTAATGCCGCGCTTTCCAGCCGTAGCAGAAATGCCTTGCGCGGTTGTCCTCCACCATAGCCGGTCAGCGAGCCATCCGCACCGATGACCCGGTGGCAGGGCACCACGATGGACAGCCGGTTGTGCCCGTTGGCCAAGCCCACGGCGCGACTGGCACCGGGCTTGCCCAATTGCCTGGCGATGCTGCCGTAGGTGCTGGTCTTGCCGTACGGGATCTTCGCCAATTCGGCCCAGACCTGCCGGGAAAACTCACTGCCGGGCAGGTACAGTGCAACGCTGAATTCGCTGAGTTTGCCGGCGAAGTACTGTGCCAGTTCAACCTCGATCTGTTGCAGATGCGCGTTGTGTCCCGGCGCGACCGCGTAGCCATACCGGTTCTGCAGTTCTTCGACTTCGCAGGTCAACGCCGGACGGTCGAGGAATTCCAGCAGTACCAGCCCACGGCGCTCGGCCATGGCGATCATCGGCCCCAGTGGCGTGGTCAGCCGAGTGAAGAGCAAGGGTTCACTCTGCGCAGCTCGGCCCGGGGTGATGTGGAACGACTTTTGAAAGGCGTCACGAAAACCACTGAGGGATTCATAACCCGAGTCGAATGCCGCGCTGTCGATGGAATCGCCCTGTTTGATCCCGCCCAGTGCCATGCCGAGGCGACGGGTGCGCAGCCAGGCGTGAAAGGTCATGCCCAGATGCTGCTTGAACCAGCGCCGCAGTTTCAACGGCTCGATGCCTTCGGCCAGCAACTGGGCGTCGGTCCAGCGTTGCTCGGGATCGGCGTTCACCGACCTCAGCAACCTCTGCACCCAGTCGGGCGCGATGGCCGCAGCGTCCAGCGGCTTGCAGCGCAGACACGCGCGATAACCCGCCGCCAGGCATTCATCGGCGTGCGCAAAGAACTCGACGTTCTCTGGTTTCGGCGAGCGTGCCGTACAGCCGGGGCGGCAAAAAATCCCGGTGGTTTTCACGGCCGTGAAGAACACCCCCTCATAGGCAGTGTCGCGTTCGAGCATGGCGCGAACCATTTCGGCGTGGGGCGGCAGTAGTGCGGTCTGTATGTTCATGGGTCGAGCATAAAACCCTGTGGGCAGTGTCTCCACCGGAAAATCGACAATGAATTTTTGTGACTCTGGACTACAGTGGTCGGGTTACTGATCAGGCAGTCAAACAGGGAGTGATTTCATGCAACCGTTTACGATTCAACACATCGATCACATCGTGCTGCGCGTCAAGGACCTGGAGCGAAGCATCACGTTCTACGCGCAGGTATTCGGCGCTGAGTTGGTCAAACGCCAAGACAATCTGGGGCTGGTGCATCTGCGCGCCGGGACTTCCATGATCGACCTGGTCAGCCTGGACGGTGAGCTCGGGCGCAAGGGCGGTGCCGCCGCCGGGCAAGAGGGGCGTAACCTCGACCATGTCTGCCTGCGCATCGAGCCCTTCGACGAGGAGGCACTCATCAGCCACTTGCGGTCCTTTGGTCTGACGCCCGAGAAAGCGGCCAGGCGCTTCGGCGCCGAAGGTTATGGCTTGTCGCTTTATTGCTTTGATCCGGATGGCAATCAGGTCGAGCTCAAAGGGCCGTCAAGGTAACAGCGGGGTAGCTGACGGAGCTTTGGATTGAGGTTCCGTCAGCTTGAGCGTTTGCTTGCACCAAAGGCTTAAAACCATCCCGGATCAACGGTCATGAGCTGTCATGAAATGACAACGCGCTGTCGCCAAATGAAAGATTGGCAGTCCCACCGTCGATAAACTCCTTCTCATGGTGTGCGCTGCAAGCCCGGCAATTGGGCAGCTTGCAATGCCAGGCCGTATGACGATCAGTCCTGAAGAGAACAATAATATGTGCGTAGAACATTCGGTCCTTGCCGAAGGTTCCGACGATAAACTCGTCGAACCAACCCAGCGTCCTGGTAAATCTTCCACCCAGAAGGAGGACGGATTATGGATCTCCAAATGACGGTGGCAGATTGGGTGCGCACAGTCATGACCGGCACCTGCGGGTTAGCGTTGTTGTCCCTGGTCTTCTGGTGGGATGAGTACGGGATACTTTTGCACCGCCTGAGCTAACTCGGCCAGCGACCTGCCTTGTTGACTGCAGGCCGGTCGCTGCCTTGGAAGGGGCACACGATTCCCAGCAGCCTGCGCCTTGCCTGGCCCGCTTTAAGGCCGACAACGCAGCGGGGAAACTAATTCAGAACGCCCCCTAGACCCTTGCTGGCGGCGCAAACCAGCGTCCCGCAATTCCAAGATTCATCGGTGTTTTCCTGAAAGTGGGAAGCTCAAAGAAAGGGGGTGCCTGTTCATGCCAGATCCACCGTTGCAGAACGGTTTGGCAATGGAACATCGATCCCCATAAAGCGCCGCACTCGTTCTCCTTCGGCATCGCAGCGTATGGTTTCAGGCGCGGCATCGAGTTGAATATTGCCGTTCTCCATGAAGATCACCCGGTCGGAAATCGACATGGCGAAGTCCATTTCGTGGGTCACGATCAGCATGGTCATGCCTTCCTTGGCCAGATCACGAATCACGTTCAGCACGTCGTTGACCAGTTCCGGGTCGAGGGCCGAAGTCGGCTCGTCGAACAGCATGATCTGCGGTTCCATCGCCAGGGCCCGCGCAATCGCCACGCGCTGTTGCTGCCCGCCGGACAGTTGATGCGGGTACTTGTGGGCATGGGCCAGCAGGCCGACCTTGTCCAGCAGCGCATAAGCGCGATGTTCACTCAGTTCGCCCGGCTGGCCGTGGTAACGCGGCGCCAGCGTGACGTTGTCGAGAATGGTGCGGTGGGGGAACAGGTTGAAGTTCTGGAACACCATGCCAATGTGGCGCACCCCTTTGCGCAAGCGCGAGCTATTGGGTTTGTCCGACGCTTCGATGAATTGTTCGCCGAACAACAGAATGTCGCCGGTATCGATGGTTTCCAGGCCGTTGACCGTGCGGATCAGCGAAGTTTTACCGGAACCGGAGGGGCCAATGATCGAGACCACCTGGCCGTATTCGACCTTCAGGTCGATCCCCAACAGCACTTTGTGCGTGCCATAACTCTTCTGGATGTTCTTCAGTTGCAGGATAGGCGTCAGGTTGTTGCCCGCTGCTTTGCGTGTGCTGTCGGGCAAGGCTTCGGCGCAGGCCTTGAGCTTGGCTACGGCGGGTGCGTCGAGCGTTTGCGGCTTGCGGAAGTTCAGGTCCAGGTAGCGCTCCAGGCGCTGCAGGAAAAAACCAAACACGGTGACGATCAACACGTAGTAGACGCCTACCGCCGCCAGGGTTTCCATGACCAGGAAGTTGGT
The DNA here is from genome assembly GCF_031456105.1 of Pseudomonas sp. BE134. Lineage (NCBI taxonomy): Bacteria > Pseudomonadati > Pseudomonadota > Gammaproteobacteria > Pseudomonadales > Pseudomonadaceae > Pseudomonas > Pseudomonas sp. BE134. The sequence continues at coordinate 119,585 of NZ_JAVDUA010000014.1, read as the reverse complement.
GGCGTAGAGGCGCTGGCCGACCGTAAGAATTTCCGTGAGCGAGATCACCGAGACCAGCGAGGTCAGTTTGACCACCGTGATGTATTCATTGATCAACGTGGGCAGCGAAATACGGAAAGCCTGAGGGATCACGATCAAGCGCTGCATGCCGAACAGGCCGACACCCAACGCGCGCCCGGCTTCTTTCTGGCCCTTGGCCACGGAGATCAGACCGCCACGGTGGATTTCCGCCATGTACGCCGCTTCGGTGACCACCAGGGCCAGCAAACCGGAGTAGAAGGGGTTGGACAGGATCGGGCCGCTGCCGGGAAACAATTGCGGCAGGTTGTAGACGAAGACCACCAGCACCAGCAACGGGATGCTGCGGAAGAACCAAATGTAGACCGCTGCGGGAATGCGCAGCAAGGGTGACTGGGACAGCTTGGCCGTGGCCAGGAGAAACCCCAGCAGCATGCCGATGAACCAGGCCAGGGCACTGAGCTGGACCACCGTGACGCAGGCATTCCAGAAGTCTGGCAGGGAGAACAGGGAGAAGAAATACGACCAATCGAATTGCATAGGGCACCTCACTCTGCCGCCCCGATGCAGGGGCGGCAGATGACCAGACTACAAGGACACGTTCTTAGTTGGCAGTCGGTTCTTCCAAGGCGTATTTCTTGAGAATAGCGGCGTACTCACCACTCTTCTTGGTCTCCTCGAAGGCCTTTTGCACCGCCTGGAAGGTTTCTTCGTTACCTTTCTTGACGAAGATGCCCAGGGTTTGCTGATAGATCGGGTGATCGGTGGTGATCACTACCCGGCCGTTGGTCTTTTCCGCGATCAGTTTTGCGGCACCGGCGATTTCAACCTGGGCCTGAATGTTCTTGGACAGCAGGGCCTGGGTCACTTCGGGCGCCGAGGGATATTCGCTGACGGTGATGGCGCCTTTGTTGTTCGGCACGCAATATTCATCGGACAGCTTCCTGAATTCCTTGACCCAGGTCGTGCCCTGTTCCAGGCCCAGTTTCAAGCCACACAGGTCTTCAGGTTTTTTCGCATTGATCTCGCTGCCTTTGGGCACCATGACCGCGGCACCAGTGTTGGCATAGGCGATGGTCTGGGCTTGAGTCTGGCGCTCTGGCGTGATGTACATGCCGGAAATAACCGCGTCGTATTTGCCGGAGTTCAGGCCCAGGATCAAGCTCGGGAACTTGGTGTCGACGAACTCCACCTTGGCGTTCATGTGCCTGGCCAATGCGGCGGCCAGCTCGGGGTCCGAACCGACGACGTTTTTATCCTTGTCATAGGACTCGAAGGGAGGGTAGGTGATTTCCATGCCGACCTTGAGCGTGTCTGACGCGGCCATGCCCAACGAGGCACCGAGCATACCGGCTGCCAATATAGCCAAGCTCAACAGGTTCTTTTTATTGTTTTTCATTTCGTACTGACTCCGGCGTAGGTAAGGGGGTAGCTGAAAACTTCAATCAGGACGGTTGAGCCTGATTTTTCAAATGTCCGAAACTGGCGGGCTTGCGTGCCTTGCCTGGCAGTTGAACTTCCCCATTGGCCACCCTCGCGCGCAGATATTGATACGTCTGCAGTGCCTGGCCATACATGTGTTCGCCGATCGTGATTTCTTCGTAGACGTTGCCTGGCTGGGCGAACCCGGGCAGCGGTTTGATCTGGGTGTGGTAGTCGCAGGCATAAAACAATGGAAAGGAGTAACGCTCCTCGCGCACGCTGCGAACCCGGTGTGCAGTGGCAACGAATGCGCCTGCTGTCATCACTTCCAGCATGTCGCCGATGTTGACCACAAAGGCATCGGCAATCGGTGGGGCATCGATCCATTGCCCAAGATTGTTCATCACCTCAAGGCCTGGTTTGTCGGCCAGGAGGATGGTGAAGCACTCGTAATCAGTATGGGCTCCAAGCCCCGGTGCGTCATGGGCGGCACCGTCGAAGGGGTAGTGGATCAGGCGCAGCTTGGAGGGCGGACGGGTGACCAGGCTGTCGAAATAGTTTTCCTCCAGGCCCAGGGTCAGGGCAAAGCCGCCGAACAGGCGCCGGCCCAAGGCAAAGATCGCTTCATAGTAGGCCTGAACCGATGTCTTGAAATCCGCCAGCTGTGGCCAGTCATTAGGCCCCAGCAATGGAGTGTTGGCCAGCACCAGCGGGTCATCGGCCGGGACTTCGAAGCCGACGTCGAAGGCCTCCTTGTGGTCCGGCTTGCCTTTGGAATAGACCTCTTCGCCTTCAGGTACAAAGCCCTTGTGGGTTTGCGAAGTGCCGATGTAGTGCCGCATCTTGGTGTCGAGGGGCTGGTCGAAAAAGTCCTTGGCAGCCTTGCGCAGGTTGGCGATCAGCTGCGGGTCGATACCGTGATCGGTGATATAGAGGAACCCGACCTCGCTGGCAGCGCGCCCCAATTGTTCGGCCACGGCCAGGCGGTGTTCCAGCTCAAAGCTGAACAGACCGGCGATGTTGACCACCGGGATGCTGTTGAAATTGGCTTTATGTGTGTCAGTGCTGGCGCTGTTGTTTTTATTGTCAGGCATGACGCATCGGCTCCCTAAGGATTGCTTGAGTGGTGGAAACGGTCGAAGTGTTTGCGCTCGGTCTGGCCCATCCACACGTTCAATGACCACAGGTCAGCAACCGGTACATTGGTGAACGGCAAATGATGCAGGTAGCCGTCGGCGCCGAATTCCGGGGTCAGGGTGCTGACCTGGTAACCGCGGTCCTGCTGCGAGCGCCAAATGCTTTCCCAGTGCTGCTGATGGAAGGCCAGTTCTTTTGCATATTCGGGCGCCGCCGGGTGCGGAACCTGCGGGCCCTGGTCGTAACCGACCCGAGCCTGGATATGGTGAACCCGCTCGATGAAAGCGCTCAGGTCATCGGCCGGGTCGTTCAACAGGCGCTCGCAGGTCACGACCCAATGGCTGATGTCACTGGTGAACAACAGATCGGGTAGCTGGCGGATCAACTCCAGCGTCACCCACGGGTTGAACAGCGACCGCGAACGATGGGTTTCGAAACTGCAGACCTGGCCATGTTTGCGCGTCAGTTCCAGCGCTTGGCCAAAGAATTCCACTTGTTGTGGCAGGGACCAGCGATCATTGCCCGCCAGCACGTTGACGAAGCGCGGGCCGAGCTCGGCGGCCCAGGCGAGTTTCTGGTCAAGGTCAATGAGGTGAACGACAGGCGTTGCCGACTGGTCTGGCAACACGTCGTACGCGGTGAAGACTGTGCTGATATAGCCCAGGCGATTGGCCTGGAGGAAGGCGCCGAACTCAACGCGCTCACGGGCGTCCAGGGGCAGGCGTGCTTCCATGCCATCAAAGCCCGCTTGCAGCAGCTCCTCCAACGCTTGGGCCTTGCTCGCGGTGTAACCCCACAGCGTGCGGAATATTTCCAGCTTCATCGGTAATCCTCAATAAAATCCTGGCGCAACCTGATCCCCACCCAGCGATGCCGTGGCGGGTTCGCTGTGGTGCCGATGTTAGGCACAGGCTGAGGCGTGAAAGAATCTGAAAGTTCAAATGAATACTTCAGACTTTCATCAACGAATAGCTAGCTATTTATCTTGGGATGGCGGGAGCGTTTTATAGGCGAGGAGGCGCCTACGCTGACGATCAGCGAGCGGTGCCATTATTGTGAAATCATTGTGATACATCCAAACAACATCCAACGCCAGGGCGCTAAAGCCACGTATTCACCACCCGACGATCCAGTTCCTCCCAGTCCGCCATACCCAGCACTCGCATGGTGTTCAAACCGCGCAAATAACCGCGCAACTGATTGGCGGTGGCCTGCACAAGTGCCGAGTCGGATGTGTTTTCGCCCATCAGTACGGTTTCGTACTCGACCAGGTACTCGGCCACCCGGTCACGGAAATCGGGCAAAACGGCGTCACGGATCAGGTCAAAAGTTCTCAAGGGGAGATCCTCATCAATCTGTTCTGGTGGTGATTGAGTGTTTATCCACCTGCACGGCGCGCAACTATTGCTAGGCGTAATAGTGACCATTACGAAAGGCAGTTTCTACTTTATCGACAATAGTCGGAAAATCGCCGCCATTGATGAACCGGACCGTTTATTTTTTGGATGAAACGCATGCGCCCTTTATTCGTGCCTGCCATGGCATTTGCCTTAGTGTTGCTCGCCGGTTGTGCCTCTGCGCCGAACGACCCGACTCTGACCTTGCAGACCAGCAAGACGCCTGCCCAATACGCCGACTGTGTCGTGCCTAAATTGCAGGGCAGTGCGTTGAGCCCGACTGTCTCGCAAACCTCACGCAGCTACCGGATCGTGGTGCCGAGCAAAGTCTCGACGGACAACGTACTGGAAGCCTACAAGGCCGGGAAGGGTGGCAAGGTGTTCATCTACGAGCGCCAATTGCTGGCCTCGAACTTCCTGCCTTCGGCCTTTGAGCGCGCCGCACAGGAATGCATCTGACCCCGGCTCGCAAGCGCTTTTACTGAGCTCCTTTGGTTGGCCGCAACCAACCAATTTTTTGCCCCGCACCGCTTTCGGTTGCGGGGCTTTTTTTCTGCTGGCAGTTTGTCAATGATGTTTTCAGTAGTGCGGTCAAACCGGGTCGATGGGCTGTCGAAGACCCAATAATTTGCGCAGGATTCGCCCAAGCTCAGCCCGTAACATCTCACCGCTTCTCGTTTTCATCCTTAACGCTAAACATGTGCCGTGAACGATTGATTACTTGAAATGCATCCCTATGGGTTTCAATTTCAAAAGTAGATGGAGTATCCCATGCTGAATTCAGTATCGAATATGCGATCAGTAGTCCAGTTGTCAAATGCTGATGATGCTCTAAACATTGAAATGCCAGACGAGCACCTTGCAAAAAAACAGGCTTTCGCAAACTCCTGTGGTGCCGCCAGTCTGTTGTGTGTGGCGAAAGAGCTGGGTATAGAAAAAATTCCCGTCTTGGCCGGGTCTATGTCGGAGCAGGTAGGTTGCGATACCCTGGAGTTGGATAACCGTTGTGAAAGTGATATTTACACGATAACGAGCGGTAATGACACGCAAAGAAAACACTGCGGTAACTTGATGGACGCAGGCTATTCCATGCCGGATGGTATTGTTACGGCAGGGAGGTTGTTAGGTCTTGAAATGAAGGTCGTAGAGACTCCGACCATATTCTCAAAAGCCCTGAGCTGGTTCTATCCGGATGCGAAATCGAGGCTGTCTGGTATCGGATGTGCTGTAGTGAATGGGCCAAATGAGCTTGCGGCAGGTCAGGCAAGAATAGAAGCGATGGCGGTAACGCTTGTAGGTTTACCCGTTGGTTTGCATTGGGTCGTTCAAAGAAGTGACGGTAGTTACATGGATCCAGCAACAGGTAAAAATCATAAGGGTTTCTCTGAACTGAATGCCGGTGCCAAGCAAGCCGGGCACGGAGTGCTGGGGTATTGCCAAACCGGCATATCAATTATTGTTTCGAAAGCGCTTTGAATCTCTAGAGTTTCCTCGGAATTTTGCAGTACATGATTTAGTGACGCGATTTGCTCTCCAGAAGGATTGTAGTTTCGGTTGCTGAGGTAGTTGTGATCTTGACGTGCTATATGCTTGTTGCGATGCCCGCGGGCAAACTATGCTGCCACTATTGCCTTAGTGCAGAGATCCTGAGCCTCCACCCTTGGCGCGGAATCAGTGATGAGTGGTGGAAGCGACTGCACGGTTAGGTAATTGTTTTTTTCGAAGAACATCAAACTCTACGAGCTCTCTATAGAGTTCGTAGAAATCAGCACCGAGCTCTTGTCCCATCGCGGAAAAAACGGCACGTACTTCGTGGGTGTTGAGCGCCTTGTCAGGCGTATTCAACAGAATGTCCCATCTATAAATCTTCTGCCTCGGGCGCACGCAAGGCCTTACTGTAGTAGCCAGACTGGTCGAAACAGCAAACCTGCTTTTTGCCGGATGCGAGCATATCGCAGGCATCACCCATTCGTTTTGCGCGCGTCTTGAGTTGCTTGGCTGAAGTAATCCAGTGTATCCAGTCTACTCGTGCGATGGTCGTCGTACTGTTCCAGACTTTACGAGCCTCAGGAGTGGCTGCCAGTGCTTCCTGAAAATCTGCTGGGATGTCAGGCTCGGGTTCTTTCTTCACAGGGGTTAGTTCTAGTGTGACGATATCCCCAACGGCCGCGCCTGCGGCTTCGTGTAACGCTCTACTGACCTGCAGCCAATGGCTCAGCTGACCATCAGGCTCAAGGGTTGCCTGGAATGGGTGCCCATTGATCGTGCCTTCAACTGTCGTCCTTCCTCGCCTCGGAAGCTGTTCACTCACGTCTCTTGGCAGCACTACGAACGCCCACGACGTATCGTTACCAGGTTTTGCCGGACGAAGAAGCTTTGCTTCAAATCGGGATTTCACGTCGATTGTTGTCATTGCAACTCCTCCAGCTACTGAATGGACCGTCTCACCCGCTTGATCAAACCCGCTTCGCCATCAACAACACCGAAGCCGCCGCCGACAACAACCCCGCACAGCACCGATTGAAAATCCGCTTGCCACGCGGCTCGGCGAACCAGCGGCGAATGTGCAGCCCCATATAGGCGTATGCACTGATCGCGATCCACTCCAGCATCAAAAACAATGTACCGAGCAGCGCGAATTGTGGTGTCACCGCGCGGGTCGGGTCGACGAATTGGGGCAGGAATGCGGTGAAGATCAGGATCGCCTTGGGATTGCCGGCCGCCACCAAAAACTCCTGTCGCGCCAACGCCAGCACACCGACGGGTGCGCGGGTGTCAGCGCGCTCGGCGCCAGGATCAGCACGCCACAATTGCCAGGCGAGGTAAAACAGGTAAGCCGCGCCGACAACTTTGATCCCGTAGAACAACATTTCGGAGGTTTGCAGCACCACGGCCAATCCGGCGGAGGCGAGGGCGATCATGCCGGCAAATGCCAGTAACCGACCGATCCCGGCCACGCAGGAGGTGCGATAGCCGTAACGCGTCGAGTTGCTGACGGACAGCAGGTTATTCGGGCCGGGTGCCATGTTCAGGGCAAAGCACGCCGGGAGGAAAAGGGTGAGGGTGGCGAGGTCCATGGCGAGTCTCCGAAAGCGAGAGCGCCATTTTTATCATGGACGGTGTGCGGCTCGCCCGGTACAGCCATTAACGCAAGCCGCAGTACACTTTCATTTGGCGAACTTTCTCGCGCCCGCAACACAGAAAATTACGGCCACGGTGACCCCGAGCATGCCGATGCTGACCTGTTCGTGCAGCAACGTCGCCGCGAGTGCCAAGCCGAAAAACGGCTGTAACAACTGCAGCTGTCCCACCGCCGCGATCCCGCCTTGCGCCAGCCCGCGATACCAGAACACGAAGCCGATCAGCATGCTGAACAGCGACACATACCCCAGGCTCACCCAGGCCGGCACACTGATCCCGGAAAACGAAACGGGCATCCGCCACCAGGTCAACACGGCCATCAGCGGCAGCGACAGCACCAAGGCCCAGCAAATCACCTGCCAGCCGCCCAGTGTTCTGGAGAGTTTTGCGCCTTCGGCATACCCCAGGCCACACGCCAGAATCGCCAACAGCATCAGGACGTCGCCGATGGGGGACGTGCTCAACCCCTGAGAAACGGCGAAGCCAATCACCAGCAAACTCCCCAGCACCGAAAACAGCCAGAACGCCGGTCTTGGGCGCTCGCCACCGCGCAATACCCCGAAGACGGCGGTGGCAAGCGGCAGCAGGCCGACGAAGACGATGGAATGCGCGGAGGTCACGTATTGCAACGCCAGCGCCGTCAGCAACGGAAAGCCGACCACCACGCCCAAGGCCACGATGATCAACGACAGCAACTGGCTGCGCGCCGGGCGTCGTTGCTTGAACAGCCTCAGCATGCACAGCGCCAGTACACCGGCGATAGTGGCGCGGGCGACCGTCAGGAACACGGGGTTGAATTCGAGCACGGCCACCCGGGTGGCGGGCAGCGAGCCGCTGAAGATCAGCACGCCGATCAAGCCATTGATCAGTCCGCTTGCGTGTTTGTCCAGCGCCGGGCTTTTAAGCGTTGAGGCCCTTTCCATCGCCTGTCTCCGTATCGGGTTGTGTCAGGGCATCCTATGAGCCAGGATTAAGAACAATCAAAAAATTGTCATGGATACATCCCACAATGGCACGCTCCCGCTACAAGTCGCTGGTGGACACTTTTGCTGCCGATATTCACTCGGGGCGCTTGTTGCCCGGCACGCGCTTGCCGACGCACCGCCAGTTGGCCGTCAGCGAAGGTCTGGCGCTGGTCACCGCCAGCCGGGTGTATGCCGAGCTGGAAGCCATGGGCCTGGTCAGTGGTGAAACCGGACGCGGGACGTTTGTTCGCGAGACCTCGTTGCCGCCCAGTCATGGCATCGATCAGCCAGACGTCGCGGCGGGGGTGATCGATCTCAACTTCAACTATCCCTCGTTGCAGGGGCAAGGCGATCTGTTGCGCAATGCCTTGCGCCAACTGGCGTTGTCCGGCGACCTGGAGTCACACTTGCGCTATCAGCCCCATGCCGGGCGTGCGCATGAGCGCGCCTCCATTGCCCGCCATTTGCGTAGTCGTGGTCTGACGGTTGAAGCCGAGCAAGTGTTGATTGTCAGTGGCGCCCAGCATGGCCTGGCAGTGACGCTGATGGCGCTGCTGCGACCCGGTGACGTGATCGCGGCCGACGCATTGACCTATTCAGGTTTCAAAGTGCTGGCGGAATCGCTCCACCTTGAAATCGTCGCCATCCCCGTCACGGAGCAGGGGCCGGATCTGGAGGCGCTGGAAAAGCTGTGCCGCAGCCGGACCGTGCGTGCCGTCTACACCATACCGACCCTGCATAACCCGATGGGCTGGGTGATGCCCGCCGATCAACGCGAACAACTGGTATCGATAGCGCGCCAGCATGACCTGCACATCATTGAGGACGGGGCGTACGCGTTTCTCGCCGAGCAAGCGCCGCCGCCCCTCGCTGAGCTGGCCCCGGAACGCACCGTCTACGTGTCCGGCTTTTCCAAGAATGTCGCCACCGGTCTGCGCGTGGGTTTCATCGCAGCACCGGCGCAAAGGGTCGCCGCACTGGAGCGTTCGATCAGGGCGACCACCTGGAACACTCCGGGCGTCATGACAGCCATCGCTTGCGCCTGGCTCGACGATGGCACTGTTACCCGCCTCGAAGCGCAAAAGCGCGAAGACGCGCGAGCCCGGCAGAAGCTGGCGGATGAGGAGCTAAGCGGCCTTCGCGTCATCCGCCATCCATCGTCGTACTTTCTATGGCTGCCCCTGTCGGAAGACGCACGGGCAGACCAGATCGCCGTGGCCTTGATGCGTGAACAGATCTCGGTCTCCACCGCCGAGCCGTTTGCGGTATCGGTTCATGTTCCGCACGCCTTGCGGTTGGCGCTGGGCTCGGTGGACCTGGCCACGCTTCGCCACGCGTTGGTGAAAGTGAAGTGGGTAGTGGAGGCTTACACGTAAAAAGCGCTAGCGCCTTTGGCCGGCTGAACTACAATTCCCTCACTTTTTTGGAGGCCAGGCGGTCGTGGATGCATTGTCGTTTGTCTATGACTACCTGTCCCGATGGGTGATAACGCCAGTTACCCAGCAGTTTCTTGGCATTTTTGATTTGAATGGCCGTTTCGGCCTGTTGTTTCTGGCGACCTCCTACAGCGTTGCCTACGGGCTGTTCCGTTTCAGGAAATCTCGCGGGCTGACCAGCGCACCAACCTTCTGGCAATTCATCGGCGGCAAGCAGGTTTACCTGCATCAGTCGGCGTTGCTGGATTATCGCTACTACTTCGTCCGCGCCATTCTGAAAGTCATGCTGGTGCTGCCCATCGTCGGACTGGTGGACCCACACATCCTGCGCTCCGCCGACTACGTGAGCTTTTTCACCAACCTGTGGGGCGCGCGCACTCAAGTCGAGGAACACCTCGCGTTGTCGCTGCTCTATGGGCTCGGCGTGTTTCTGGTCAAGGATTTCGCCAACTATTGGGGCCATCGCGCCTTCCATACCCGCTGGCTGTGGGATTTCCACAAGGTCCACCATTCGGCCCCCGTGCTGGTCCCGGCGACCGCTAGCCGGCTGCACTTTGTGGAAAAAATCGTCGAAAAACTCACCAATACACTGTGCGTCGGTGTTTACGCCGGTGTCTTCTGGTACGCCTGTGGCGGCGAAATCAGCCGCTACACCCTGTTCGGCGTGACCTGGATGGTGCTGATCCTCAACGGGTTTGCCGCCAACCTGCGCCATACCCATGTGTGGTTGTCGTTTGGGCCCGTGGTCGAACATGTGCTCAACAGCCCCGCCCAGCACCAGATTCATCACAGCGACGCGCCGAAACACGTCAACAAGAACTTCGGCATCAACCTGTCGCTCTGGGACTGGATGTTCGGCACGCTCTACGTCACCACCTCCAAACCCGAGGCGCTGCGCTTTGGCACCGGCGAAGCGGATCACTCACGTTACCTGACGGTGTACAGCCTGATCGTGACGCCATTTGTGGACATCGCCCGCAAAATCCACCTGACAAAACCTGAGCAGAGCCTTGCCACCGAGGTAGTTGAACAGTCGAAGGACGTTCCACTTCGGTAACAGCACGCCCTCAAACACATCCATGACCTACGCTTGTTCATTAGACGCATGTTCAGTGAGCAGGGGTTGCTCCTGAGCGAGATTCAACCGGCACCTACAAAAACAAGATCAGGAGTCCACTCATGTTCGCTTTGTTCCGTCGTTTAAATTTCGCCGCTGCCGTGGCGATCACCGCTGCCGCGCTTTCAACCTCCGCCCTGGCGCTGGACTCGGTCAAGTTCATGGCCCCGGGCTCGGTCGGTGGTGGCTATGACCAGACTGCCCGCCAGTTGGGCAAAGCCATGATTGAGGCCAACGTTGCCAAGTCCGTCACCTTCGAAAACAAGGGTGGCGCGGGCGGTACGCTGGGGCTGGCGCAGTTTGCCAACAGCACCAAAGGGGATGTGAATGCGCTGCTGGTGGTGGGTGCGATCATGGTCGCGGGCATTGAGCAGAACAAGTCGCAAATCACCTTGAAGGACGTCACGCCGATTGCCCGGCTGTTCACCGAATACAACGTGATTGCTGTGCGCAAGGAATCCGAATTCAAAACCCTGGAGGACTTGTTAACCGCATTCAAGGCCAAGCCGACCAGCATCACCTGGGGCGGTGGCTCCAAAGGCTCGGTCGATCACATCGGCATCGCCGAGCTGGCCGGCAAAATGGATGTCCCGGTCAACAAGGTGAATTACGTCGCCTTCGGCGGTGGCGGTGAAGTGGTGGCTCAGGCGCTCGGCGGCCAGCTCAAAGTGATCACTGGCGGCTATGCCGAGCTGGGTCAATACATCAAGAGCGGCCAGTTCCGCGTCCTCGCCATCGGCGCGCCGGAGCGCGTTGCCGGTATCGATGCGCCGACCCTCAAAGAGAAAGGCTACGACGTGATCATTGGCAATTGGCGCGGTGTGTACGGCGCCGCAGGTCTGAGCCCCGAGCAGCGCCAGGAACTGACCGACGCCGTCGTCACTGCCACCAAAACCCAGGCCTGGCAAGACAACCTCAACACCAACGCGTGGTCGCCGAGCGTGTTGACCGGCGATGCATTCGGCAAGTTTGTCGACGAAGAACATGTGCGGCTGCGGGCGATGCTGGTCAACGTCGGGCTGCTTTGACATGTCCGGGATGCGCAAGATTGTGCCGCCACAGTTGGCCATCGGCCTTGGACTGATCGCCATCAGTGCCGTCCTGGCGGTCGGCGCCTGGCGGTTTCCGCCCGAGATGGGCTACGTCGTTTTGGCCGCCGATGTCTACCCCTACGGGCTGGCGGTGTTCCTGGGCGTCGTCGGGTTGCTGCTGAGTGTTCAAGCCTGCACCGGCGGCTTTCGCGAATTGGCGGACCACGACGACGTGTCTGCCAAAGCGCTGCCCGGTGGCAAATCCGGTGCGGCGTGGGTCACGGCGGGGCTGATGGGGGTGGCATTGCTGATTAACCTCATCGGCTTCGTCCTCTCCGCCGGGCTACTGTTTGCCTGTGCGGCACGTGGGTTTGGCAGTCGCCATCCGCTGCGGGACCTGGCCATCGGCATTGCCCTGACGTTGCCGATTTACTGGCTGTTCAACGCCGGGCTCGGCGTTTCCCTGCCGCCCCTTGTCAACGCCTGGATCTGAGCCGGGCCGAAGGAGATCAACCCGGTGGATATTCTCGCAAGCCTGGCGATGGGATTTTCCGCCGCACTGTCGCCGATCAATCTGATGTGGGGGTTTATCGGCTGTTTGCTCGGCACGGCGATTGGGGTGTTGCCCGGTATCGGACCGGCGCTGACCGTTGCGCTGTTGCTGCCCATCACCGCCAAGGTCGACCCCACTGGCGCGCTGATCATGTTCGCCGGCATCTACTACGGCGCGCAGTTTGGCGGCTCGACCACCTCTATTTTGCTCAACACGCCGGGGGAGTCATCCTCCATGGTCACGGCCCTGGAAGGTAACTTGATGGCCCGCAACGGCCGGGCCGGGCCGGCGCTCGCCACGGCGGCGATCGGTTCGTTCGTGGCCGGGACCATCGCCACGATTCTGCTGACCCTGTTTGCCCCCATCGTCGCCACGCTGGCGCTGAAATTCGGCCCGGCGGAATATTTCGCGATTCTGGTGCTGTCGTTCACCACCGTGTCGGCGGTGCTGGGCGCGTCGATGCTGCGCGGTTTCGCCTCGCTTGGGGTGGGCCTGGCCATCGGCCTGATCGGTCTCGACTCGACCTCGGGCATCGCCCGTTACACGCTGGGGGTGCCGGAATTGGTGGATGGCATCGAAGTGGTGCTGGTGGCGGTGGGCTTGTTTGCCGTGGGGGAGGCGCTGTACAGCTTGCTGTATCAAAAAGAAGAAAGCAGCGGGCGGCACCGCTTGACCTCATTGTGGATGACCCGCGCCGACTGGAAACGCTCGGTACCGGCCTGGCTGCGCGGCACGCTGATCGGTTTTCCGTTTGGTTCGATTCCTGCCGGTGGTGCCGAAATTCCGACGTTTCTGTCCTATTCCGCCGAACGCAAGCTGAGCAAGTTCCCGAAAGAGTTTGCGGGCAGCAAGGGCGAGGGCGCGATTGAGGGCGTCGCCGGCCCCGAGGCGGCCAACAATGCCAGCGCGACGGGGTCGTTGGTGCCGCTGCTGACGCTGGGCATTCCGACCTCCGCAACGGCGGCCATCCTGTTGGCCGCGTTCCAGAACTACAACCTGCAACCGGGCCCGATGTTATTCCAGACTTCGGGTGACCTGGTCTGGACCCTCGTTGCCTCGCTGTACATCGGCAATGTCATCCTGCTGGTGCTGAACCTGCCGTTGGTGGGCTTGTGGGTCAAGCTGCTGCAAATTCCACGGCCTTACTTGAACGCCGGCATTCTGGTGTTTGCCACCATTGGCGTGTACGGCATGCGCCACTCTTCGTTCGATCTGCTGCTGATGCTCGGCATTGGCTGGGGCGGAGTGCTGATGCGGCGTTTCGATTTCCCCGTGGCACCGGTGATCGTCGGTATGTTGCTGGGGCCGATGGCTGAAAAGCAACTGCGCAACGCCTTGTCCATCAGTCAGGGTGACTGGCTGATCTTCGTCACTGAGCCCATCGCTGCGTCGTTCCTCACGCTGACGCTTTTGGTGTTGATCGTTCCGCATTTGCTCCACGCTCGGGGCATCAAACTGCATGAGGATGATTAGGCAGTTTTCTTCAATACGCCGGAGCAGGACGCTCAGTAACTTGAGCGCTGACTTCCCTGAATTGAAGAAGGTGTGCGATGAGTCTGATGATCTCCATGGCGACGTTTGCGCTGGTGGCGTCCATAACGCCGGGGCCGGTGAATATTGTGGCGTTAAGTTCGGGCGCGCAGTTTGGCTTTCGTGCCAGTCAACGGCACGTTGCCGGGGCAACGCTGGGGTTCGTGCTGTTGCTGGTGCTGATGGGCCTGGGCCTGCATGAAGTATTGCGCGTGTGGCCGGCGCTGACGCGGGTGGTGCAACTGGCGGGTGTGGCGTTTTTGCTGTTCATGGCCTGGAAACTGGCGGCGGACGATGGTCGTCTCGATGCCAAGGCGTCGGGCCGGGCGCCGTCGATGCTCTATGGCGCGATCATGCAATGGCTCAACCCGAAAGCCTGGCTGGCCTGTGTGGCGGGGATGGGCGCCTTTGTCGCGGACGGCGAGGCGCGATTGGTCTGGCAGTTTGCAGCGGTGTATCTGGTGATCTGCTATCTGTCCGTCGGATGCTGGGCCTATGCCGGGACTTTTTTACGCGGCTACCTGGGCAACCCGGCGGGCATGCGCTTGTTCAATCGGACCATGGCGTTGCTGTTGGCGGGCAGTGCGGTTTATTTATTGTTGCCCTGATCAGCCACGATACTGCCCCGGCGTCGCTGCCAAATGTTGTTTAAACGCCCGTTGAAAATGCGCCTGATCAGCAAACCCCGCTTCCAGCGCCACATCGGCAATCAATTTGCCGTTGCGCAATTGGTCGCGGGCGAACTGGATGCGCCGATTGATCAAAAACGCGTGGGGTGTCATGCCGTAATGGTGCTTGAAGGCGCGGATCAGGTACGACGGCGACAACTGAGCGGCTTGGCAAATGTCTTCGAGCTTGAGCAGTTGCGTGCAGTTGTCGCGGATGTAGTCGGCCGCGCGTTCCAGCTTGAAATTGGGTTCGCGCAGAGGTTGGTCAACGGGGTTGAGCCGCTGTTGTACGTCAGTGAAAAACTCCACCGCCGCGCTGTGCTTGCACAGCACGTCCTGCACGGGATCGACGAGTATTTCGTACAACGCTTTCAGGCCGGTAAACAACTGGATATCACGGGTATGAGTGGTGGAAAAACGTCGAAATGCCAAGTCGTGGCTGAAGCCAAGCTGATGCTGCAAATCGGTCAGCCAGGGTGTCTCGACGTATAGCATCAGGTACGACCATGGCTGGTCATCGATCGGATTGCAGGCGTGAACATCGTCGGGGTTCATCAGCACCACGGTGCCCGCGCTGACCTGAAACGCCGACTGTTCATGCAGGTAAGTGCTGCACCCGGCAGTGATCGCACCGATGGAAAAGTGCTTGTGGGCATGCCGGGTGTAGCAGACGTCGCGACCGTCGGCGATGGAACGGGCCTCAATGAAGGGCAGGGCGTCATCACGCCAGAAGCGCGGAGCCTTGTCAGCGTTTTTGGCGGCGGCGTGCTTCATCGTCAGCGTCCTCGACAGGTCAGCCCTGGAGTGTATTAGCTCTCGCCGTCAAAGGCTCGTTGCAAGGTGGCGATGTCGAGCTTTTTCATTTGCATCATGGCGTGCATGGCGCGCTGGGACTTGGTCGTGTCCGGGTCTTTCAACATCTCCATGAACGGGATCGGGACGATTTGCCAGGACAACCCGTATTTGTCCTTGAGCCAGCCACATTGCTGGGCCTGGGGTTCGCCACCGGCGGAAAGCGTGCCCCAGTAATGGTCGATTTCCTCCTGTGTCTGGCAGTTGACCTGAAAGGAAACCGCTTCATTGAACTTGAAATGGGGGCCGCCATTGAGGCCGGTAAACGGTTGCCCGTCCAGCTCGAAGCTGATCGTCAGCACCAGGCCTTCTGGCATGCCGTGAACATCCTGGCCTGCCTTGCCGTAATGGGTGGTGCCGGTGATTTTTGAATGATCGAAGATCGAACAGTAATACTTCGCCGCCTCTTCGGCCTGAGTGTCGAACCAGAGGCAGGGAGTCAGTTTTTGCACGCGTTGCATGATGGCGCTCCTCTACGGGTTACTCATGCTGGACTATCAGCGTAGTCAGCCTGGGGTCGATCAGTTGGACCGTAGATCGATAACTTCATAAGAAATGTAGTCGGATTGACATATTTAAAGGTCGTATAGACTCTTTTCGAGTGTGGTCGATATGACCACGTAGCGCTCAAGGTATTGATTAAACAGGGGTAAATACCTGGCACGACACTTGATATATCCAACGTACAACTGACCCGCTTGAGGAGTACGGCAAAATGTTCGATTTTCTCAACAACCCACTGACCGTTCTGCACCTGTCGAGCAAAGTGCTTGGTGCTGGCCTAGCCATGCTGCTGGCCGGTATCTATGGCGCCTACCTGTACGGCGGTCACTTGTCGATCGTAGTGTTGGTAGCGATGCATGCAATGACCATCGTCGGGCCGACCCTCATCAAGATTGGCTACGTCATGCGCCTGCTGGCCCAATACCGGTTGGGTAAAGGCCTGACCCATGCGGTGGCTTGAGATGCGCAAACTGGCTGCGGTACCGGTATTCAGTCTCGGGTTTCGACCGTTCTTTTTCGCCGGCGCCGTGTTTGCGGCAGTTGCAGTGGCGATCTGGGCGCTTTGGTTGTATGGCCGCTTGCCCGGTGCGCAACCGGTGGGCGGCATGTTGAGCTGGCATCGGCACGAGATGCCGTTCGGGTTTGCCACGGCCATCATCGCCGGGTTTCTGTTGACGGCGGTGCCGAACTGGACCGGGCGCCCCGGCTTGAGCGGCTGGCCCTTGGTCGGGTTACTGCTGGTCTGGGTGCTGGCGCGATTGGCTTGGTTAATGCCGATCCCCGCACCGCTGATGATCGCTCTGCAGACACCTTTTTTGCCGTTGTTGGCCTGGATGTTGGGTCGGGATCTGGTGGCGGCCGGCAAGCGTGAGAACTATCCTGTTTTGTTGGTGGTGGCCCTGATAGCCGGCTGTCAGGCGCTGACGCTATGGGGGATCGCCACCGATGATGTCGGGCTGCAGCGCCGCGGTGTGCTGGCGGCCCTGTGGCTGGTGGCGGCGCTGATGACAGTGATTGGCGGGCGGGTCATCCCGTTTTTCATTCAGCGCGGTTTGAACCGTCCTGCCACGCCTGCGGCGCATCCGCTGCCCACTAAAATCCTGTTGGTGAGTTCATTGCTGGCGGCGGTGTCCTTCGCCAGTGGTTTCAACGACGTCCCGAGGTTGTGGTTGGCAGCGTTGTTTCTGCTGATGGGGGCGTTGCATCTGCTGCGTTTGTGGCGCTGGCATGATCGAGGCATCTGGCGGGTGCCGCTGTTGTGGTCGCTGTACCTCGCCTATGCCTGGTTGGTGATCGCTGCGCTGGCAATGGCGCTGTGGCATGCGGGGATGATGCCACAACAAAGTCTGGCCACCCATGCGCTGGCCGTGGGCGGTATTGGCGGGTTGATCCTGGCGATGATTGCTCGTGTCAGTCTCGGCCACACCGGGCGGCAGCTGCTGGCATCGAAAACCGTGGTGCTGGGGTTTGCCATGCTGGTCGTCGCTGGGGTGTGCCGGGTTTTGCTGGTCCCGTATTCCGGGGTCGGGCTGGGAATCTCGGCGCTGCTGTGGTGCGCGGCGTTCGGCCTGTTCCTGACGCGCTATACGGCGATCCTGTTCACGCCAAGGGTCTAGCGCTCCAGGCCGCCCTGTAGCAGCTGCCGAGCAGCGCGAGGCTGCGTCCGGCGACGAAGTCGTCGTGAAGTCAGACACTGCGGTGTGAAGATAAACCGCATTCTCAGGGCTTACGACGACTTCGTCGTCGGACGCAGCCTCGCGCTGCTCGGCAGCTGCTACAAGCCATCCGATTGGTCTTGAAGGGGTGACCGGTGGTCGATGAACCGGTCCCGCCCGGCATTTTGCGCTTAGCTGAAGGGAGAACCCCAAGGCGCGCACAGGCCGTTGGATGCCACTGCGATGCCCTTCAGAACACCGTGAGTCTGAGGTATTTCGCAATGCTGACCCTCAACATCAATGGCAAGGATCAGGAGCTCGATGTCCCGGCGGACATGCCACTGCTCTGGGTGCTACGCGATGTTGCGCACCTCACGGGCACCAAATTCGGCTGTGGCATGGCCCAGTGCGGTGCCTGCACCGTGCATGTCGATGGTGCGCCGTTGCGTTCCTGCGTCACGCCCGCTACAGCCGTGGCGCACGGACAGAAAATCCTCACCATCGAAGGCCTGTCTACCGACGGTACGCACCCGGTGCAGCAAGCCTGGGCCGAACTCGATGTGGTGCAGTGCGGTTACTGCCAATCCGGGCAAATCATGTCCGCCGCCGCGTTGCTGGCGAAGATTCCCCAACCCACCGACAGCGACATCGATCAGGCGCTCTCCGGCAACATCTGCCGCTGTGGCACCTACCCAAGAATTCGTGCGGCGGTCAAACGTGCCGCCCAGATCGGTTGACGTTGAGGGAGCCTGAAGCCATGAACAGCAACCCCCCGTTGTCGCGCCGTGGTTTTCTCAAGGGCAGCGCCCTGTTGGGCAGTGGTCTGGTGGTGGGGTTTGTCATCCCCGGTGCCCATCGCTTTGCCTTGGGCGCGGAGAATCAAGGCAACATTTTTGCGCCCAATGCCTTCCTGCGGATCGGCAACGACAACAGCGTCACGGTACTGCTCGGCCATTCGGAAATGGGCCAGGGCATCTGGACCGGCCTGACCATGTTGATCGCCGAAGAACTGGACGCCGACTGGTCGAAAATCCGCGTCGAACACTCGCCAGCCTCCGCTGCTTTGTATGGAATGGCCGGTTTTGGCGGGATGCAGATCACCGGCGGTTCGACCTCGACCTGGATGGAATTCGACCGCTACCGCCAGGCCGGGGCGGCCGCGCGCCTGATGTTGGTCGAAGCGGCAGCCAAGCGGTTTGATGTTGCACCTTCGCAGCTCCGCACCGAATCTGGCGTGGTCATCGCGGGCGACCAGCGCGCTACCTATGGCGAACTGGCCGATGACGCCGGCCAGTTGCCGGTGCCGGATCCGGCCTCGATCAAGTTCAAGGAGGCCAAGGACTGGAAGATCATCGGTAAACCCACCAAACGCCTGGACACGCCGCAGAAAATTACCGGCCAGGCAAAGTTCGGCATGGATGTGCAATTCGACGGTTTGATGACCGCCATGGTTGCCCGCCCGCCAGTGTTCGGTGGCAGCGTCAAATCCTTCGAAGGCGCCGCGGCACTGGCCGTGCCGGGCGTGCATAAAGTGGTGCAAGTGCCCTCGGGCGTTGCGGTGATTGCCGATCATTACTGGGCGGCGAAGCTGGGGCGCGATGCGCTGCAAATAGACTGGGACCTGGGGCCGAACACCGGCCTGGACAGTCGGAAACTGCTGGAGAGCTTCCGCAAACTCGCCACCACGCCAGGGATTTCGGCCAGTAAGGCGGGCGATGCAACGGCCGCACTGGCTAAAGCGGCGAAGAAGATCGACGTCGAATACAGCGTGCCGTACCTGGCCCATGCGCCGATGGAGCCGCTCAATTGCACGGTGAATATCAGCCAGGACAAATGCGAGATCTGGACGGGCACCCAGTTTCAGACGCTGGATCAAATGATCGCCGGAAAAATTACCGGGCTCAAACCCGAACAGGTAGAGATTCATACCGAGTTTCTCGGCGGCGGTTTTGGTCGCCGGGCCAATCCGACGTCCGATTTTGTCGCTGAAGCGGTGCAGGTCGCCAAGGTGGCGGGCGCACCGGTGAAAACCGTGTGGTCCCGTGAGGACGACATTCGCGGCGGTTACTACCGTTCGATGTTCCTGCATCAGGCGAATGTCGGGCTGGATGCCGACGGTATGCCGGTGGCCTGGAAGCATGTGCTGGTCGGGCAGTCGATTATGGCCGACACATCGCTGGAGGCGAGCATGGTCAAGGGGGGCGTCGACAAGACTTCGGTCGAAGGCGTCGCTGACAGCCCTTACCTCGAACACTTGGCCAATCACCAGGTGGAACTGCACTCACCGAAAACCGGCATCGCCGTATTGTGGCTGCGCTCGGTCGGGCACACCCACACGGCGTTTGTCATGGAGTCGTTGATCGATGAATTGGCCGAGGCGGCCGGCAAGGACCCGGTGGAATACCGGCGAACCTTGCTGAAAAACCATCCGCGACACTTGGGCGTGCTCAATCTGGCGGTCGAAAAAGCCAATTGGGGCGCCCCCTTGCCCGATGGTCACGCGGTAGGCGTGGCGGTACACGAGTCGTTCGGCAGCTACGTGGCGCAGGTCGCCGAAGTGTCCCAGGACAATCTTGAAATCCGCGTGCACCGGGTGGTGTGCGCCGTGGATTGCGGCATTGCGGTCAACCCACAGAGTATCGCCGCGCAGATGGAATCGGGCATCACCTTTGGCCTCAGTTTCGCCTTGCACAGCAAACTGACGTTGAAAGGCGGGCAGGTGGTGCAGTCCAACTTTCACGATTATCAAGTGCTTCGGCTGAACGAAATGCCGGTGGTCGAGGTGCATATCGTGCCCAGCAGCGACAAGCCCGGAGGCATCGGCGAGGTGGGCGTTCCACCCACTGCGCCAGCGGTCGCCAATGCTGTCTTCGCCCTGACCGGGCAGCGCTTGCGCGAGCTGCCGCTGCAACTGTCGGGGGTGTGAGATGAAACGACATCTGATGCTGGGGGCGGTGCTGTTGATCGGCCTGGCGGTCTACACCGAACACCTGTATGCGGACGACAAGGAGGCGATAAAGGCCTTCGATACGGTGCAGAAAGTCTTTCAAAGCCCGCGTTGCCAGAACTGCCATATTCCGGGCGATTCGCCGCTGCAATTCGATGCCGGGATTCCCCACGCGATGAACGTGGTGCGCGGGATGGACGGCAAAGGCGCGGCCGGTTTGCCGTGTACCACGTGTCACGCAGAGTCCAACCCGCCGGCCAGCTACGGGCTGCATACGCCCCCGGGGGCACCGCACTGGAGCCTGCCGCCCGCGGCGCACAAAATGGCCTGGATCGGTCTGCCAGCCGACAAGTTATGCGCAATGATCAAGGACCGCTCCAGCAATGGCGACCGTGATTTCGCCGCATTGATCAAGCATGTCAGCGAAGACAAGTTGGTGCTGTGGGGCTGGAATCCCGGTGAGGGCAGGGCGCCAGTGCCGGTGTCTCACGATGTCTTCGTCACGCAATTCAAGCTGTGGGCGGAGGCGGGAGGGCCCTGTCCGCTGGCGGGCAGTTGACCGGTGGTCCGTAACACGGAGTCAATGCGGGTATGACCGACTCTAAAGATCATACCCGCCAATGGAGTTAGCCATGTTAATCCCAGGCAAACCGGTCAAACCAGGTGCTGGTGGCGTTCCTTCACGTTCCCCGCAGGAAGAACGCGAATGGTTGCGTGACCTGTCGCGCAAGGCCGAGCAGGAACTGTCGGGCGTACAGATGGCGAGCATGGACGAGTTGACCCTGCTCCCCAACCGTCACGGGTTCGCCACGCTGGCCGAGCAAGGCCTGGACGCCTGCCAGAGGCTGGAGAAACCGGCCACGTTGTTGCTATTCAATCTTGATGATTTCAAACGCTTGCATTACCTGTACGGCAGTGCCGCGAGCGACAAAGCGCTGAAAATATTCGCCGACGTGCTGCGCATTGCCTTCCGCGAAAGCGATGTTATCGGCCGACTGGGCAGCGATAAATTTGTCGCGTTGCTCACGGGTTCAGGCACGGTCGAACTCGACGCGATCAAATCCCGGCTCGAAGAAATACTCGCCGAACGAAATGCCTCAGCCCATCGCGCCAACGACCTGCGCTTCAGTCTCGGCCAGATCGAATACGACCCCCTGAGTCACGGCTCGATCGAAGGGCTGCTGGCCGAGGCGGACGCGTTCACTTGGCAAACAACTGACTGATGTCTTTAAAGGCTTTGAATTCCAGTGCATTGCCGCACGGATCGAACAGGAACATCGTCGCTTGCTCGCCCACCAGCCCCTGAAAGCGAATACCCGGTTCGATCACGAACGACGAGCCCAGCGCGGTCAGACGCTGCGCCAGCGCCTCCCACTCACTCATGCTCAACACCACACCGAAGTGCGGAACAGGCACGTTGTGGCCGTCCACGGCATTGGTGTGCGCGGCTTCCTGAGAGGCATTTTTCGGCGCCAGGTGAATCACCAGTTGATGGCCGAAAAAGTTGAAATCGACCCAGTGGTCGCTGGAGCGACCCTCTTCAAGACCGAACACTTCGCCATAAAAATTCCGTGCGGCGGTCAGGTCATACACTGGAATCGCCAAGTGAAAAGGGGACAGTTGCATAGGGCGGGCCTCGGAGGGTGGTAGGTGTGAGGCTGAGTTTAGCGCTGTGCTTTTCGATTGTAAGAAGATTGAAGGCCCGACAGCTGAACTACTTACTCCTGTGGGAGCGTGCGCCCCGGAAGCGCAGGCATAAAAAAACCCGCCAGCAACGGCGGGTTTTTTTGGTCAGCTGAAAGATTACTCTTCCAGGCTGCCCATTGCAGTGGTGTTGAAACCACCGTCTACGTACATGATTTCGCCGCTGATACCGGACGCCAGGTCCGAGCACAGGAAGGCGCCGGCGTTGCCGACTTCGTCGATGGTGACGTTGCGACGCAGCGGGGTTTGCGCTTCGTTGGCAGCCAGCATTTTGCGGAAGTTCTTGATGCCGGAAGCGGCGAGGGTGCGGATCGGGCCAGCCGATACGCAGTTGACACGGGTGCCGTCCGGGCCCAGGGAGCCGGCCAGGTAACGCACGCCAGCTTCCAGCGAAGCCTTGGCCATGCCCATCACGTTGTAGTTCGGCATGGTGCGCTCGGCGCCCAGGTACGACAGGGTCAGCAGGCTGCCGTTGCGGCCTTTCATCATTTCGCGACCGGCTTTGGCCAGGGCCACGAAGCTATAGGCGCTGATGTCGTGAGCGATGCGGAAACCTTCACGGGTGGTGGCTTCGGTGAAGTCGCCGTCCAGTTGGTCGCCCGGGGCGAAGCCGACGGAGTGCACGATGCAATCCAGACCGTCCCACTTCTTGCTCAGTTCAACGAAGACCTTGGCGATTTCTTCATCGCTGGCCACGTCGCACGGAAAGCACAGTTCAGGGCTCGAACCCCAGCTCTGTGCGAACTCTTCGACACGACCCTTGAGTTTGTCGTTCTGATAAGTGAAGGCAAGCTCAGCGCCCTCGCGATGCATGGCGGCAGCGATGCCGGATGCGATGGACAGCTTGCTGGCGACACCGACGATCAGTACGCGCTTACCGGCGAGAAAACCCATGTGTTGCTCCTCTCTTTCAGGTTATTACGCAGTGGCTGGTGCCAGGAAAGCGGCTTCCAGCAACTGCTGTGTATACGGATGTTGGGGGGCGGCAAAGATACTTTGCGCGTCCCCCTGTTCGACCACTTGGCCCTGCTTGACCACCATCAGCTGGTGGCTCAGTGCTTTGACGACAGCCAGGTCATGGCTGATAAACAAATACGTCAGGTTGTACTTGGTTTGCAGTGAACGCAGCAGCTCCACCACTTGGCGTTGTACGGTGCGGTCGAGGGCCGAGGTCGGCTCGTCCAGCAAAATCAACGCCGGTTTTAGCACTAATGCCCGGGCAATGGCGATTCTCTGCCGTTGCCCGCCGGAAAATTCGTGGGGGTAGCGGTTCCGGGTTTCCGGGTCCAGACCTACCTCCTTGAGTGCCGCAATAATCGCTTGTTCCTGTTCCGCCTCGGTGCCCATCTTGTGGATCCGCAGGCCTTCGCCGACGATCTGGCTCACGCACATCCGTGGGCTCAGGCTGCCAAACGGGTCCTGAAACACCACCTGCATCTGCCGCCGCAACGGCCGAACCTCGTTCTGCGTCAGGCAGTCTAGCTGCTTGCCTTCAAAACGAATCGCACCCTTGCTGCCGATCAGCCGCAAAATCGCCAGACCGAGCGTCGATTTGCCGGAACCGCTTTCACCCACAATCCCCAGGGTCTGCCCCTGCGGCAGGCTGAAATTGATTCCGTCTACCGCTTTGATGTGGTCAACGGTCTTTTTCAGCAGGCCTTTCTTGATCGGGAACCAGACTTTCAGGTCTTCGACTTGCAGCAATGGCGGCCCGATAACATTGGTCGCCGGCTTGCCGCTGGGTTCCGCTGCCAGCAATTCCCGAGTGTACGGATGCTGCGGCGCGCGGAACAACTCTTCGCACGATGCCTGTTCGACGATGCAACCGCGCTGCATGACACATACGCGATGCGCAATTCTTCGCACAAGGTTCAAATCGTGGCTGATCAGCAGCAACGCCATGCCCAATCGGGCCTGTAATTGCTTGAGTAATTCGAGGATTTTCAGCTGAACGGTCACGTCCAGCGCCGTGGTCGGTTCGTCTGCGATCAGCAATTCCGGCTCATTGGCCAGGGCCATGGCGATCATGACCCGTTGGCGCTGGCCGCCGGACAATTCATGGGGTAGGGCTTTCAGGCGTTTTTCCGGCTCGGGAATACCGACCATCTCCAGCAGTTCCAGGGTGCGTTTGGTCGCCACTTTGCCGATCAGGCCTTTGTGGATGCCCAGCACTTCGTTGATCTGCTTTTCGATGGAGTGCAGCGGGTTGAGCGAGGTCATCGGCTCCTGGAAGATCATCGCGATCCGGTTGCCGCGGATGTGGCGCAGGGTCTTTTCATTCTGGGCCAGCAGGTTTTTCCCGGCGTACTCGATGGTGCCGGACGGATGCCGTGCGATCGGGTAGGGCAGCAGTCGCAGGATCGAGTGGGCGGTGACCGACTTGCCCGAACCGCTCTCACCGACCAGCGCCAGGGTTTCGCCACGGCGGATATCAAAGTTCACGCCTTCGACCACCCGTTGCACACGCTCGCCGACGCCAAACTCGACGGACAGGTCGCGCACTTCGATCAGATTGTCCGGATTCATTTCACTTCCTCGGGTCGAAGGCATCGCGAGCGGACTCGCCGATAAACACCAGCAAACTCAACATGATCGCCAGCACCGCAAACGCGCTGATGCCGAGCCAGGGCGCTTGCAGGTTGGATTTGCCCTGGGCCACCAGCTCACCCAGCGCCGGCGCGCCGGGTGGCAAGCCGAAACCGAGGAAGTCCAGCGCGGTCAGGGTGCCGATCGCGCCGGTCAGGATGAACGGCATGAACGTCATGGTCGAGACCATGGCATTGGGCAGGATGTGGCGGAACATGATCGCACCGTTCTGCATCCCCAGCGCCCGCGCCGCACGCACGTATTCAAGGTTGCGCCCGCGCAGGAACTCGGCGCGCACCACGTCCACCAGGCTCATCCACGAAAACAGCAGCATGATCCCCAGCAGCCACCAGAAGTTTGGCTGCACGAAGCTGGCCAGGATGATCAGCAGGTACAACACCGGCAAGCCGGACCAGATTTCCAGAAAACGCTGCCCGGCCAGGTCCACCCAGCCGCCATAGAAACCCTGCAAGGCTCCGGCAATCACACCAATGATCGAGCTGAGAATGGTCAGGGTGAGGGCGAACAACACCGAAATCCGGAAGCCGTAAATCACCCGTGCCAGCACGTCGCGGCCCTGATCGTCGGTTCCGAGCAGGTTTTCCATCGACGGTGGCGCCGGGGCCGGGACTTTCAGGTCGTAGTTGATGCTTTGGTAACTGTAGGGAATCGGCGCCCACAGCACCCAGGCGTCCTTGGCCTTGAGCAGTTCGCGGATGTACGGGCTCTTGTAGTTGGCTTCCAGCGGGAATTCGCCGCCGAACGTGGTTTCCGGGTAGCGCTTGAGCGCCGGGAAGTACCAGCTGTTGTCGTAATGCACCGCCAGCGGTTTGTCGTTGGCGATCAGCTCAGCGCCAAGGCTCAGGCCGAACAACACCAGAAACAGCCACAGCGACCACCAGCCACGCTTGTTGGCCTTGAACAGTTCGAAACGGCGTCGATTGAGCGGGGACAGGGTCATCTCAATGCTCCCGGCTTTCGAAGTCGATGCGCGGATCGACAAAGGTGTAGGTGAGGTCGCCGATCAGTTTCACCACCAGGCCCAGCAAGGTGAAGATAAACAGCGTGCCGAACACCACCGGGTAATCGCGGTTGATCGCCGCTTCAAAACTCATCAGACCGAGGCCGTCGAGGGAGAAAATCACTTCCACCAGCAACGACCCGGTAAAAAAGATGCCGATAAACGCTGACGGGAACCCGGCGATCACCAGCAACATGGCGTTGCGGAACACATGGCCGTACAGCACGCGGTGACGGGTCAGGCCTTTGGCTTTGGCGGTGACCACGTACTGCTTGTTGATTTCATCGAGGAAGCTGTTTTTGGTCAGCAGGGTCATGGTCGCGAAGTTGCCGATGACCAGCGCCGTGACCGGCAAGGCCAGGTGCCAGAAGTAATCGAGGATTTTGCCGCCCATGCTCAGTTCGTCGAAATTGTTCGACGTCAGCCCGCGCAACGGGAACCAGTCAAAATAACTGCCACCGGCAAACACCACGATCAACAGGATCGCAAACAGGAACGCCGGGATCGCGTAGCCGACGATGATCGCCGAACTGGTCCAGACATCGAAGTGGCTACCGTGTCGCGTGGCTTTGGCGATCCCCAGCGGGATCGACACCAGGTACATGATCAGCGTGCTCCACAACCCGAGGGAGATCGACACCGGCATCTTTTCCTTGATCAGGTCGATGACCTTGGCATCGCGAAAGAAGCTGTCGCCGAAATCCAGCGACGCATAGTTCTTGACCATGATCCACAAGCGTTCCGGCGCCGACTTGTCGAAGCCGTACATGTGCTCGATTTCCTTTACCAGCGCCGGGTCCAGGCCCTGGGCGCCGCGATAGGCAGAGCCGGCCACCGACACTTCGGCACCGCCACCGGCAATGCGGCTGGTGGCGCCTTCGAAGCCTTCGAGCTTGGCGATCATCTGCTCTACCGGGCCGCCGGGAGCGGCCTGGATGATCACAAAGTTGATCAGCAAAATACCGAACAAGGTCGGAATGATCAGCAGCAGTCGCCGAAAAATATACGCCAGCATCTGATTACTCCGTGCCCGCAGGGGTGGCTTGCAGGATGGCTTCGACTTCTATCGCAGGTTTCGCGTCAGGCTTGATCCACCAGGTGTTTGTGCCGATGTCGTACAGCGGTGAGATTTTCGGATGGCCGATGTGGTTCCAGTACGCCACGCGCCAGGTCTTGATGTGCCAGTTGGGGATCACGTAATAACCCCATTGCAGCACGCGGTCCAGTGCACGGGCGTGCGCCACCAGGCTTTTGCGCGAATCGGCGTTGATCAGTTGCTCGACCAGTTGGTCCACCACCGGGTCTTTGAGGCCCATGGAATTGCGACTGCCAGGTTTGTCGGCGGCGGCGGACATCCAGAATTCGCGCTGTTCGTTACCAGGAGAACTGGACTGCGGGAAGCTGCCGACGATCATGTCGAAGTCCCGTGAGCGCACGCGGTTGATGTACTGCGAAACGTCGACCCGGCGGATCACCAGGTCGATTCCCAGGTCGCTGAGATTACGCTTGAACGGCAGCAGCACCCGCTCGAATTCGGTCTGGGCCAACAGGAATTCGATGGTCACCGGTTTGCCGGTGGCATCGACCATTTTGTCATCGACGATCCGCCAGCCGGCCTCTTGCAGCAGTTGATAGGCTTTGCGCTGGTGGTCGCGAATCATGCCGCTGGCATCGGTCACCGGGTTCTGGAACGCTTCGCTGAACACCTGCTCGGGGATCTTGCCCCGAAACGGATCGAGCACAGCCAGTTGATCGGCATCCGGCAAGCCGGTGGCGGCCATTTCCGAGTTCTCGAAATAGCTGCGGGTGCGCGCGTAAGCGCCGTTGAACAATTGCTTGTTGGTCCATTCAAAATCCAGCAGCAATGACAGGGCTTCACGCACACGCACGTCCTGGAACAACGGGCGACGCAGGTTGAACACAAAACCCTGCATGCCGGTGGTGTTGCCGTTGGGGATCTGTTCCTTGATCAACCGGCCTTCGGTGACGGCCGGGACGTTGTAGGCGTTGGCCCAGTTCTTGGCGGTCATCTCCAGCCAGTAATCGAACTGTCCGGCCTTGAATGCTTCGAGCGCCACGGTGTTGTCGCGGTAGTAATCAGTGGTCATCACATCAAAGTTGTAGAACCCGCGATTGACCGGCAAGTCCTTGCCCCAGTAATCCTTGACCCGCTCATAGCGAATCGAACGTCCGGCCTTCACTTGACTGACTTTGTACGGGCCACTGCCCAGCGGCATCTCCAGGTTGCCCTTGTTGAAATCGCGGTCGGCCCACCAATGCTTGGGCAACACCGGCAACTGGCCGAGGATCAGCGGCAACTCACGGTTGTTGTTGTGCTTGAACTTGAACAGCACGGTCAGCGGGTCTTCGGCGATCGCTTCCTCGACGTCGTTGTAGTAAGCGCGGTAGAGCGGCGCGCCGTCCTTGGTCAGCATCTGGAAGCTGAACACCACGTCTTCGGCACGAATCGGATGGCCATCGTGGAAGCGCGCTTCAGGGCGCAGGTAGAAACGCACCCAGCTGTTGTCCGGGGCTTTCTCGATCTTGCCGGCCACCAGGCCATATTCGGTGAACGGTTCGTCCAGCCCTTGTCTGGCGAGGGTGTCGTAGATCATGCCGATGTCGTCGGCCGGTACGCCCTTGCTGATAAACGGATTGAGGCTGTCGAAGCCACCGAAACCTGCCTGACGAAAGATCCCGCCCTTGGGCGCATCCGGGTTCACATAGTCGAAATGTTTAAAGTCCGCCGGGTACTTTGGCGGTTCGTTGTAGAGGGTCAAAGCGTGTTGCGGGGCGGCGCAGGCCACCCCGGCGAACAGCAGACCGCTGGCCTGCAAGAGCAGGGCGCGTACGGGTTTCATCGATCTTTCTCCGAAGACTTCAGCCACCATGCGCTCAGGCCCAGGGTGTAGGGCGGCGTGGTGACAAAGGCCAACCGGTTACGGTAAGCCAGGCGGTGATAATTGAGGTACCAGTTGGGAATGCTGTAGTGCTGCCACAACAACACACGGTCGAGGGCTTTGCCCGCGGCGACTTGTTCGTCGCGGCTCTGGGCGGCGAGCAGTTGTTCGAGCAAATGGTCGACCACCGGGTTGGCGATACCGGCGTAGTTTTTACTGCCCTTGATCCCGACCTGGCTGGAATGAAAATACTGCCACTGCTCCAGACCCGGGCTGAGGGTCTGGTTGAGGGTCATCAAAATCATGTCGAAGTCGAACTGATCGAGGCGCTGTTTGTACTGGGCGCGGTCGACGGTGCGCAGTCGCGCGTCGATTCCAATGCTGGCGAGGTTCTCGACGTAGGGCTGGAGGATACGCTCCAGGTTCGGGTTGACCAGCAGGATCTCGAATCGCAGCGGTTGCCCGACAGCGTTCTGCACACGCTGGCCACTGAGCTTCCAGCCCGCCTCGGCGAGCAGTGCCAGGGCTTTTCGCAGGGTTTCCCTTGGAATGCCGCGGCCATCGGTTTGCGGCAGGCTGAAGGGCTCGGTGAAGAGTTTGGCGGGCAACTGTTCGCGGTACGGCTTGAGCATCAGCCACTCATGACCGACCGGCAGGCCGGTGGCAGAGAATTCACTGTTGGGGTAGTAACTCAGGGTGCGCTTGTAGGCACCACTGAAAAGCGTGCGGTTGGTCCACTCGAAGTCAAACATCAGTCCCAGGGCTTCGCGGACTTTGGCCTCGGCAAAGGTCGGGCGCCGGGTGTTCATGAACAGCCCCTGACTCTGAGTCGGAATCTGATGCGCGATCTGCGCCTTGATCACGTCGCCGCGGCGGACCGCCGGGAAGTTGTAGCCGTTTTGCCAATTCTTGGCTTGATGCTCGATGTAAACGTCGAACTCGCCGGCCTTGAACGCCTCGAAGGCGACATCGCTGTCACGGTAAAACTCGACCTCCATGCGATCAACGTTGTACTTGCCGCGATTGACCGGCAGATCTTTGCCCCAGTAGTCCTTGACCCGCTCAAACACAATTTGCCGCCCGGGCGTCACCGAGGTGATGCGATACGGCCCGCTGCCCAAGGGAGGCTCGAAGGTGGTTGCCTTGAAGTCGCGACCTTTCCAGTAACGCGCAGACATGACCGGCAATTCGCCCAGGCGCAGGATCAATAGCGGATTGCCGGCGCGCTTGAAAACGAATCGAACGCGATGGGGGTTGAGAATATCGACCCGCGCGACTTCCTGAAGATTGGTGCGGTACTGCGGATGACCTTCCTTGAGCAGCCGGCGGTAGGAGAACGCGACGTCGCGCGCAGTAATCGGCGAGCCATCGTGGAACCGCGCTTCGGGGCGCAGGTTGAACACCACCCAACTACGATCCTCGCTGTATTCCACCGACTGGGCGATCAGGCCATAACTGGAGGTAGGCTCGTCACCGGATGGCGCGTACTGGCCGGTGCCGACCATCAGCGGCTCATTCAACTCATTGATCCCGTATTGCAGGAAATTGGCCGTAGAGACCGGGCTTGAGCCTTTGAAGGTATAAGGATTGAGCGTATCGAAGGTGCCAAACGCCATCACCCGCAACGTGCCGCCCTTGGGCGCTTGCGGGTTGACCCAGTCGAAATGGGTAAATCGGGCCGGGTACTTGAGCGTGCCGAACTGCGCATAACCATGGCTTTCGCTGATCGTCGCACTTGCGGGAGAGCTCAAGGCCAGGCTGATCAGGAGCAGAATGAGGGGGCGCTTCAAGTCAGGGATCCGATCCAGGTGGCTTGGGCTAAGTGGTCCGTACAGTAACAGCTTGTATCGACAGGAAAAAGACAGGGGGTTAATGGGCCGTTAATTGATCTTGCGCGGACCGGCCGACGCAGGCTTCGCCAGCTGCTACATGGGTTTTGGCAAGCTTCAGGCGAAAAAAACCCCTGATATCAGGGGTTCTTTTTAATGTGGCGAAGATACCTTCAGCACCTGTCCAGGCTTGAGCGCCTTGCCGACACGGGGGTTCCAGCGCTTGAGATGCTGCATCTCGACATTGAAGCGTTTGGCAACGATGTATAACGAGTCGCCTTGCTGCACCTTGTATTGAGTCTGGGAATTCTTTTTGCCGGTCTTGCCAGTTTTGCTGTTTGAGGCGACGACCGTATTGACGCGACCACTGCTGCGCTTGGCGGTATCGCGCATCACCAGTGTCTGACCCGCCTTGAGATTCTTGCCCGACAGCTTGTTCCAGCGTTGCAGATCTTTGACGGCGACGTTGTTGGCCTTGGCGATGGTGGCAAGGCTGTCGCCGCGCTTGACGCGGTAGGTGCGCTTGGCGCTGGCGACTTGAGAAACATCTGCGTTGTCGAAGACAGGTCTGAGTGGCTTCTTGCTTATCAGCTCTTCCGGACGCATGGTGGACAGGCTGGTGGTCAGCAACTGCGCCTTGGACGTGGGCACCAGCAAATGCTGTGGGCCGTCGAGTGTGGTGCGTTGTTTGAACGCCGGGTTGAGCTGGAACAGTTCGTCTTCGTCGATGTTGGCCACCGCGGCAACCGTGGACAGGTCCATGCGCTGGTTGATTTCGACGACCTTGAAGTACGGTTCGTTGGCGATCGGGCTGAGGTTTACACCGTAGGCTTCGGGTGCCAGTACCACTTGCGACAAGGCCAGCAGCTTGGGCACGTAGGCCTGGGTTTCCGAGGGCAGTGACAGGTTCCAGTAATCGGTCGGCAGGCCGAGTCTTTCGTTGCGCTCGATAGCGCGGCTGACCGTGCCTTCGCCGGCGTTGTAGGCGGCGAGGGCGAGCATCCAGTCACCGTTGAACATGTCGTGCAGGCGGCTCAGGTAATCCAGGGCCGCCGTGGTCGAAGCCGTAATGTCGCGTCGGCCATCATAGGCATGGGTCTGGCGCAGGTTGTAGTAGCGGCCGGTGGAGGGGATGAATTGCCAAAGACCCACCGCGTGAGCCCGGGAATAGGCCATCGGGTTGTAGGCACTTTCAATCACCGGCAGCAACGCCAGTTCAAGCGGCATGTTGCGTGCTTCAAGGCGTTCGATGATGTAGTGAATGTACAGGCTGCCGCGCTCGCCGGCGTTTTCGAGGAAGGACGGGTTACTGGCGAACCACAGCCGCTGCTGCTCGATACGCGGGTTGACGCCCAGGCCATCCTGCAACTGGAAGCCCAGGCGCATGCGCTCCCAGACGTCCTGTGCGGCCAGCGGGCTTGGTTTTTCGCTGAGCCAAATGGGTGGCTGTTTGGCGCGGGCGGCGATTTTCGGGGTGTGTGTCGCGTCGGTCTGCGGCACATGGCTGGAACAACCCGCCAGAGTGGCGGACACAGCCACCGCTATGGCTTGAGCCAGGCGGGTCAATGCGTCTGTATTGATGACTTTGCTAATAGATGACGACATTGGCTGGAAGTAAGTTCCGGGCAAAAATGTCGGTCGATTCTAGAAAGCGCACCCCCTGCGGTCAACCATTCAGTATTTTCATTACAAAATGAAGATCGCTTAGAACGTATCTTTCCAAGCTCTCAAAGCCGAAAAAACCTTACTCGGTGCCCGGTTATCGGGGCCATTCCGTTCGTCCACTTTTTCTTTAACAGATGTTTCAGAAACACGTAAAAACGGGTTGGTGAGCTTTTCCAGGGCCAGCGTCGAAGGCAACGTCATGATCCCGGCTTCACGTTGCTGCGTCACTTTGGCCAGGCGAGCGGCGATGTCTTGATTATCGGGCTCCACTGCCGCAGCAAATTTCAGGTTGCTCAAGGTGTATTCGTGGGTGCAATACACCAGCGTGTCTTCCGGCAAGGCGGCCAGGCGTGTCAGTGAGGTGTGCATCTGTTCAGGCGTGCCTTCGAACAACCGTCCGCAACCGGCAGCAAACAGGGTGTCACCGCAAAACAACAGACCATGATGGTAATAGGCAATGTGCCCCAGGGTATGGCCGGGGACGGCGTAAACATCGAAGTCCCAGCCCAGTACGCTGGCGCGGTCGTTGTCTGTGAGCGCCACGTCCCGGCCCGGGATGTTCTCGCTGGCGGGGCCATAGACTTTTGCGTTTGTCGCTTTTTTCAGTAACTCGACGCCACCGACATGGTCATGGTGGTGATGAGTGATCAGAATATCGCTCAATACCCAGCCCGGATGCGCCGCAAGCCAGGCCTGTACGGGGGCGGCATCACCCGGATCGACCACGGCGCAGCGCTGGGTGCGGTGGTCTTGTAACAACCAGATGTAGTTGTCGGTGAAGGCGGGCAGGGCACTGATCTGTATCATCGTCGGATTCGCCAAGCGGAAAACAATGGCGCATCTTAGAACTTCCTGGCGCGTTGGAGAATGCAATGACCGATAAAGCGTTCGCTCAGGCTGATCCCGAGTGGCTGACATTGATCAGCGCGGCCCGTGAATGGCTGTCCGGCCCTATCGGACAATTTTTGCTGGATGAAGAACGACGCATGCTCGAAGACGAGTTGGGGCGTTTCTTCGGCGGTTATCTGGTGCATTACGGTCCGTCGGCCCAGACGCCGCCGTCGGCTCCCCAGGTGCAGCGCAATGTGCGGCTCGGTGCGCCGTTGCCTGGCGTCGAAATCGTTTGTGAAGAACAAGCCTGGCCGTTGAGCGAGCACGCCGCAGACGTGGTGGTGTTGCAGCATGGGCTGGATTTCTGCCTGTCGCCCCATGGTTTGCTGCGTGAAGCGGCGAGCAGCGTGCGCCCCGGCGGGCATTTGCTGATCATCGGTATCAATCCGTGGAGCACGTGGGGCCTGCGCCATGTGTTCGCCCATGACGCCATGCGCAAGGCACGTTGTATCTCACCGTCGCGCGTCGCCGACTGGCTCAACCTGCTGGGTTTCGCGCTGGAGAAACGCCGCTTCGGGTGCTATCGTCCGCCGCTTGCGTCACCCGCCTGGCAGGCTCGTCTGGCCGGTTGGGAGCGCAAGGCCGGTGACTGGCAATTGTCGGGCGGCGGCTTCTATTTATTGGTGGCCCGCAAGATCGTGGTGGGCCTGCGCCCACTTCGTCAGGAACGGCGCGAACCGATGGGCAAGCTGATTCCTTTGCCGATGGCCAAGGTCAATCGTCGCCGCATCGACCCGTAATACCTTTTTATTTTCCCGGTCGGGTCAGCCCCGGCCTCGGGCATCGTCGATCACGGATCGTCGAGCCACCGCATTTTCTGGATAGATTGGCATGAGCGATAGCGTAGAACTCTTTACCGATGGCGCCTGCAAAGGCAACCCTGGCCCGGGTGGCTGGGGTGCACTGCTGGTGTGCAAAGGCGTGGAAAAGGAACTGTGGGGCGGCGAAGCCAACACCACCAACAACCGCATGGAGCTGATGGGCGCGATTCGTGGCCTCGAAGAGCTCAAGCGCTCGTGCGACGTGCTGCTGGTAACCGACTCCCAGTACGTGATGAAAGGCATCAACGAATGGATGGACAACTGGAAGAAGCGCGGCTGGAAAACCGCTGCGAAGGAACCGGTTAAAAATGCTGATTTGTGGAAGTTGCTGGATGAGCAGGTCAATCGCCACAACGTCACCTGGAAATGGGTACGTGGGCACATTGGTCACCACGGTAACGAACGAGCGGACCAGCTGGCCAACCGGGGCGTGGATGAAGTGCGCGGTTACAAGCAGGCATAAATCACACACTGATCGTTCCCATGCTCCGCGTGGGAATGTAGC
The DNA here is from genome assembly GCF_031456105.1 of Pseudomonas sp. BE134. NCBI lineage: Bacteria > Pseudomonadati > Pseudomonadota > Gammaproteobacteria > Pseudomonadales > Pseudomonadaceae > Pseudomonas > Pseudomonas sp. BE134. The sequence goes on along the minus strand of NZ_JAVDUA010000014.1, from coordinate 85,290 downwards.
CCGGGACGCTTTGCGTCCCATTGGAACGCGGAGCGTCCCTTGAGGCATTCCCACGCAGAGCGTGGGAATGATCAAAAATCCCCTGTGGGAGCGAGCCTGCTCGCGAAGGCCGCAACCCGGTCTCCCTGAAACACCCCGGCGAGCGTGTTAACATCGCCGCTTTTGCACGAATGTCCCGTTGAGAGCTGAGCACTGATGGCCACCAGATCCGTTGTACTCGATACCGAAACCACCGGCATGCCGGTGACCGACGGCCACCGGATTATTGAAATCGGTTGTGTCGAGTTGATCGGTCGGCGCCTGACCGGCCGGCATTTTCACGTTTACCTGCAACCGGATCGCGAGAGCGACGAAGGCGCCATCGGCGTCCACGGCATCACCAACGAATTTCTGGTAGGTAAACCGCGCTTCACCGAAGTGGCCGATGAGTTCTTCGAGTTCATCAAGGGCGCGCAACTGATCATCCATAACGCGGCGTTCGACGTTGGTTTCATCAACAACGAATTCGCCCTGATGGGCCAGCACGATCGTGCGGACATCACACAACACTGCTCGATCCTCGACACCTTGATGATGGCCCGGGAACGTCACCCGGGGCAGCGCAACAGTCTCGACGCCTTGTGCAAACGTTATGGCGTCGACAACTCGGGTCGTGAACTGCACGGCGCCTTGCTCGACTCCGAGATTCTCGCCGACGTCTACCTGACCATGACTGGCGGCCAGACCAGCCTGTCGCTGGCGGGTAACGCGTCCGACGGTAATGGATCCGGCGAAGGTGCGGACAACTCCGCCACCGAAATCCGCCGCTTGCCGGCCGACCGCACACGCGCCCGCATCATCCGCGCCAGCGAAGATGACCTGGCCCAGCACGTGGCGCGTCTTGAAGCCATCGCCAAGGCCGCTGGCGCCCCGTCGCTGTGGCAGCAACTGGCGGATGCCAAGGCGCAGGCGTAGCAGCTGCCGAGCCTGTAGCAGCTGACGAGCAGCGCGAGGCTGCGTTCGGCTGCGAAGCAGTCGTAAAACCTGAATGCGCGATGTTCTGTAAAACCGCGGGGTTTGATTTCACGACTGCTTCGCAGCCGGACGCAGCCTCGCGGTGCTCGGCAGCTGCTACCGGTCTTGCACGATTGCGACATTAGCGTGCACATGGCGACCCGGTTTGGGGCATCGGCACTCGCCACATCCGCAGCAACCCTCTACCCTGAGGGTATTGGCAGGCCACGGTCTGCCGCCTCAGGACACTGAGCCCCATGTATAAAGATTTGAAATTCCCGGTCCTGATCGTCCACCGCGACATCAAGGCCGACACCGTCGCCGGTGATCGCGTGCGGGGCATCGCACGGGAGCTGGAGCAGGAAGGCTTCAGCATTGTTTCGGCGGTGGATTACACCGAAGGGCGGTTGGTCGCATCGACCCATCACGGCCTTTCCTGCATGTTGATTGCCGCCGAAGACGCCAGCACCAACTCACATTTGTTGCAAAACATGGCCGAGCTGATCGGTCTGGCGCGAGTGCGTGCGCCGGACCTGCCGATCTTCGCCCTCGGCGAACAAGTGACGCTGGAAAACGCGCCGGCCGATGCGATGGCCGAACTCAATCAGTTGCGCGGTATTCTTTATCTGTTCGAAGACACGGTGCCGTTCCTGGCCCGGCAAGTAGCCCGGGCCGCGCGCAAGTACCTGGACGGTCTGCTGCCACCGTTTTTCAAGGCGCTGGTGCAACACACCGCCGACTCCAATTATTCCTGGCACACACCGGGCCACGGCGGCGGCGTGGCGTATCACAAGAGCCCGGTCGGGCAGGCGTTTCACCAGTTTTTTGGGGAAAACACCCTGCGTTCGGATTTATCCGTGTCGGTGCCTGAATTGGGCTCCTTGCTCGATCACACCGGTCCGCTGGCCGAAGCGGAAGCACGCGCTGCGCGTAATTTCGGTGCCGATCACACTTTTTTCGTGATCAATGGCACTTCGACCGCGAACAAGATCGTCTGGCATTCGATGGTTGCCCGCGATGATCTGGTGCTGGTGGACCGCAACTGTCACAAGTCGGTGCTGCATTCGATCATCATGACCGGCGCGATCCCGTTGTACCTGTGCCCGGAGCGCAACGAATTGGGGATCATCGGCCCGATTCCGTTGAGCGAATTCAGCCGCGAATCGATCCAGGCCAAGATCGACGCCAGCCCGCTGACCCTGGGTCGAGTGCCCAAGGTCAAGTTAGCGGTCATCACCAACTCGACCTACGACGGTCTTTGCTACAACGCCGAGTTGATCAAACAGAGCCTGGGCAACAGCGTCGAGGTGCTGCATTTTGACGAAGCCTGGTACGCCTACGCGCCGTTCCATGAGTTTTTCGCCGGACGTTACGGCATGGGCACCTCGCGCAGCGAAGACAGTCCACTGGTGTTCACCACGCATTCCACGCACAAGTTGCTGGCAGCGTTCAGTCAGGCCTCGATGATTCATGTTCAGGACGGCGGCGCACGACAGCTGGATCGCGACCGTTTCAACGAAGCGTTCATGATGCACATCTCCACGTCGCCGCAGTACAGCATCATTGCGTCGCTGGACGTGGCCTCGGCGATGATGGAAGGTCCGGCCGGGCGTTCGCTGTTGCAGGAGATGTTCGACGAGGCCCTGAGTTTTCGTCGCGCCCTGGCCAATCTGCGACAGCACATCGCGGCGGACGACTGGTGGTTTTCCATCTGGCAGCCGCCGTCGGTGGAAGGCATTGATCGCGTGGTCACCGACGACTGGTTGCTGCAACCCGATGCCGACTGGCACGGTTTTGGTGGCGTGACTGACGATTACGTTTTGCTCGATCCGATCAAAGTCACTCTGGTGATGCCCGGGCTGACGGCGGGCGGTGCGCTGAGCGAACGCGGAATTCCGGCGGCGGTGGTCAGTAAATTTCTTTGGGAGCGCGGGCTGGTGGTCGAGAAGACCGGGCTGTATTCGTTCCTGGTGCTGTTTTCGATGGGCATCACCAAAGGCAAATGGAGCACGCTGTTGACCGAGTTGCTGGAGTTCAAGCGCAGCTACGATGCCAACGTCAGCCTCGCGACCTGCCTGCCCTGTGTGGCGCAACAGAGCGTCGGGCGTTATCAAGGCATGGGCTTGCGCGACTTGTGCGATCAATTGCACGCCTGTTATCGCAGCAACGCCACGGCCAAACACCTCAAGCGCATGTATACCGTGCTGCCGGAAATCGTCATGAAGCCGGCTCACGCCTATGATCATTTGGTACGGGGCGAGGTGGAGGCGGTTTCGATCGACGCCCTGGACGGGCGGATCGCAGCGGTGATGCTGGTTCCGTATCCGCCGGGCATCCCACTGATCATGCCGGGCGAGCGGTTCACCGAGGCGACCCGGTCAATCATCGACTACCTTTCATTTGCACGTACATTTGATAGCAGTTTCCCCGGATTCGTCGTCGATGTGCATGGCTTGCAACACGAAGACGAGGGCAATGGACGGCACTACACCGTCGATTGCATCAAGGAATGAGGACCTTTCCCAGTATGCAACCTGTCATTAATCCCCAGTACCCCGGCCTTTCGGTGCGTGTCGCCGACGACGGGTTCGCGGCTTACATCTGGGGCAGTGATTTCAGTTTTGAAGTCGCCGCCTATGGTGCTGCTGAAATGGGCAAGCCGGTCGAGCAGTGGCCGATCACGCCGATCACCCCTTATCGAAAGTGCTACGGCATCGATCCCGAAGAGTTCAGCAGTTTTCGCGATGCCACTGACAGTGCGATTTTCATGGCCTATCTCGACGATGAGCCCGTCGGTCATCTGGTGGTCAGCACCAACTGGAACGGCTTTGCCCATATCGACGAACTGGCGGTGCATGCGCCGGCGCGGCACCATGGCGTGGCCAAAGCGTTGCTGGACGTGGCTCAGTTCTGGAGTCGCAAGAAAAAACTGCCGGGCATCATGCTCGAAACCCAGAACAACAATCTGGGCGCCTGTCGGCTCTATGAGCGGTGTGGTTATGTGATTGGCGGGATCGATCATCTGCGCTACCGCGGGATCGATCCAAACACCGCCGAAGTGGCGCTGTTTTGGTATCGCTTGTTCGATAATGCGCCGGAATACCCGCTCAGTTCGCCAGCATCGCCACGGCTTGTTCCGTAACGATGTCCAGCAGGGTCTGAACGGCGGTGGAGGGTTCGCCGTTTTTCAGGGTCAGCGCGTAGAGGCTGACAGGCACCGCCGGCGCCAGTGGGCAAACGTCCAGTCCGCTGGATTTGGCGCCCAGGGCGGTAAACGGGTCGACAATCGCCAGACCCTCTCCGGCCTCGACCATGCTGCGCATCATCTGATGCGTCTGCACCCGGATATGCACGAGCGGAGCCGGGCGCAAGGCCTGCAATTTGTTTTCGAGCGCCGGGCTCAGCGGGTCGTGGCCTTCCAGGCCGACCATCGACTGGCCTGCCAGATCTTGCAACGAAATGTATTTCTGCTTGGGCTGCAGCCAGCCATGGGGCGCCAGGAGCTGGAGCTTGCCTTGGGCAATCACTTGGCAATGGATGTCGGCGTGATCGGGATCCTGCAGGCTCAATCCCAGATCGCTTTCGCGCAATAACAGGGTTCTGATGATCTCACGGGTCGGGTGGCTCAGCAGGTTGCAGGGTGCATCGGGCAGCCGTCGGCGTAAGGCGGCGATGCTCTGGGGCAGCAATTGTTGGGCCAGCGGCGGGGTGCAGATGATGCGCAGGGGGGGAGCCTGATATTGCTTGAGGCTGGCGGCCAAGCGCTGGACGGGCTCAAGCGCTTCGTAGACGTGGGCGATTTCGACCTGAAGCTCCCGCGCTTCGCGGGTCGCCTGCAAACGTCCACGCACGCTGGAAAACAGCATGAAACCCAACTGACCCTCGGCCTCGCGCAAAATGCCTTCAACCTCGGCCACCGGCAACTGCAGCCATTCGGCGGCGGTGCCCAGGTGACCGGTTTGCACAAGTGCGTGGATCACTTCGATATGGCGTAAACGCATGCGTGAAGTCCATGTTCGGCAGGTGAGGGAATCAGTGACTGAATCCTAACTCAAGTGCATCCATATGACTTCTGCTCATAACGCGGGGTTATGACGCGACGCTGGCTACCGGCACGCTACCGACAAAGGTGTCGGGTTCGCGCACGATGGTTACGTCCGATTGGACCAGCAGAAACTGGTTGTCATCCAGCTTCCTGACGCGGTCGCCAATGGCCAGTTTGTAGGTGGTGACAGACTCCGTACCACCGAGGCCGTCTGCCGACGGGGTGGATTCCTGGAACTCGTGCACGGAATATACGCGGCCTTCCGCATCTCTTGCGTGGAACTGACCGACAAGTACTGCTGCCATCTGTTTAGAACCTCTGGAGATAAATCACTCAATTTTCGGTTGTGTAGACCGTGGTAGGGCGAAGTAAGTTTTCGTGCAAGAAAAAAATAGTCAGGGGTGTGAAATTCAACAGCCCGCTGGGTGATTCGTCATCTATAACTACAAGTTCTTTCCATCGGACAGTCGAGACATCTTCCATGAGCAACGTCTATACGATCGCCGTCATAGTCGGCAGCTTGAGAAAGGCATCGATCAATCGCAAGGTGGCACTGGCACTGGCCGACCTTGCTCCAGCCAATCTCAACCTTCAAATCGTCGAAATTGGTGACTTGCCACTCTACAACGAAGACATCGATGGCGCTTCACCGCCGGCAGCCTACAGCACTTTCCGGCAACAGGTGCGATCATCCGACGCAGTGCTGTTCGTCACCCCGGAATACAACCGTTCGGTGCCGGCACCTTTGAAGAATGCCATCGACGTGGGATCACGGCCGTATGGCCAGAGTGCCTGGAGCGGCAAACCGGGCGCAGTCATCAGTGTTTCGCCGGGGGCTGTTGGCGGGTTTGGCGCCAACCATAACGTGCGTCAGGCCATGGTATTTCTGGATGTGCCGTGCATGCAGCAGCCGGAAGCCTATCTCGGAGGTGCCGGGTCGCTGTTCGACGAGGCGGACAAACTGTCCGAATCGGTGAAGCCGTTTTTGCAGAAGTTCATCGACGCCTATGGAAAATGGGTCGAACAACACAAAAAGACCTAATTGCCTGTAGCAGCTGCCGAGCAGCGCGAGGCTGCGTTCGCTGGTAGCAGCTGTCGAGCAGCGCGAGGCTGCGTTCGGCTGCGAAGCAGTCGTGAAATCAGGCGGCGTGGTAATTCAAACAGACCGCGTTTGCAGGTATTACGACTGCTTCGCAGCCGAACGCAGCCTCGCGCTGCTCGACAGCTGCTACGGGCCTCCCGGTGTGCAGCAAGTTTTGGCTTTACTCCGCCCGAGCATTGCGGCTGAATCGCGGTTTGTTTTTCCGCACAAGGTTTTTGCATGCTCATCGCCTCACTCATTTTCCTGCTGACCATCACGCTGGTGATCTGGCAACCCAAAGGCCTGGGCGTCGGTTGGAGTGCGGTATTCGGCGCTGTACTGGCGCTGGTTTTCGGCGTCGTGCAGCTAATCGATATCCCGATTGTGTGGCAGATCATCTGGAACGCCACCGGCACGTTTGTGGCGCTGATCATCATCAGTCTGCTGCTGGACGAGGCGGGTTTTTTTGCCTGGGCCGCCTTGCATGTGGCGCGTTGGGGCCGGGGCAGCGGGCGCAAACTCTTCGCTTATATGGTGCTGTTGGGGGCGTTGGTCTCGGCATTGTTCGCCAACGACGGCGCGGCACTGATTCTCACGCCCATCGTGATTTCCATGCTGCTGGCGCTGCGATTCTCCCCGGCCGCCACGCTGGCGTTCGTGATGGGCGCCGGTTTCATCGCCGACACCGCGAGCCTGCCGCTGGTGGTGTCGAACCTGGTAAATATTGTTTCCGCCGACTACTTCGATATCACGTTCAACCGGTATGCGGCGGTGATGATCCCGGTCAACCTGGTGAGCGTCGCGGCGACGCTGGCCATGTTGATGTGGTTCTTCCGGCGCGACATTCCCAAGGCTTACGACCCTGAACAATTAGCGCAGCCGGCCACCGCGATCCATGACAAGGCGACGTTCTATGCCGGTTGGGTGGTCTTGGGGATTTTGTTGCTGGGATGTTTTGCCCTGGAGCCGCTGGGTATCCCGATCAGCGCCATTTCTGCGGTGTGCGCCGCGTTGCTGCTGGGTATCGCTGCCCGAGGCCACAAGATTTCCACGCGCAAGGTGATGAAAGAAGCGCCGTGGCAGATCGTGATTTTTTCGCTAGGCATGTATTTGGTGGTGTATGGCCTGCGTAATGCCGGGTTGACCGGGTATCTGGCGGGGTGGCTCGACGGGTTTGCCCATTACGGTGTCTGGGGCGCGGCGATGGGCACAGGCGTGCTGACGGCGATTCTGTCGTCGATGATGAACAATTTGCCGACGGTGCTGATCGGTTTGCTGTCGATCGATGCGAGTCAGGCCCATGGTGTGGTGAAGGAGGCGATGATTTATGCCAACGTCATCGGCAGCGATCTGGGGCCGAAGATCACGCCGATTGGCAGTCTGGCGACGTTGCTGTGGCTGCATGTGCTGGAACGCAAGAGTATCCGGATTGGCTGGGGGTATTACTTCAAGGTCGGGGTGGTGTTGACGGTGCCGGTGTTGTTGGTGACGTTGGCGGCTTTGGCATTACGCTTGTCGGTCTAGACCGAGTCGACCCCATCGCGGGCCAGTCCAGACACCACTCATCTCAACCACTACCCGGCACATTCGGCCAAAGATCCGCCACCAGAAACAACCGCTCTGCTTCCTCCCAATCCCCCTCGGCATTCTCGACCAGGCGCACCATCAATTGTGCGGGCGCCAGAGGCTCCAGTTCGTTGAGCCACGCGCGCAATTGCTCGTCGTTCCAGGTGTGCTCCGCTGGGTAATGCGCCGGTGCCAGCCAGGCATGGCGGGGCAGGGGTTGCCAGCGACCGAAGGGGCGTTGTACGACAAAGTCCGGCCAGTCTTTCTGATGCAGCCAGCTACCGCGCAAATGCTGCGGATGTGCACCGCCGGGAGGCGCGGAGCGTCCCGGCCACGGATACAGCAGGTAACCGCCGAGCCACAGGTGTGCACTGAACTGCTGGATATCCAGCGCCGCCAGCGCTTCGCGACTTTCGCCGCGGGCAGAAATGGGCAATTGATGGTGGGCCAGGTGGGCCAGCTTGCGGTCCAGCCGATCGTGACAACCGGGGCCGAGCCACTGCGCAGTGTCATGCCCGTCGCCATTTTGCGGCCCGAGATAGAGCTTGATCGCCAGTTCCAGGTGATGCACGCCGTCGCGGTCGCGCAGCAGCATATCCAGTTCGCCCAGTGTATGGCCCTCACGGCGGATCGGCAGGTTGGCGGCAATCAGCTCGATCCCCGGTGCGTGACGCACCGCGTACTGCCACAGTCGCTCGTAGTACAGGCCCAGGCGCCGGGTGCGGGCCTGGGACAGCCAGTGCAGCAAATCATAACTGTCACGGTCCAGTTGCCGCAGCCAGCGCTCCAGCCGTTCCGGCTCTTGCACCCATTCGCTGCCGGCCAGCGGATGGCGTTGCGGCCACGGCGTATCGACGAGCATCGGCGGCGCGAGGATGACCCAGGCCAGGTCGCGCACTTCGGGGTGGCGCAACTGATGGGGCAGCGAGAGCAAATCGGGAAATAGGATCATCTTGCGAGCATAGCCCTAAACATGAGTGCACCCTTGTGGCTGAAAGGATTTTGTCTATCCCGCGCTTTCGCCCATAATCGTCCTTTTCGCCGTCCTCGCAGGAACCCCATGGAGCAATTTCGTAATATCGGCATCATCGGTCGCCTGGGCAGTTCTCAGGTGCTGGATACCGTCCGCCGACTGAAACGGTTTCTGCTCGATCGTCACTTGCACGTGATCCTCGAAGACACCATCGCCGAAGTCCTTCCCGGTCATGGCCTGCAAACCTCGTCACGCAAGATGCTAGGCGAAGTCTGTGACATGGTGATTGTGGTCGGCGGTGACGGCAGCCTGCTCGGCGCCGCCCGGGCGCTGGCCAAGCACAATATTCCGGTGCTCGGCATCAACCGTGGCAGCCTCGGTTTCCTGACCGATATTCGCCCCGATGAGCTTGAAATCAAAGTCGCCGAAGTGCTCGACGGCCACTATCTGGTGGAAAACCGCTTTTTGCTGCAGGCCGAAGTCCGCCGCCATGCCGAGGCCATCGGTCAGGGCGATGCCCTCAATGACGTGGTGCTGCACCCCGGCAAATCGACGCGGATGATCGAGTTCGAGCTTTACATCGACGGCCAGTTCGTTTGCAGTCAGAAGGCCGACGGCCTGATCGTCGCAACGCCCACCGGTTCGACCGCCTACGCGCTGTCGGCGGGTGGACCGATCATGCATCCCAAGCTTGACGCTATTGTGATTGTGCCGATGTACCCCCATACCTTGTCGGGCAGGCCGATTGTGGTCGATGGCAACAGTGAGCTGAAAATCGTTGTGTCCAAAGATATGCAGATTTACCCGCAAGTCTCCTGTGACGGGCAGAACCACTTCACCTGCGCCCCCGGCGACACCATCACCATCAGCAAGAAAGCGCAGAAGTTGCGGCTGATTCATCCGCTTGACCACAATTACTATGAAGTCTGCCGGACCAAGCTCGGTTGGGGCAGTCGACTGGGTGGTGGAGGCGACTGATGCTCGATCCCGCGCGTAGCTACGACCTGATCGGTGACGTGCACGGTTGCGCTCTGACCCTTGAGCACTTGCTCGACCGGCTCGGTTATCACAAACAAGGCGGCGTCTGGCGGCATTCGTCGCGGATGGCCGTGTTTGTGGGCGATATCATTGATCGCGGCCCGCGAATTCGCGAGGCGCTGCACATCGTCCATGACATGGTCGTGGCCGGCCAGGCGTTGTGCATCATGGGCAACCATGAATTCAACGCACTGGGCTGGAGCACACCGGCGCTACCGGGCAGCGGCAAGCAGTTCGTTCGTGAGCATACGCCGCGCCATGCCCGCTTGCTCGGTGAAACCCTGACCCAGTTCGAAAACCATCCCGGTGACTGGCATGACTTCCTGGAGTGGTTCTACGAGTTGCCGTTATTTGTCGATGCCGGCCGTTTCCGGGTGGTGCATGCGTGCTGGGATTCGGGCCTGATCGCGCCGTTGCGCGCGCTGTTCCCCAATGGCTGTGTCGATGAACATTTCCTCCAGGCGTCAGCCGAGCCGGGCAGTTTCGCCTGCACCGTGTTCGACCGGCTGCTGCGCGGCACCGACATGCGCTTGCCCCATGGCCTGACCATGACCAGCGGCGACGGTCTGGTGCGTTCGTTCTTTCGCACCAAATTCTGGGAAGACGACCCGCAAACCTACGGAGACATCGTGTTCCAGCCTGACGCGTTGCCCGAGCCAGTGGCGCAGACACCCCTGACGTCCACGGAAAAAAACACCCTGCTGCGTTACGGCGCCGATGAGCCACTGTTGTTCGTCGGCCACTACTGGCGCAGCGGCAAACCAGTGCCAATCCGGCCGAACCTGGCCTGTCTGGATTACAGCGCCGTGCTCTACGGCAAACTGGTTGCCTATCGGCTGGATCAGGAAACCCGGCTCGATCCGAATAAATTTGTCTGGGTCGATGTCGAACGGCCGGAGGTGTTGCAATGAGTGCTGTTGCCGTATTGCGGCTGCCGCTGGCGGTGGACTTGAGCGGGTTCGTCAAACTGTTGCAGCGCATGCAGGTGCCGCATCGCGTCAGCGAAGAGTCGGGCGAACAGGTGCTTTGGGTGCCTGCCAACATCAGCGAAGACGTGCGCTCGCTGTACGAGCGGTTTCCGGCCGGTGACCCTGATCAGCAACTGGACATTCCGGCGGTGCAAACCACCCGCCGTCCCGGTTTTGTCGAGCAACTGCGCTACGCCAAGGCGACCGCAGCCGTTTTGCTGTTGAGCATCCTCGTGGGCGCGGTGACGCTGCTGGGTGAAAACCTCGACACGATGCGCTGGCTGACCTTCCTCGATTTTCGCGTGATCGGCGAGTACATCCACTTCGTGCCATTGGCCGACAGCCTGGCAGCGGGGCAGTGGTGGCGACTGATGACGCCGATGCTGATCCACTTCGGCATCCTGCACCTGGCCATGAACGGCATGTGGTATTGGGAACTGGGCCGGCGTATCGAGTCGCGTCAGGGCAGCATCAACCTGATCGGCCTGACGTTGCTGTTCAGCCTCGTTTCCAATTGCGCCCAGTACTTTTTCAGCGGTCCGACCTTGTTCGGCGGGTTGTCCGGCGTGTTGTACGGTCTGCTCGGGCATTGCTGGATCTTCCAGCTGTTGGCGCCGAACCCGGCTTATCGCCTGCCGCGCGGCGTGCTGGTGATGATGCTGGTGTGGCTGGTGCTGTGCCTGTCCGGGCTGGTCTCGATGATCGGCTTTGGTGAAATCGCCAACGCCGCCCATGTCAGCGGGTTACTCATCGGATGCTTCACCGGTTTGTTGGGTGGTTTGTACAACCGCCGTAAACTGGCCGCCTAAAACAGTTTATGAATTAAAGAGCGCGGAGACCTTGATGTCCTCTTTTAACGAAATGATCAAAAACATCACCCCCGATATCTACCAGAGCCTGAAACTGGCGGTGGAAATCGGAAAATGGGCCGACGGTAACAAGCTCACCGCCGAGCAACGTGAACTGTCGCTGCAAGCGATGATCGCCTGGGAAATCCAGAACCTGCCCGAAGACGAGCGCACCGGTTACATGGGCCCGCAGGAATGCAGTTCAAAGTCGATCAGCGTGCCAAACATTCTGTTCAAGTCGGATGCCATCCATTGATCGAGATTGGCCGTGGTGCAATCAGTAAAATGTCGGCCCGCCTTGACGGGGCCGACGTGCAGTACGCGTTTCGTCTGGGCGAGCTCGAGGTGCCGGTCAATCCAATGATCGGCACCACCGTGCGCCTGGAATACCTGGGGGCAATTCATTGCACCCATTGCGGACGCAAGACCAAAACCAGTTTCAGCCAGGGGTATTGCTACCCGTGCATGACCAAACTGGCGCAGTGCGACATCTGCATCATGAGCCCGGAGCGTTGCCACTTTGATGCTGGCACCTGCCGTGAGCCGGAGTGGGGCCAGACGTTTTGCATGACCGATCACATCGTCTATCTGTCCAACTCGTCGGGGGTGAAAGTCGGGATTACCCGCGCCACTCAGTTGCCGACCCGCTGGATCGATCAGGGCGCACGTCAGGCATTGCCGATCATGCGCGTGTCGACCCGTCAGCAATCGGGTTTCGTCGAAGACCTGTTCCGCAGCCAGGTGGCGGACAAGACCAACTGGCGCGCCTTGCTCAAGGGTGAAGCAGCTTCGGTGAACCTGGCCGAAGTTCGCGATCAGTTGTTCGACAGTTGCGCCGAGGGCCTGCAAACCTTGCAGGAACGATTCGGCCTACAAGCCATTCAGACCATTGCCGACGTAGAAACCCTCGAGATCCGCTATCCGGTCGAGCAATATCCGGCCAAAATCGTCAGCTTCAACCTGGACAAGAATCCGATTGCCGAAGGCACGCTGTTAGGGGTCAAGGGCCAATACCTGATCTTCGACACCGGCGTGATCAACATTCGTAAATACACGGCTTATCAGCTCGCCGTGCATCAGTAAGGACTCCAGCATGCGCACCGAACAACCGAAGATGATTTACCTGAAAGACTATCAGGCGCCCGAGTACCTGATCGACGAGACGCACCTGACCTTCGAGTTGTACGAGGACCACAGTCTGGTCCATGCGCAACTGGTGATGCGCCGCAATCCCGAGCGCGGCCCGGGCCTGCCGCCGCTGGTGCTGGACGGTCAGCAGCTTGAGCTTTTGGCGGTGACCCTGGCGGATCGAGAACTGAGCGACGCAGACTACCAACTGACCGAGAATCACCTGACCCTGCACCCGACCAGTACCACGTTCACGGTCGACACCAGCGTCAAGATCCACCCGGAAACCAACACCGCGCTGGAAGGCTTGTACAAATCCAGCGGCATGTTCTGCACCCAGTGCGAGGCTGAAGGCTTTCGCAAGATCACCTATTATCTCGATCGCCCGGACGTGATGAGCAAGTTCACCACCACGGTGGTCGCCGAGCAGCACAGCTATCCGGTGCTGCTGTCCAACGGCAACCCGATTGCCAGCGGCCCCGGCGAAGACGGCCGGCACTGGGCGACCTGGGAAGACCCGTTCATGAAACCGGCGTACCTGTTCGCGCTGGTGGCCGGTGATTTGTGGTGCGTCGAAGACACCTTCACCACCATGACCGAGCGTTCCGTGGCATTGCGCATTTACGTCGAGCCGGAAAACATCGACAAGTGCCAGCACGCCATGAACAGCCTGAAGAAGTCGATGCGCTGGGATGAAGAGGTCTACGGTCGCGAATACGACCTGGACATCTTCATGATTGTCGCGGTCAACGACTTCAACATGGGCGCCATGGAGAACAAGGGCCTCAACATCTTCAACTCCAGCGCCGTACTGGCCCGCGCCGAAACCGCAACAGACGCTGCGCACCAGCGTGTGGAAGCCATCGTCGCCCACGAATACTTCCACAACTGGTCGGGCAACCGCGTGACCTGCCGAGACTGGTTCCAGCTGTCGCTCAAGGAAGGCTTCACCGTGTTCCGCGATGCCGGGTTCTCCTCGGACATGAACTCGGCCACGGTCAAGCGCATCCAGGACGTGGCGTACCTGCGCACGCACCAGTTCGCCGAAGATGCGGGTCCCATGGCCCACGCCGTGCGCCCGGACAGCTTTATCGAGATTTCCAACTTCTACACCCTGACGGTGTACGAAAAGGGCTCGGAAGTGGTCGGCATGATCCACACCTTGCTCGGGGCCGAAGGCTTCCGCAAAGGCAGCGACCTGTATTTCGACCGCCACGACGGCCAGGCCGTGACCTGTGACGACTTCATCAAGGCGATGGAAGATGCCAACGGTGTCGACCTGACCCAGTTCAAACGCTGGTACAGCCAAGCGGGTACGCCGCGGTTGGCGGTGAGCGAGTCTTACGACGCGGCGGCGAAAACCTACAGCCTGACCTTCCGTCAAAGCTGCCCGGCAACCCCGGACAAAGTTGAAAAACTGCCGTTCGTGATTCCGGTGGAGTTGGGCCTGCTGGATTCCAAAGGCGCGGCAATTGCCTTGCGTCTCTCCGGTGAAGCCAGTGCCCAGGGCACGTCGCGGGTGATCTCGGTGACCGAAGCCGAGCAGACTTTCACCTTCGTCGACATCGCTGAACAGCCGTTGCCTTCGCTGCTGCGTGGTTTCTCGGCGCCGGTCAAACTGAGCTTCCCGTACAACCGCGATCAACTGATGTTCCTGATGCAGCATGACAGCGACGGTTTCAACCGTTGGGATGCCGGCCAGCAATTGTCGGTGCAAGTGCTGCAAGAGCTGATTGCCCAACATCAGGCTGGTGAAACGCTGGTGCTGGATCAGCGCCTGATTCGCGCCTTGCGCACTGTGCTGTCGGACGAGACGCTGGATCAGGCCATGGTCGCGGAGATGCTGTCGCTGCCGGGCGAGGCGTATTTGACCGAAATCAGCGAAGTGGCTGACGTCGATGCGATTCACATCGCTCGCGAGTTTGCCCGCAAGCAATTGGCTGAAGGGTTGTTTGAAGCGCTGTGGCTGCGTTATCAGGCCAATCGCGATCTGTCGAAGAAAACCCCTTACGTGGCGGAGGCCGAGCACTTCGCTCGTCGGGCGTTGCAGAACATTGCGCTGTCGTATCTGATGCTCAGCGGCAAACCGGAAGTGTTGGCAGCGACGCTTGAGCAATTCGAGACGAGCGACAACATGACCGAACGACTGACCGCGCTGGCGGTGTTGGTCAACTCGCCGTTTGAAGAACAAAAGGCCAAGGCACTGGCGAGTTTTGCCGAGCACTTCAAGGACAATCCGTTGGTCATGGATCAGTGGTTCAGTGTTCAGGCGGGCAGCACGTTGCCGGGTGGTCTGGAGCGGGTGCGTCAGTTGATGCAGCATCCGGCGTTCAACATGAAAAACCCGAACAAGGTGCGGGCGTTGGTCGGTGCGTTTGCCGGGCAGAACCTGATCAATTTCCATGCGGCTGACGGATCAGGGTATCGCTTCCTCGCAGACTTGGTGATCGAGCTCAATGGCTTCAACCCGCAGATCGCTTCGCGCCAACTGGCGCCGCTGACTCGCTGGCGCAAGTATGACGATGCGCGTCAGGCGTTGATGAAAGGTGAGCTGGAGCGGATTCGTGCTTCGGGTCAGCTGTCCAGCGATGTGTTTGAAGTGGTCAGCAAAAGCCTGGCCTGAGTCATGCTTTGCTCCCCCAGGGTCCACTCGGGCCCAGGGGGCTCGCTTTTAAGTGGATCAGAATCGTTTATCGGTGCTGGAAAACCAGCACCGTCTATGACGAAAAGGCGTACCTGCAGGCTTTAATACGCAGGGGATCAACATTGATAGAGGCACCGGTGGAGGTAGCTTCGGGTTGACGGAGAGGCTCAGGGCATGAGGGGGCGGGTGAATCAAAAGCCCAAGATCAAAAGCTTTCAGGCGAGCTAACGCTCGGCCTGTTGAGTGGTGGGAAGCAAGGGCTGTACGCCGATCCATTGTGGGAGCTGGCCTGCCAGCGGATGTACCCTGTCCAACTGTGGGAGCGAGCTTGCTCGCGAAGCTGTTGATCTTGCCGTTGATGTTGATCTGTTTTTGATCTTGATCTGCTTTTGATCTTTCGCCCCTTCGGCAGGCCGAGCGTAGGTGTTCATCAGGGGGTTAGGCGCGTAGCGCCGTGCGGCGAAGCCGCACACATCGAGAGGAGGTCGTAGCGAAGCAGACCGGAGGCGATGCCCCCTGATGGACACCGTAGCGAGGGAACGCGGAGCTTTAGCGAGGCGCCGTACGCCGGGGCGAAGCCTTTTGCTTACTTTTCGCTGGGCCGGCATTCCGGCGTCTGGAAAAGTGAGTCGCTGTAAGAGCGAAACCATAAGCAGCCGTTACCGCAGGAATGGATATGTACGCCGAACCCCGAACCCCGAACCCCCAATCACCCCGCCTGATACCCAATCATTCAGAAAAACCCCATCCCCCTCAGGTTAACAAAACATAACGCAGCGTCGATTGTCAGACCTTTCCAAACCCCGATAGGATAAGCCAGCTTCCGAAGGGGCTCTAGATTGCGCGTTTCAGGACCAGGTTCCAAACAGCCAATCACAACGAGCACCCTTACGGCGCCCTGAAAGGTTGAACGACCTAACAATAATAATGGGGGAAGGTCTATGAGTGAGCCTGTCATGGGTGTGGGTATCTGCCGCCCGCCGGCATTACGCAAGTTCGCGTTGCTGGCTACAGCGCTCTCGCTGTTGGGCTGTGCTGTGTTGTCGGCACCTGTGCTGGCAGCTGCCGCGCCAGCATCCGATGCTGTTTATGCCATTGAATCTGCCAAGGCTGCCAAAAGCCTGATGCTTGATGTCGTCCACGCCGGCAAACGCCTGGTCGCGGTCGGCGATCGCGGGCACATTCTGTATTCCGATGACCAAGGCACGACCTGGGTTCAAGCCAAGGTACCCACCCGGGCACTGCTGACGTCGGTGTTTTTTGTCGATGACAAACACGGCTGGGCCGTCGGCCATGACGCACAGATCCTCGCGAGCGAGGACGGTGGCGCCACCTGGACCAAACAATTCGACGATTTGAAACGCGAAGCGCCGCTGCTTGACGTCTGGTTCAAGGACGCCAACAGCGGTTATGCCGTGGGTGCCTATGGCGCGCTGCTGGAAACCACCGACGGCGGCAAGCACTGGGAAGACGCCAGCGACCGCCTGGACAACGAGGACCAGCTCCACCTCAATGGCATCGCTTCAGTCAAGGATGCCGGGCTGTTCATCGTCGGCGAGCAGGGCAGCATGTTCCGCTCAGCCGATTGGGGGCAGACCTGGGAGAAAGTTGAAGGGCCGTACGAAGGATCGCTCTTCGGTGTCATCGGCACGGCGCAAGCCAATACGCTGCTGGCTTACGGCCTGCGCGGCAATCTCTACCGCTCCACGGATTTCGGCAGCACCTGGGAACAGGTCGAGCTGAAAGCCGCTCGTGGCGCGCTGGAGTTCGGGCTGTCTGGCGCAACCCTGCTCGACGACGGTTCCATCGTGATCGTCGGTAACGGCGGCTCGGTGGTGCGCAGCAACGACAACGGCGAAACCTTCAGCGTGTTCAACCGTCCGGATCGCATTTCCGTATCGGCAGTGGCGGCGGCGGGCAACGGCAATCTGATTCTGGCAGGACAGGGCGGCGTTCGCGCTACTTCGCCAACCGGCTCAGAGCTGGGCAAATAATAAGAAGGGCGGAGCTATGACATCGATGACAAGCCATCACCAGGACAAGGCGACGTTTCTTGAGCGCCTGATTTTCAACAACCGCCCGGCAGTGATCTTCATCTGCCTGCTGGTCAGTATTTTCCTGTTCTGGCAGGCGACGCTGATCCGGCCATCCACCAGTTTCGAAAAAATGATCCCGCTCGATCATCCGTTCATTCAAAAGATGATGGAGCACCGCAACGACCTGGCGAACCTGGGCAACACCGTGCGGATTTCGGTGGAAGCCACTGATGGCGATATCTTCTCCAAGGAATACATGGAGACCCTGCGTCAGATCAACGACGAGGTGTTCTACATTTCCGGCGTCGACCGTTCCGGCCTCAAGTCGCTGTGGAGCCCGAGCGTGCGCTGGACCGAGGTGACGGAGGAGGGCTTCGCCGGTGGTGAGGTGATCCCGCAGAGCTACAACGGTTCCCAGCAAAGCCTCGATCTGCTGCGCAACAACGTCCTCAAGTCCGGGCAAGTCGGGCGTCTGGTGGCCAACGACTTCAAGTCGAGCATTGTCGATATCCCGCTGCTGGAGTCCTACCCGGACCCGCAGGACCAGGGCAAGTTGCTGGCGCTGGACTACCGCAAGTTCTCCCACGAGCTGGAAGAAAAAATCCGCGACAAGTTTGAAAAACAGAACCCTAACGTGCAGATCCACATCGTCGGTTTCGCCAAGAAAGTCGGCGACCTGATCGATGGCCTGGTCATGGTGGTGATGTTCTTCGGCGTCGCCTTCGTTATTACGCTGATTCTGTTGTACTGGTTCACCAACTGCATGCGCAGCACCGTGGCGGTACTCAGTACCACGCTGGTGGCGGTGATCTGGCAGCTTGGGTTGATGCACTTCTTCGGCTTCGGGCTGGATCCGTATTCGATGCTGGTGCCGTTCCTGATCTTTGCCATCGGTATTTCCCACGGCGTACAGAAGATCAACGGTATCGCCTTGCAGTCCAGTGAGGCCGACAATGCGCTGACTGCAGCGCGACGCACGTTCCGTCAGCTGTTCCTGCCGGGGATGATTGCGATCCTTGCGGATGCGGTGGGTTTCATCACGTTGCTGATCATCGACATTGGCGTGATCCATGAACTGGCCATCGGCGCGTCCATTGGCGTGGCAGTGATCGTGTTCACCAACCTGATCCTGCTGCCGGTGGCGATTTCCTACGTCGGTATCAGCAAACGCGCAGTAGAGCGCAGCAAAAAGGACGCAACTCGCGAGCATCCGTTCTGGCGCCTGCTGTCGAACTTTGCCAGCGCGAAAGTCGCACCGGTGTCGATCGTCCTGGCCTTGCTGGCCTTCGGTGGCGGTCTCTGGTACAGCCAGAACCTGAAAATCGGTGACCTTGATCAGGGTGCACCTGAACTGCGTCCGGACTCGCGCTACAACAAAGACAACAACTTCATCATCAGCAACTACTCCACCAGTTCCGACGTGTTGGTGGTGATGGTCAAGACCAAGGCTGAAGGCTGCTCACGCTATGAAGCCATGGCGCCGATCGATGAGCTGATGTGGAAGATGCAGAACACCGAGGGCGTGCAGTCGGCGATTTCCCTGGTGACCGTGTCCAAGCAGATGATCAAGGGCATGAACGAGGGCAACCTGAAATGGGAAACCCTGTCGCGCAACCCGGATGTGCTGAACAACTCCATCTCCCGTGCGGATGGTCTGTACAACAACAGTTGCTCCCTGGCGCCGGTGCTGGTGTTCCTCAACGATCACAAGGCGGCGACGCTCGATCGTGCGGTGCATGCGGTGCAGGAATTCGCCAAGGAGAACAACAAGGACGGCCTGGAATTCATCCTCGCCGCCGGTAACGCCGGTATTGAAGCGGCCACCAACGAAGTGATCAAGGAATCCGAGCTAACCATCCTGATCCTCGTCTACATCTGCGTCGCGACCATGTGCATGATCACCTTCCGTTCGTGGGCGGCGACCTTGTGCATCGTGTTGCCACTGGTGCTGACGTCGGTACTGGGTAACGCCCTGATGGCCTTCATGGGCATCGGCGTGAAAGTCGCGACCTTGCCGGTGGTGGCGCTGGGTGTCGGGATTGGCGTGGACTACGGCATCTACATCTACAGCCGCCTGGAAAGTTTCCTGCGGGCCGGTCTGCCGCTGCAAGAAGCCTACTACCAGACGCTGAAGTCCACCGGTAAAGCGGTGCTGTTCACCGGTCTGTGCCTGGCCATCGGCGTCTGCACCTGGATCTTCTCGGCCATCAAGTTCCAGGCCGACATGGGCCTGATGCTGACCTTCATGCTGCTGTGGAACATGTTCGGCGCGCTGTGGCTGTTGCCTGCGCTGGCACGGTTCCTGATCAAGCCGGAGAAACTGGCTGGGCAGAAGGGCAACTCGCTGTTCGCTCACTGATCCTCGTCTGAAATAGAAAAGCCGCAACCTGGGTTGCGGCTTTTTTTATACCTCGGATTCGACTCAAGTCCCTGTGGGAGCGAGCCTGCTCGCGATAGCGGCGGTACATTCAACATTGATATTGACTGACACTACGCCATCGCGAGCAGGCTCGCTCCCACAGGGGGGATTTGTAACTTTTGGATTAGTGTTGGGTCAGTTGGGATCGCCGCCCAACACCACATTCAACGCACTACGCGCATCATCCAGCTGCACCAGTGTCGCATGCCGTGCGCCGAGCGCGTCGCGGTTCTCGATGGCCGTGAGAATCGCCTTGTGCCGAGGCAGCGCCAGTTCATGCAGGTTAGGCCGCTGGTTGGAATGCTTCAACGCTTCGGCTATCGCCACCGACAGCATGTTGCACAGGTTGGCCAGCAAGTCGTTGTGGGTGGCATCGGCGATCCGGCTGTGGAAATCCAGATCCGGTTGCAGCAAGGCTTCCGGCGTCGGCGCAGCCTCCATGCGTTGGTAAGCTTCGCCAATGGACGCGATGTCCGCCTCCGTGGCGAACTGTGCGGCCAGTGCGGCGACGGCAGGCTCGATGATGCTGCGCACACTGGTCAACAGGTCGAAAAATTCATTCTGCGGGCTGCTTTGCATCAGCCAATGCAAAACGTCCGGGTCGAGCATGTGCCATTCCTTGCGTTGCTTGACCACTGTGCCAACACGCGGACGGCAATACACCAGCCCCTTGGCGACCAATACTCGGGTGGCTTCGCGCAGCACCGGGCGGCTGACCGCGTACTCCTCACACAACAGAGCCTCGGCGGGCAGTTTGTCACATGGCTTGAAACGCCCGGAAACGATCTGCATGCCCAGTTCCTGGACAATGCGCGAGTGCATGCTTTTACGGTCGGACGGTTTGCGGTAATCCATGGGGAACGACGCGGTCCTGTGCGAGGGGGTGTTGCGCATGATAACAGGCGCAACGGAATCTTGAGGCAGATGCAAATCAAATGTGGGAGCGAGCCTGCTCGCGAAGGCGGTGTACCAGTCAAGATGATATCGACTGACACTCCGCCTTCGCGAGCAGGCTCGCTCCCACAGGGGGCTGCGGGGTTAGTGAGAGTGGCGCGGGACTTCTGCACCACGGCAGCCGACCAGGAAGTCAAAGTCGCAGCCCTGATCCGCTTGCAGCACATGGTCGATGTACAGCTGACGGTATCCGCCCAGGATCATTTGCTGTGGTGGCTGAAGATCCGCCATGCGCGCCGCCAGTTCAGCATCCGGAATGTCCAGGTGCAGGCGCCCATTGGCGCAGTCCAGTTCAATCCAGTCACCTTCTTTCACAGCGGCCAACGGCCCGCCTGCTGCCGCTTCCGGCGCGACGTGCAGAACCACGGTGCCATAAGCGGTGCCGCTCATGCGCGCGTCAGAGATGCGCACCATATCGGTCACGCCTTGCGCCAGCAGCTTGGCCGGCAAGCCCATGTTGCCGACTTCGGCCATGCCCGGATAACCCTTCGGTCCGCAGTTCTTCATCACCAGGATCGAGTTGGCGTCGACGTCCAGTTCTGGATCGTTGATCCGTGTCTTGTACATGTCGAAGTTCTCGAACACCACGGCCCGGCCGCGATGTTGCATCAGTTCAGCCGTGGCCGCGGAGGGTTTGAGCACCGCGCCGAGTGGCGCCAGATTGCCGCGCAATACGCAGATGCCGCCGTCGGCGCGAATCGGGTTGTCGAGGGTGCGGATCACTTCGTCCTGACCATAAATCGGTGCGTCTTTGGTGTTCTCGCCGAGGGTCTTGCCGTTGACGGTCAAGGCGTTCGGGTTCGGGATCAGGTTGGCTTCACCCAGACGACGCAACACCGCTGGCAAACCACCGGCGTAGTAGAACTCTTCCATCAGGAAACGCCCGGACGGTTGCAGGTCGACGATGGTCGGCATGCCGCGACCGATGCGGGTCCAGTCATCCAGTTCCAGGTCCACGCCAATACGGCCGGCGATGGCTTTCAAGTGGATCACGGCGTTGGTTGAACCGCCAATCGCGGCGTTAACGCGGATCGCGTTTTCGAAGGCTTCCTTGGTGAGGATTTTCGACAGTTTCAGATCTTCGCGAACCATCTCGACCGCACGCATGCCGGACATATGTGCCAACACATAACGCCGTGCATCCACCGCTGGAATTGCCGCGTTGTGGGGCAGGGAAGTGCCCAGTGCTTCGGCCATGCAGGCCATGGTCGATGCGGTGCCCATGGTGTTGCAGGTGCCGGCCGAGCGGGACATGCCGCCCTCGGCCGCGAGGAAGTCATCAATGGTGATGGTGCCAGCCTTGACCTGTTCGCTGAGCTGCCACACCACGGTGCCGGAACCGATGTCCTGGCCTTTGTGCTTGCCGTTGAGCATCGGTCCGCCGGTGACGACGATGGCCGGCACGTCGCAACTGGCCGCGCCCATCAGCAGTGCCGGGGTGGTTTTGTCGCAACCGGTCAGCAACACGACACCATCAATCGGGTTGCCGCGAATGGCTTCTTCGACGTCCATGCTCGTCAGGTTGCGGGTGAACATGGCGGTCGGGCGCAGGTTGGATTCGCCGTTGGAGAACACCGGGAATTCCACAGGAAACCCACCGGCCTCGATCACCCCACGCTTGACGTGCTCCGCGATCTGGCGGAAGTGTGCGTTGCACGGGGTCAGTTCCGACCAGGTGTTGCAGATGCCGATGATTGGCTTGCCCTGGAATTGGTGGTCGGCGATGCCCTGATTCTTCATCCAGCTGCGGTACATGAAGCCGTTCTTGTCGGCGGTGCCAAACCATTGGGCGGAGCGCAGGGTGGGTTTCTTATCAGACATGATCGATTCTCTTATTGTATGACTATTCTGTTAAATCTACGGCCTAACATAGGCGCAAATTCGCCGCTTTGGAAGTGTTGTTGGATAAATAGTATTACTATATAGTCGTTTTCAACGGAGGGATGGCCCTGGCAGATTTTCTGCGAGAGGCGTCCCCCGAGGTTCTATAACAACAACAATCGGAGACCGAACTCATGAGCCAGGACCTGCGGCTTATTCGTCGCATCACACTCAAACTGATTCCCTTCCTGATCCTGCTGTACCTGATCGCCTATGTGGATCGCTCCGCCGTTGGCTTCGCCAAGCTGCACATGGGCGCCGACATCGGCCTCGGTGATGCCGCTTACGGACTCGGTGCCGGACTGTTCTTCATTGGTTATTTCCTCTTTGAAATCCCCAGCAACCTGATGCTCGACCGTTTCGGCGCGCGACGCTGGTTTGCGCGGATCATGGTCACCTGGGGCGCCATCACCATTGGCATGGCCTTCGTTCAGGGGCCGCAAAGCTTCTACGTGATGCGCTTTCTGCTCGGTGCGGCGGAAGCCGGTTTCTTCCCGGGCGTTCTGTACTACATCACTCAGTGGTTTCCGATTCGCCATCGCGGCAAGATCCTCGGTCTGTTCATTCTTTCCCAACCCATCGCGATGATGATCACCGGCCCGGTGTCCGGCGGCTTGCTCGGCATGGACGGCACCCTCGGTCTGCACGGTTGGCAGTGGCTGTTCATCGTCATCGGTATGCCAGCGATCCTGCTGACCTGGCCGGTGCTGCGTTACCTGCCTGACGGCCCGCAACAAGTGAAGTGGATGGACCAGGCCGAAAAGGACTGGCTGTCCGGCGAGCTGAAAAAGGACCTTCAGGAATACGGCCAGACCCGTCACGGCAATCCGTTGCACGCGCTCAAAGACAAGCGTGTGTTGCTGCTGGCGCTGTTTTACCTGCCGGTGACGTTGAGCATCTATGGCTTGGGTCTGTGGTTACCGACGCTGATCAAACAGTTTGGCGGCACCGATCTGGTCACCGGGTTCGTTTCAGCGGTGCCGTACATTTTCGGGATCATCGGCTTGCTGATCATTCCACGCAGTTCCGACCGCTTGAATGACCGCTACGGCCACCTCGCCGTGCTGTATGTGCTGGGTGCCATTGGCCTGTTCCTCAGTGCCTGGCTGACGGTGCCGGTGTTGCAACTGGCAGCTCTCTGCCTGGTGGCGTTTGCACTGTTTTCCTGCACCGCAGTGTTCTGGACCTTGCCGGGTCGATTCTTCGCCGGGGCCAGTGCGGCGGCCGGCATCGCCTTGATCAACTCGGTGGGCAACCTCGGCGGTTACATCGGTCCGTTCGTGATCGGTGCTCTGAAGGAGTACACCGGCAACCTCGCGTCGGGGCTGTATTTCCTGTCGGGCGTGATGGTGTTCGGGCTGGTGCTGACGGGCGTGGTTTATCGGTTGCTGGAGCGCAAGCATGTGCTGCCGGCGGATCAGTTTGCGGCCAGTGCGCGTGGTGCGACCCGTACCTAAGGCCAACCCCAATCAACTGTGGGAGCGAGCCTGCTCGCGATGAGGCCGTCACATTCAAAAGTGATGGCGACTGATACACCGCAATCGCGAGCAGGCTCGCTCCCACAGGGGCCGGGAGTGTTTTGAATAAACAGGAGAAAATCATGCGTTTGGTTCAATTCGAATTGAGTAACGGCGAGCGCCGCGTCGGCGTTGTCGAGGATGGTCTGGTGCATGAAGTGCGGGATGCGCATACCGTTCGTGACCTGGCACTGGCGGCAATCGAAGCAGGCACGAATCTGCAACAGCAGGTGAATGCCTTGGGCCTGGGCACCAGCCATGACTATGCCGACCTGCTGGCCGCGTTGCGCATCCTGCCGCCGCTGGATCACCCGGACCCGGCGCACATGCTAGTCAGCGGCACGGGCCTGACCCATTTGGGCAGCGCCTCGGCCCGGGACAAGATGCATCAACACGCCGGTGACGAAGCGGCCATGACCGACACCATGCGCATATTCAAATGGGGAGTGGAGGGCGGCAAACCGCAAGCAGGGCAGGCCGGCGTACAACCGGAGTGGTTCTACAAGGGCGACGGCAGCATCGTCGTTCGCCCGGGCAAACCGTTCCCGCTACCGCCATTCGCTGAAGACGCCGGCGAAGAGCCTGAGCTCAGCGGCCTCTACGTCATAGGTCACGATGGCAAGCCTTATCGCCTCGGTTATGCGGTCGGCAACGAGTTTTCCGATCACGTCATGGAGCGTAAAAACTACCTGTACCTGGCGCATTCCAAACTGCGCAGTTGCAGCTATGGCCCGGAACTTCGGGTGGGCGAATTGCCGCAGCACCTGGCTGGTACCAGCCGTATCCTGCGCGACGGTGAAGTGCTGTGGCAGAACGAGTTTCTCAGCGGCGAGGCCAACATGTGCCACAGCCTGGAAAACCTTGAGTACCACCATTTCAAGTACAGTCAGTTCTTGCGCCCGGGGGATGTGCACATTCATTTCTTTGGCACCGCGACTTTGTCGTTCGCTGATGGCATCCGCACCCGGGCGGGTGACGTTTTCGAGATCAGCCAGGCCGAGTTCGGCGCACCGTTGATCAACGGCATTGCACCCGCTGAAGCGGCGTTCCTGCCCGGCACAGTTGGCACCCTTTAAGGAGACAGGCATGACTCAGGTTCTTGGACATAACTACATTGGCGGCCAGCGCAGTGCGAGCGGCACGCTCAAATTGCAAAGTGTCGACGCCAGCACCGGCGAAGCGTTGCCGCACGATTTCTTCCAGGCTACCCCGGAAGAAGTCGACGCCGCCGCCAAGGCCGCCGCTTCGGCTTACCCGGCCTATCGCAGCTTGAGTGCGGAACGCCGTGCACAATTTCTCGATGCGATAGCCGATGAGCTGGACGCGTTGGGTGACGAGTTTGTCGCAGTGGTCTGCCGCGAAACCGCGCTGCCCGCTGGGCGCATTCAAGGCGAACGCGGTCGCACCAGCGGGCAGATGCGCCTGTTCGCCAAAGTGCTGCGTCGCGGTGACTTCTATGGTGCCCGTATTGACCGGGCGCTACCGGAACGCACGCCGCTGCCGCGTCCGGACTTGCGCCAGTACCGCATCGGCCTCGGCCCGGTGGCGGTGTTTGGCGCCAGCAACTTTCCCTTGGCGTTCTCAACGGCCGGTGGCGATACCGCCTCGGCCCTGGCGGCCGGTTGCCCGGTGGTGTTCAAGGCACACGGCGGTCACATGGCCACGGCCGAATGGGTGGCTGACGCGATCCTGCGAGCGGCGGAAAAAACCGGCATGCCGGCCGGTGTGTTCAACATGATTTACGGTGGCGGAGTCGGCGAGGCGCTGGTCAAGCACCCGGCGATTCTGGCTGTTGGTTTTACCGGTTCGCTGAAGGGCGGTCGTGCCTTGTGCGACATGGCTGCAGCACGTGCACAGCCGATCCCGGTGTTCGCCGAAATGTCGAGCATCAACCCGGTGATCGTGTTGCCACAGGCGTTGCAGAGCCGAGCTGAAACGGTCGCCCGCGACCTGACCGCCTCGGTGGTCCAGGGCTGTGGTCAGTTCTGCACCAATCCCGGGCTGGTGATCGGGATTCGTTCAGCGCAGTTCAGCGCGTTTGTGCAGCAGGTTGCCGGGTTGATCAACGATCAGCCGGCGCAAACCATGCTCAATGCGGGGACCTTGAACAGCTATGGCAAAGGCCTGGACAAACTCCTGGCTCATGCCGGCATCACGCACCTGGCCGGTAACGCGCAACAGGGCAATCAGGCCCAACCGCAGTTGTTCAAGGCTGATGTCAGCCTGTTGCTCAACGGTGATGAGGTCTTGCAGGAAGAGGTGTTCGGCCCGACCACGGTGGTGGTGGAAGTGGCCGATCAGGCGCAACTCACTGCCGCGCTGAACGGGCTGCATGGGCAGCTGACGGCGACGATCATTGGCGATCCGGCGGACTTTGAACAGTTTGGCGAATTGACGGCTTTGCTGGAGCAAAAGGTCGGGCGGATTCTGCTCAATGGTTATCCGACCGGCGTGGAAGTCTGCGATTCGATGGTCCATGGTGGGCCGTACCCGGCGACCTCTGATGCGCGCGGTACGTCCGTGGGCACCTTGGCGATTGACCGTTTCCTGCGCCCGGTGTGCTTCCAGAACTACCCGGACAATCTGCTGCCGGACGCGTTGAAGAATAGTAATCCGCTGCGCATACAACGCTTGGTGGATGGACAGCCGTCGCGTGAAGCCCTGTAACTGATCGTTCCCCACGCTTCGCGTGGGAATGCCTTAATGGACGCTCTGCGTCTGCTTGGGATGCGGAGCGTCCCGTACTGCATTCCCACGCGGAGCGTGGGAACGATCATGAGTTATCATTGCATCTTTCCCATTCAAAGATTGACTGCCATGACTACCGAAGCCGATACCCTGCTCAACACCCTCGAACACTGCGACATGGTGGAAATCGACGGGTTGCACGCATTCGAATTCTCCCTCGATGACGTCGATAACCTGCACATCGAGTGCATGGATGGGCGAGCGGCCAAGCACTGGGAGTTCACCCCGGCGCAGGTTCAGGCCGCCACCTTCGACCCGACCCTGCAAAGCTGGTTGATCATCGGCGATTCCGGCGAGCACCGGTTGGTGTGCCTGACCGCTATCGGTGGTCATGACGACGAGGACGATGCGCCTGAGAATGCGTAACTTCTGGCCGCTGTTGATCGCCGTCAGCGTCGGCGCGATGGGCGTTCAGGCTGTCTCGGCCGATGAGTACCAATTGCTGGTGGGTTCCTACACGGCGGGTCAGAGTCAGGGGATTTATCGCCTGAACTTCGACAGTTCCACCGGGCAGATCGACGCCAAACCACTGCAAGTGGTCCCAAGCGAAAACCCGTCCTGGCTGACCCTGTCCAAGGATCAGCGTTACCTGTTCGTGGTCAATGAAAACGGCCCGGGTCAGAAAGATCCGGTCGGGCGTGTCAGCAGTTATGCGATTGATTCCAGGACCCATGAGCTGAACCTGATCAATCAGGTCCAGAGCCTGGGCAACGAGCCAACGCATTCCAGCCTCAGCGGCGATGGCAGTCATCTGTTCGTCAGCAACTATTCGGTGGCTGAAGATCCGGGTGGCACTCTCGCGGTGTTGCCGGTGGGTGCTGATGGCAAACTTGAAAACGTGGTGCAGATCAGCAGTCATCCGGCGAGTCGGGTCAACCCCGAGCGGCAAATGTCGGCGCACGTGCATTCGACGGTGTCCTCGCCGGACGGCCGCTACGTGTTCTCCAATGATTTGGGGGCAGATAAGGTCTTTGTCTACCGATTCGACCCCAAGGCCAATCCGGACCTGCCGTTGACGCCCGCCACACCGGCGTCCGTGCAGTTGCCGCCAGGCAGCGGGCCGCGTCATATGCTGTTCAGCGCCGACGGCAAACATGCCTGGCTGACCATGGAAATGAGTGCGCAGGTGG
The DNA here is from genome assembly GCF_031456105.1 of Pseudomonas sp. BE134. NCBI lineage: Bacteria > Pseudomonadati > Pseudomonadota > Gammaproteobacteria > Pseudomonadales > Pseudomonadaceae > Pseudomonas > Pseudomonas sp. BE134. Next base: position 57,321 of record NZ_JAVDUA010000014.1, on the reverse strand, counting down.
CGGTGTTCGATTACCAAGATGGCAAGCTTGAGCAAACGCAACTGGTCGACCTTGCGGCGGGCCAGCCCACGTCCGATAAAGCGGCGTCAGCACTGCATGCTTCGGCGGATGGCAAATTCCTCTATGTCAGCAACCGTGGCACCGCCAATCAATTGCTGGTGTTTACCATCGATCCTGCGACCGGTCACCTCAAGGAACTGCAGCGACGTTCAGTGGAAGGGGATCATCCGCGCGAGTTCAGCCTCGACCCCAGTGGCAAGTTCGTGCTGATCGCCAATCAGAAGAGCAACCAGGTTGTTGTCGTCGAACGTGACGCCAAGACCGGTCTGCTGGGGAACACCGTGCAGAAATTGCCGATGGACGCGCCGAGCGACGTCAGGTTTCTGCTGCGTCAATAGGCCGCAGGCCCCGGTTGATGGGGCCTGCATCCTTGTATTAATGACGCTGATATTTGCTAATGCTACAAAGCATTTCAAGGCGCGGACCTTCGAAGGTTAAGTTTGCTTCACGGCCCCACCGGGCAAGCAAGCCAACTGAATGCGAGGAATACCGCCATGAACTTCAACCTCTTCTCTGTCATCGCCGCTTCTGCCATCTCCGCCTCCGTTGCTCTGCCAGCCAGTGCCAACGTCGAAATCAGCGACAAAAAATCCCACGCTCAGAGCTACACCCAGAAATACCTGCAACAGAGCGCCAAGTTCTATGCCGCCCTGGATCACAAAACCCAAGCCTGAAATTCAAAGCCTGCACCTGTTATGCAGGAGCGAAGTCATTTGCGTCGATCAAGCTGAAAAGCGTTGAGAAACCTGAGTGATGTCGCTCCTGCATAACGCGTTTACGACAGCATCACATTGCCATCCACGTATGCCTTGATATCACAAGGCCACGAGTTTAGATTTGGCGCTCGGTTTTTGATTCCAACTCTAATAACAAGGATCGACAACATGGCGATGCGTGTGGCTGTGGTTCTTCTTTTTCTGTATTCAACCCCCATACTTTCGGATGTCCAGCCCGTTCCAGACGAGCCGGACGCGGCCCGCGAACGCATGATGAGTTTTATCGAAGACTGAAATAGACTGGCTTAATGATCAACGAAGCTGATGGTCACTATGGATAACCCTGAGTGGTTACCCCGGCTTTTTTGATTGATCCTGTGGGCATCGAAACATGCCCTCGGAGAACATCATGGCCAGCTCAATCCTCACTTTTGCCAAACACGGCGCCTACCTGGCCATCGGTCTGTACATGATCCTGGTGCTGGTCGTCAGCCTTTCGGCTCAATCGCAGCGCACCGTAGATTCACCGATCCAAGTCGCTTATCCCGCCATCCAGTTCGAACACCGCGCCCAAAACGCCGTGGGCGAGCCTGCAGAACGGGTGGGAGTGGTCGGGGCATGAAAGGGCGCAGACTTTGGGTAGTTGCCTTCCTGGCGTTCATCACCAACGGCTCTTCGTTGCTGGGCATCGGGCAGGCCTCTGCAGGTTCCTTGGCTCGCGCCATCGAAGCCAATCACAGCCTCGCACGGAATATTGAAACGCAGAAGGCGCTCGGGTTGCTGGCGGGAAATCCGCCCATTAAACGCCAGCATGATTTCTTCGGGCCGTTCCAGGTGGATTGCTCGGTGTTGCAGATGTGTGAAGTGTTTGCCTGAATCACACGCACCTGTAGCAGCTGGCGAAGCCTGCGTTCGGTTGCGCAGCAGCCGTAAAATCAGCGCATGCGGTATTTCAGACAAATCGGGTAAGCAGGATTTACGACTGCTTCGCAGCCGAACGCAGGCTTCGCCAGCTGCTACAGGGATCGATGCAGTTACTTCTGCATTACGCCAGTAAACAAATCCGATTCCAGAAACCGCTGCAACCAGTCCTGCAACCGCACATAAGGCGTCTGCGCAAACCACTCGCGATCAACATGCGCAAACTGCCGCACGAACGGCATCAGCGCTATATCCGCCAGGCTTGGATGCGCCGCCAGCAAGTAGTCGCGCCCCTCCAGCAACTCCTCAAGCTGGCGCAGAAACACCTCACCTTCGGCTCGATAAAACTCCATCGGTTGCTCGGGATAACGTTCGGCATATTTGTAGCGATTCAGGTGCACTTTGAAGGTCTGATCGTTCGACTCGATCAGGTCCGCGATGTGCGCTTGTCCGGCGGGATCATCCTTGAGCAACCAGTCCTGCGGGTCATTTTGCACCAACGCCCACTGCATGATGGCCAGGCTTTCATCTATCACCCGGCCATCAGCGCTCAGCACCGGCACCGTGCCTTTGCTTGACAGCGCCAGCATCTCTGCGGGTTTGGCCTTGAGGCTGACTTCGACAATGTTCACCGGCACGCCGGAGTAACGCAGGGCCATTCGCGCACGCATGGCGTACGGGCAGCGGCGGAAGGAATACAACGTATTCATTTCACCTCCAGGGTACTCAGGCCATTGCCTTGGCGACGGACCTGAATTTGCACCGGTATCCGTTCATGCATTTCCTGTACATGGGAAATCACCGCGACTTTGCGGCCCTGAGCCTGTAAACCGTCCAGCGCGTCCATGGCCAGTTGCAGGGATTCCGGATCGAGGCTGCCGAAGCCCTCGTCGATGAACAGCGATTCGATTTTCAGCGTGCTTGAAGCCATTGATGCCAGGCCCAGGGCCAGGGCCAGTGACACCAGGAACGTTTCGCCGCCAGACAATGAATGCACCGAACGCAGCTCATCGCCCATCTCGGTGTCCATCACCAATAACCCCAGCATGCTGCCGCCGCGTTTCAGACGATAGCGGCGTACCAGTTGCCGCAACTGCACGTTGGCATGGTGCACCAGCAGGTCGAGGTTGTAGGCCTGGGCGATCTTGCGAAAGGTGTCGCCGGTGGCCGAACCGATCAAAGCACTCAAACGCGCCCAGCGCTGGTACTCGGTATAGGCGTCGGCGATCTGCCGGGCCAGGGCCTGATTGGCATTTTGCCGGCGCTGATCCTCGGCCTGTTCAGCGCGAAGCTCGGCGCAACGGTGTTCGCTGGCGGTAAACAGGTTTTGCAGTTCGGCCAGCGCGGTGGTCAGTTGTTCGGCATCGAGATGGCCGTTGTGTTGCGCCTGATGACTGAGCAGGCGCTTGTCCCGCTCCTGCAGCAAGACCTTGGCCTGTTCGATGGTTTTTTCGCTGTGCTGCAATTGCTGGCGCAGTTCGCCGAGCTGTTGATCGTCGACGCTCAGCAACGCGTCCAGACCACCGTCATCCAGTTCCGGGTGCTGCGCGCGCCAATCGGCGATCTTGCTGCTCAGCTCGCGGTCTTCGGTTTCCAGTGCCTGTGAGCGTTCCTGCCGGGCCTTGAGTTCGGCCGCCAATTGCACCAGGTGCGTGCGCACGGTTTGCAGTTCCTGATTGGCCGCCGATTCGGCCGTGCGTGCCTGTTCGACGGCGTGATCGAGTTGCTGCTGCCATTGCTCGGCGCTGGCGTGTTCGCCCAACAATTGAGTCAGGGTTTGCTGACAGGCCTGCTGTTGCGCGGCGAGGGCATCGAACTGCTGTCGGGCGGCATCCTGTTGCTGAACGCGGGTCTGTTGGCGGTCCTGCTCTTTCTCCAGCGCCTGCTGACGTCGCAGCTGGTCGCCAAGTTCATCGCGTTGCTGATCGAGTTGCTCCAGGCGCTGGGCAATCTGCCGGTCGATCTGCATGAACGTCGCGGCGGGCTCGTTGCGCAAAGCCTCCAGCGTGTCGCTTGGGAGCAGGGTGCTGAACGCGGTCAGTTCTTCGTCCAGGCGCTGGCGATCGCTGCTCAACTCGCGTTGCTGGTTGCTCAAGTGCTGCGCCGTTTGCTGGCTTGCGGTTTCGGCACTGCGCAGTTGTTGCTGAAGGCGCGCGGCGTCCTGTTGCAAGGTGAGCAGGGCGGTCTGGCGCTGTTCGTCCTGGCTAATGCTCTGATTCAACTGATTGTTTTGCTGCGCGAGCCAGGCATCGCGTTTGTTCGCGTCCTGAGCCATTAATTGCGTCGACAACGCATGCGCTTCGAGGCTAGGCGTCAAGGCTTGTTGCTGGGTGGCGAGCTGCTCTTGCTGCTGTAACAGCTCTTTTTGCTGAGCGATCATGCCGCCGACTTCTGCGCGCAGGTCAGTGAGTTTTTCTTTCAACTGGTCGACGGCTTTCTGCGCGTTGGCCTGCTCGCTTTCATCATGGCGACCGAGGCTTTGCAACAGCGCTTCGGGCTGGTGATAAGGATGATCGGGACTGCCGCAAACGGGACACGGTTGATCGTCCTGTAGCTGCTCGCGCAGTTCTTCGACGCTGGCGCTGCGGGCCAGTCGCTGACGTTCCAGCAGTTCGCGGGTGACGGTCAGAGTCTGTTCGGCGACGGTCAGTTCGTTCCTGGTTTTTACCCCGTCCTGGGTCAGGTGATCGCGTTGTTGCTGTGCGCTCAACTGGCGTTGTTGAAGCTGCGCGCTGCGGGTGTCCAGTTCTCGCTGGCCGGCCCACAGCCGTGTCAGTTCTTCGAAAGCCCGTAGTTGCTTGCGGTTGTCCTGCAACAGATTGCCGAGCAACTGGATCTGTTCAGCCACGGCTTCGGGTTCAGCGCCAGCCTCTTTGTAGAGCACTTCCAGCTGCTGTTTTTGCGCGGTGAGTTCTTCGGCTGCGCGAGTTGCGCTTTGTTCCAGGGTCGCCAGTTCGGCCTGCCCCTTGTTCAATCGATTGCCGATCAACATCAGCTGTTGCAGGCGATCGCGATAGGCGTTCCACGCCTCGCTCAGCGGTGCCAGAGGTGTGCTGAGTTCAAGCTCCCCGGCGATGCGTTGCAGGCGTTCGGCAACCATTTTTTGCTGATCAAGCAAACCTTGAATCGTGCTCTGGCCCTGAGTGCAGGCCAGTTCGGCTTGCTGCTTCAGATCGGCACTGAGGCTCGTGTCCTTGACCAGACGGGCGAGGGTGCTTTGTGCTTCAAAGGCCTGGCGCAGCAATGGCGCATTGTGGGTGTACTGGTTTTGCGCCTCGATCAGAGCGGTATGGGCGCTGCTCAGGCTCTGTTCGAGTTGAGTCTGGCGCTCAGTGAGTTCCTGTTGCTGTTGCGTGTGTAGCTGAATCTGCGCAGCCAACGGGGTGAGCTGCGCGGTGAGTTCAGTCTTGCGCGCAAATTGATGCCGTTGCGGGGCCAACTGTTCCAGACGCGTGAGTTTCAGGCGTTCGCCGACCAGACTGTCCCAATGCTGCTGCGCGCTGGTCAATTGTTCAGTGGCGCTCAGTTGCTCGTCCTGCAACTGGCGCAGGTCTTTGAGCCAGGTGTGTTGCAGCTCAAGCTGCTTGAGCTGCGCTTGCTGCGTCTTGAGTTGCTGCTGGGCCTCATTGAAGCGCTCATCCAGTTCGGCGCGGGCTTCGGGCGCAAGCGGCGTCACGCCGGTGGCCTGGTCCTGCAACAGCTTGTGCGCTTCACGCGCCTCTTTGGTCTTGTCGAACGCGCGGCGACCCAGGCGTGTGTAGAGCGCAGTGTCGGTGAGCTTTTCCAGCAGTTCGCTGCGTTCGTTGTCGTTCGCCTTCAGGAATGCACTGAATTCGCTCTGGGCGAGCAGCACGGCGCGGGTGAACTGCTCGAAGTTCAGGCCCAGTACGGATTCGAGCTGGGTCTTGAACTCAACTTTCTGGCTGGCCAGCAGCTGATCCTGATCGATGTCCCGCAAGCTCTGGCGACTGGCTTGCAGCTTGCCGCCGGCTTTCTCCCTGGCGCGATTGGCTTCCCAGCGCGCGCGATAGCGACGGCCGTCGATGCCGACGAAATCCACTTCGGCGTAGCCCTCGCCGGTACCGCGACGCAGCAGCGTGCGCGGGTCTCCGGTGCTGATTTCGCCATCGGCGTCCGGCGCTTTGGCAGACACTTGAGCATTGCTCAGGCGGGGTACCGCGCCAAACAGCGCCAGGCACAAGGCATCCAGCAAGGTGCTTTTGCCAGCACCGGTGGGTCCGGTAATCGCAAACAGACCGGCGCTGGCCAAGGGTTCTGCCGTGAAGTCGATCTCAAAGGGCCCGGCCAGGGAGGCAAGGTTTTTCAGGCGGATCGCGAGGATTTTCATGGTTGTTCGCTCTCCATCTGCACGTCTTGTAGCAGCTCGGCAAAGTCCTTCAGCGTTTGCTCATCGACCTCGCTGCCGTAGTTGTCCTGCCAGGCGCGGCTGAACAATTCCTGAGGCGTGAGTTGGTCCAGTTCCACGAGGGTAGTGCCGTCATCGACACCCTCGCGGCTGCCATTGCCAGCGTATTCGGCGGCGATGCGCACCAGGCGCACGGCTTTACCTTGCAGGGCGGTTTCTATCTGATGGCGCAGGTCGGGTTGTGGCTCGTCCAGCCGCACCCGGACTTCCAGCCACGGCTGGCGCTGGATGTCGGCCAGCAAGTCGATGTTGGGCAGGTCGGCCAGTTGCAGGAGGATTTCGGCCAGCGGCGCCGGGCCGATGCGTTGCAGGTTGACGGCCCGTGGAATCAGCTTCGGCTCGACGCTGACCAGGGTCTCGCCGTCGAGCGTGATGTCGAGAATCTGATGCTGATAACCGATCTCGGAGAACGACAGCGGAATCGGTGAGCCGCTGTAGCGGATGCGCTCTTCGCCGTTGACCTTCTGCGGTTTGTGCAAATGGCCAAGGGCGACATAACTGATGCTCGGCCCGAACAGACTGGCAGGCAGGGCTTCGGCGTTGCCGATGATCAGGCTGCGCTCGGAATCTTCCGATACGGATCCACCGGCCATGTGCGCGTGGCTGATCGCAATCAACGCCTGACCGGGTGTGCGCTTGGCGTTGGCCGCTTCGATCAGCCATTCGTGAACCTGGCCAATCCCGCGCAAGTAATTGTCGCCCAACTGCGCGCCGGTGACTTCGGCAGGGCGCAGGAACGGCAGCGCCAGGCACCAGCCGGCAATCTCCCCGCTGGCATCGGGCAACGGCAGCAATAGGCGTTCGGCATCCAGTTGACCGTCATCGAGCCACAGCACCCGACCGAGCGCATGGGTGCGCAAGCGGCGCATCAACGGCGCGGGCAATTCAATGCGCGAGCCGGAATCGTGGTTGCCGGCGATCATCACGATGGTCAGCAAGGGTTGCTGCTCGTGGGCGCTGACGATGAAATCGTAGAGGCGCTCCTGGGCTTTGACCGGTGGGTTGACGGTGTCAAAGATATCGCCGGCGATCAGCAGCACATCGGGCTGGTCCAGCTTCAGCTGGCGCAACAGCCAATCGAGAAAACAGGCGTGCTCGAAATCGCGTTCCTGGCCGTGCAGATTCTGCCCGAGGTGCCAGTCGGAGGTGTGGAACAGACGCAAGGCGTACTCCGTTGGAAATAAGGTGATGGCCGCGGGGGGAATGAGGGCGGCTAAAGGGGAGGGAGTTTACTGGCAAACAGTCTCGTTGTGGCGAAGCACTATTTTCGTGGCTTGGGGCTTATCTGTGGCGAGGGGGCTTGTCGGAATGCAACACCGCCCCGTTGGGTCGCGAAGCGACCCCAGCAATCTGCTGTGAAAACACGTCATGCCCGGCGCTTGTCGGTCGGGTTCAACCGCTGCACCTCGGCAAAAATCTCGGTGATCGGTCGCCGTGGCTGACGTTTGTGCACGGCGCGGACTTGTGCGCTCATGCGCAGCAGAGCTTCGCTCGGCTTGGCCCACCGTTCCTTCGGCAGCGGTTCTGACCATTCACGCATTGCCTCGGGCAACGCTTGTTGACCCTTTTCCTTGAGGCGACGGATTTCCCATTCGGTCAGGTGGTTGGGCAAGGTCCAAAGCGTCATCACGTGGTACAGGTACCAGAAGAAGCCGGACACTCGACCCCGTTGGCCGTCGCGGATTTGCTGGTGCATACGGGCGCGGGCGTTGTGGAAAGTGTGCAAGCCTTCGTGGGGCGGGTCGTTTGGGTCTTGTAGGTCTTGTGGGTCCTGGATGGATTTGAGGTCGTGGATTTCGTATTCCATGTAGCCACGAATCGCTTCCCAGTGGCTGATGGCCGGGGAAAGACCGAAGCAGGGAAATTCGACGCTGGTGAGGGTCTCGCCGTGCTGGAAACCGATGCCCATGCCGTATTGGCGGTGGATGCCGTACTGGGTGGCGCCTTGGGCTTCGATAACCCAGGCCGAGAGGGATTCCCAGGGGACGAAGACGGGTTCGGTGGCGTCTTCGGGCATGAAGCAGACTTCGCGGCGTTGGCGGTTGAAGCGGGTGGGGATGATGGCGGCGCGTATGTTGTGGGTGTGGTGCCAAGTGCAGAGGAGGATGGTCAAGGCAGAGAAACCGGTTATCAGGGCTATTCCGTAGGCCTCATTGAAAACCCCTTCTATGGCATGAGAAATATCGTCCCAACCCATCCCGAACACAAAGAACATGAAGCCGACAAATAGAGGTATCAAAAATGCGATCGAGAAGGCACCGCTGAATGGCCCGCCTAATATGAGCTGCCATGAAAACACTTGGGGCGATCCCAAGCCAAAGTCCATGTACACCTCATTCAGATCCCCGATATGCGGACCATGCGGCGGCATCGCTGTCGGCAGTGGCAACGGCGCGAGATAAGTGATTTTCCCACTGGGAAACGGCTCCACATCTCCGGTTTTTCGGGGTTGCTCAAGGTGCGGCGCAGGCATCGGCTTATCAAGGTTGTGCGGCATGGTCGGCCAACTCCAGCAAATGGGTTTCAACCAGCAACATGGGCGGATGCTCGGTAACGGATTGAGGGGACAAAGCCGGAAAGCGGCCGTCACCCCGAGGGTTCAGGTGAATGACCCGAATGTGGGAAACCCACGCGCCGTTGGCGTTCAAGGTCTGGATACAGACGGCCAGCTCCAGTGTTTCGGACGCAGGGGTAAATGCGGCGTCAGGATCCACGGGATATTGCAGGCACAGCACCAGCCGATCGGGTCCTGTTTGGACGATGCGCAGGCTGTTTGCGACTTCCTCACTGATGACGTCCTTGCGTTCTCGCGGCGTGCCACGGCTGTGGAGGGGAATGGCAATGCGGTGGGCGCCGATCCCCAGGCGATGAGTCGGGTGTCCGCTAAGAGGCGGTTGAAAATCGTTGAGTTTGAGCCTTGGCAGCACCAAGTGAATGTCACTGGGCTGGGCTTTTAGCAGCAAGTTTTTCAGCCACGAGTCATGGTCATTCGGACCCAGTTGCGCGTACGGGGCGTTGAGCAAATAGGCCAGATAGCGCTGATATTCATCCAGGGTATGGTTGCCGCGTGTCTCGGAGTCCAGGCTCCAGGGGGTGGTTTTCAGCCATTTATCATGGGCACTGAGGTTGTAGCGGTTGTACAGCCAGGTTCCGCCCAATTCCAAAATGGTGAACAGGGCGCCGGCTAGATTGAAGCGGAAGAATACGGTTGAGAGACGGGTACCCGCAGCGGCCCACGCGGCCGTTCTTGCAGCAGTGTTTTTTGCGATCAACACGTTAAATGCAGCACGACCGGTGTGACTCAAACCATAGGCATTGACGGTCGTCATTCCGGCCGCCCCCGCTGTCGCGAGCGCTGCACTATTCTGCGCTGCAGCATTCCCGCTACGCGTCGCCTGTTGCCAATTCTGGTGGTGGTTGATGAGGCTGACCATTGAAGATGCAAAACCAAAAAGGTAAGTAAAGAAACCCAAGCCAACATGCAGCTTGCCCATCTGCACATGCACATTCTGCAAGGCGTGGTGTTGAAGTCCCGCGACGAGTGCAGCGCTACGTGCCTTTAACGCTGTATCGGCGAGACTTTGCGCCGCAGTGAACCCGGCGGCCCCGGTGGTCATCGCTGCATTAAAAACGGGCATCCAGACTCGCTTGTTCCTGGATTGGTTGGTCAGTTCCCTGATGACCGAAACCAAATTCACCCCCTGCACCAAAAACACCAACAACCCCATCCCTTCGCTCCGAATCAACTTCCCATTCGGCACCGAGCTAACCCCCTGCCGAATATCCTTCAACAAACTCCGCACCTCCAACTGCTGCGCCGGCGGAAACACTACCGTCACCCCCGCCCGAGCCGGCGTCGCGCCGTACAGACGCGCCGACTGATCCGGCAGTTCCGCAATCGGGCTCAACGCCCCGGCCAACCGGCCTTCCAGTTGCGTCAACTGCCCGCGTACCCGCACGATCTCACCCTGCAACTCCACTGCCCGTGGCGTCTTGTGCCCCGCCCGGCTTTTGTTGTGGGTGAGTTGGTTGCGTTCACGGGTCAGGGTTTTCAGGTAATCGCGCTCCCTGAGCAGTTCCTTGAGGTTGGTTTGCAGCGCCGCTTGTTCCGCCGGGCTGGCGACAGTAAAGGTCACCCCGGTGGTTTTCGCCGCATCGAGTATCCGCCCCGACAAGGCTTTGGGCAGGCGTCGAAACAGTTCGTCTAGGTCAGGGATTTTTTCACCCGACAAGTCAAACCCTTCCAGCGCCCGGCTCAGGCCCAAGTTCAGCGCGGGACTGAGGCTGTGCTGCGCCGCGTCCGCGACGGCGCGGGTGTGTTCGGGCAAGTCGTCGAGAGCCGGCAGGTGCGCTTGTTCGATTTTCTGCAGTTCGCCCAGCCAGTGCGGCAGGTTGTTGAACATCCCCATGCCGGCGTTGAACAACGTGGCGTATTGCGCGGCCCGTTCTGGCTGAAGGCGCAGGGGCAAGGTGTAGAACAGTGGCCGAGTCAATTCCGGGTGTTGTTCCAGAAAGCCCAGCATTTTTTCGCTCGCATGGTCGCTGCGGCAGATGTCCTTGAGACAGGCGTATTCGGCGGAGAAGGCCTGGTGGAGTTGCTGTTGATCCTGCGCGTCGTAATACCAGGCCGAGCGATGGAAGCGACCGGCACCCACCAGCAGGTTGCGGTCGGCGGTGATGCGCTCGAGCAAGCGGTTCCAGCGACCAAGGTCGTCGCGATGCTGAAACAGTGCAGCGTCCATGGCCGGACGGTCGATGAAATCATTGACCCCGCGTTTGCCACTGAAACTGGAGCCTTCGAGCACATCGATGATGCGTTTGTTTTGCTCTTGGCTGAGTTTTATCAAGGTATCGAGGTGACGTTCGACGAATTCGTCGGGCGCGACTTTGAAATGTTGGCGAGCGTAGTAACGGCGGTCTGCCTCGTCACTGGCGCGGCTATGGGCGGTGAAGTCGGGTGTGGCGCCCTGGTACTTGGCGAGTTTGAACGCTTCGGCATGCGCTTCTTTACGCGCTTGCTCCAGTGCCGGGGGCACGGGAGCGTCCAGCGACTCGACCTTGCCGCCCTTGTTCAGGTAATCCAGCAAGGCTTTGCGGGTGTGCTCACGATCCGGCTCCGGCAGCTGTTCCAGATCGCCAAAAAGCGCCTGGACTCGAGGATCGTCGCTGGCCTCGGCCAGATTACCGATATCCGCCGGGCTGAGCTGGCTCAGGGACTGGATATAACAGGCCAACAGGTAATCGCGTTCGTTGTGGTCGGCATTGCTCCAGTCGTCGACCCAGCCGACTACAGTGTCCTGATATTCGGCCAGATCACGCAATACGCCGAGGTCGTCGTGGACCACGAGGAACAGCGTGTCGTCCTGATAAGCCGGGCGCACCCGCCCGAGAAACTCACCGATGTGCGCCTCGCGAAAGCGCTGCGGCTGCTCCCACAAATAGGGTTCACGTTCGTGCTCGGGGGCATCGCTGACGTGCACCGTCGGCAATAAAACGGCGTCCGGCGGCGACTCGGTTTCCTGTTCCACGCGGTCTTGTGCCGCTTGCACCTGCCGTGCCGGATCGGTCGCAATCTCTGCCAGCCACTGTTTGCCTTGCTCGACCGTCAGCAGATGCTCGCCACCGGTTTGGCAATGCACCGGGCCGAGTTCGACGGCCTGCATGAAGTGCTCGCGTTCGTCACGGCTGTCGAGCACTTGCGCGCATTTGGCCGCCGTCCACTGCACTTCGGCGAAGGTCACGTGCAAGGTGCTGCGCCTCGAAAACACCAGTGCAGGACGCTCTTCGATGGGCGTGCGTTGATCGTTGTCGACCTTGGCGCCCTTGTGCAGCAAGGCGCTGACCAGTCCGTTGAGTACCTGATATTCGTGCAAGTGGCCAGTCACGCTGTCGATCAAGTACAACCAGCCATCGCGCAGCAGGCGAATGCCCAGCGGACGGGTCGTCAGGGCATACGGCAGCTTCAGTTCGGTACTCGGGTCAAGGGGCTTTTCCACCACCCCGTAACGCAAGGGCAACAACTGCACATGGGTTTGACGCAAGGGGCAGGCACCCAGAGAGCCGACGGGGGATTTGGATGCCGCAGCGGCGGCGAGGTTGGCGGGTGAAGTCATGGGTGGCCTCGTTGGCTGGCCCACAGGTGGGCGAGGTCAGCGGCCAGCGCCACGCGCTCGCCGGGGGATTGCAGCGATGGTGTATGCAGCAATCGGTTGATGTGCGGGTGCTGATCGAGCGATGAGCCATCCAGCGAGGCCATGACGTTGGCGTAATAAAACAATTCGGACTGGCTGCTCAAACCCAGCGTGCTGGCCTCAGCCTCCAGTTGCTCGAGCATTGGCCAGCGTTCGGCCACGGTTTCGCCGCCATGGTGTTCGGGGAAGTGCGTGAGCAGATGAGCGTCGAGTTCGAGCAATACTCGGCGCCGATCAGCGTGGTCCAACGCCAAATTCTGATCAGCGCTCAGGCGATAGGGCGTTAGCAATTCGGGGCACTCGGCCAGGCGGGGTTGGTGCTGTTGCCAATTAACCTCGACACCGTCGGCGGTCACCACGCAGGACAGTGGCCCAAACAATCGCTGATCGCCGCTACCGAACAGGATTCGCGCCACGGCAGCGTCAGCCAGTCGCAGCAAGACCGGCAACCCCTCTGGCAACTCAACCGTCAGCAGTTTGCGCAAGTGCTCAGCGACGGCGTGCGCCGAGTCCCGGCTGAACAACAGCACGCTCGATTCCTCGTGTGCGTACTCCAGATAAAACTGAACAAGTGGCTCGTCAGGTTGTTGAACGGCCACCAACAGCGGTGAGATATCCCGCAGCGCAGTAAACGACGGGCAGTCATACAGCGCGACGGTGCTGGCGCCGGAATTCAGTTGTTTCAAGCGCTTCGGCAAATCACTCAAGGTCGCGCCGTCCAGCAGCAGGAAAGCCTGTTGCTCGCTCCAGGGCAGGTCTTCAGGCAGAGAGGTCGGAAGGTTCATGCTTGGGCGGCCTCGCAAATCAGGCAGCGCGAGGCGCGGGTTGAAATCAACGCCTGGCGCTGCTGTGCCGTATCGAACGTCACTTTCAGCAAGGGCAAGGCTCCAGGCATCAGCGGCTCGGCTGCCATTCCCACGGCCGGGGCACCTCCCTCTAGAATCGGCACGCTGCTGAAAATGCCTTCGGGCCCAAGCGTCAACCATTGGCCGCCAGCCTTGATGGTCAGGTGCGCTCCGGCATCGATGACGACTTGTTGCCCGGCACTCAGGTGAATCTGTTGCGTGGCGCTGAGTCGCTGACTAGTGACGCGGATATGTTGATCGCCATGGATCAACAGGTGATCGTCCCGTTTCAGTTCGGTCAGGCGATTGCCGTGGGTGAGGTGCTGTTCTTCGCCACGCAGGTCGTGACTGGTGATGCCACCGACCACCACGGTGCGCTGGTTATCGACTTGAATACGTTCGTCATTGAGGACCAACTGGACGAAATCACGCTGGGCGCGCAGGGCAATCTCTTCGGCACCCTTTTTGTCCTCAATGCGTAGCTCGTTGTAACCGCCGCCACCGGGGCTGCTCTGGCTGCGAAAAATGCTGCGGGTGTGCTCGGCAGGCAGGTCCAGTGGCACCGGCGTCGAGGCGTTGGGCAGACAGTTGAGGATAAAAGGTTTGTCCGGATCACCTTCGGTGAAGCCGACCAGCACTTCCATGCCGACCCGGGGGATCAGTACGCTGCCATATCGGTCGTGGGCCCACCCAGTAGCGACGCGCAGCCAACAGCTCGATTGTTCGTTGTTCTGGCCCTCCCGGTCCCAGGGCAGTTGAACCTTTACCCGACCGTATTCATCGCAGTAGATTTCTTCACCGGGCGGGCCTGTGACGATGGCATGTTGGCTGCCCGTTATCCGCGGCTTGGGATGTTCAAGAGCCGGTCGGAATATGACGTCCCAAGGTGTCGCGACGAAGTGGTTACGGTAGCCCTGGCTGAAATCTTCCTGTGGACTGGCATCGGTGATCGACTCCTCAAGCACTTGGGGTTGCAGCCCAACATGCTCGACTCCAGTCAGTAGCCACAGACCATTCCAGGAAGCGCGGGGGTGCTCGAACATGTCAACGAAATGGCCGCAACGCAGGTGGCGTTGATTACTGCGGCCATTGGCTTGCCGATAATCGGCCTGGTGGCGTTCCAAGGCCCGATTGGCCAGTTGTTTACCACGCTCACGATGAGTGAACTGACCTGGAAAACGGTAGTCCTCAAGGTGCGGCAGTTGCAGGGTTTTAGCCCCGCTTTCCAGTTTCAGGCGCGGCTTCTCGAAATCGTAGTCACCGCGACTGACGTGGGTCGGGCGGATTTGCAGACTCACGTTGAAACGATCAATCACGGGGTCTTCGGCGACCATACCGCTGTCGGGCCTGTAAGCGGTTGACTGGTGGGGTTTCGAGAAACCGGTCTGATCGTCGCCGAACACCAGCACGTGACCATCGGGGCCATGTTGAAAATGAAAGTGCAGACCTTCTTCCTCACACAACCGTTGCAGGAAGTGCAGGTCCGACTCGTACTGGACACAATAGAGCCGCTGTGGGTACTCGGCGCTCAGCTGGAAGCGCCAGGTATTGGCCTGCAGACCTTGATCTTTCAGCACCTTGGCAATGATTTGCGGCACGTTCAGGTTCTGAAAAATTCGTTGGTTATGACAATGGGCCAGATAGGCGACATGAGGCACCAAGGTCATTTGATAGCGGGTCAGGCGTGTGCCGGAATCACCTTGGGCGACTTGATAGACTTGCCCGTGGATGCCGCTGCTGTCAGGACCGAAGCTCAGAAACGCCGAGCGATGCAGCAGCGACTCAAGGTCCAGGTCGGGACGTTCGCTGACCAACTCGAGTTTGACTTCGTAAGGCTGGTTGAGTCGCTCCTTGGCACGGAACTCCAGTACCTGAAGGTCGTGGAGGAAACCATCTATGTCGAATCTGAATACGACGGGTTTGGCAGCATTGAACATCCACATGTCCCAGTGTCTATCGGAAGGCACGGGACTTTGCGTGGATCGTCAAATTGGCGCAGTCAGACAGATCGTTGTTTGGCGTAGGACGAGTCCGTTATGCAGGGTGGCTGTCGAGGGCTCGGACCTGACGAGGCATACTCCAGAGATAAAAGTTACAGGCAAAACACCGGGGGCAACTGGCGTTGGGTCTCCGAATTTTGGATGACTCATCCGGTCAGGTTCGATTTCGACGCGGTGCGCGTGATCGATGTACCTTTGCCAGCGAAACGTCTGGTGCTGTTGTGCACCATCAGGGAGTTGTTCAGTGCCTATCGGGCCGATTGTTTAAGGAAGCGTCATGACCCAACGATCACTTCAACTCGACCAAGTGTCGTTCAACCTGCCCGACGGGCGGGTGCTGTTCGATCACTTGAACCACACCTTCAGTACCAGGGTCACGGGAATCGTCGGCGCCAATGGCTGTGGCAAATCCCTGCTTGGCCGGCTCCTGACCGGGGAGCAACTGCCCACCAGCGGTAATGTCCGTCGAGAAGGGCGGGTTTACGCCATGGCGCAGTTACTGGAACCGGAGCGCTATCCCAGCGTTGCCGCACTGGCCGGGGTCGACCATATTCTGGCGGCGCTGGAGCGCATAGCCCAAGGCAGCGTCGACGATGACGACCATTCGCTGGCGGTCGACCAATGGGATTGCGCCACACGCCTTGAGGCAGAACTGCAGCAGATTGGCCTGGGTCATTTGAATGCCGACGCGCGCACCGACGCACTCAGTGGTGGCGAGCGGCAACGGGTGGCGCTGATGGGAGCGTGGTTATCTCGGGCCGACTGGCTCATTCTGGATGAGCCCAGCAACCACCTGGATATTGATCAGCAACAAAAGCTCGCGCAGCAGATCAATCGCTGGCCCAACGGCCTGGTGTTGATCAGCCACGACCGCGGACTTCTGGAGCACGTGAACGAAATCGTCGAGCTTTCGCCCTTGGGGCTGGCAGTTTATGGCGGCAACTACAGTCAGTATGCGGCGGCACGCGAGCAGGAACAGCAGTCGTTCCAGTCGGCATTGCAAGGGGAACGGGCTCAGGCCAAACGAGAGCAACGTGAGATGGTCGTGCAGATGGAGCGCCAGCAACGGCGTAATGCGCGCGGCGACCGTCTGGCTCGTGACGGCAATCAGACCAAGCTGATCACCAATGCCCAGAAAGAGCGCAGTGAAAACAGTCAGGGAAAGTTGCGCCTCAATCAACAAGTGGCCCGGGAGCAGCAGCAACAACGGATCGCCGAGGCTCGTGCGCGGTGTGCGCCGGACATACAACGCATGATGTTGTCCCCGGAAAGCGTAGTGCCCAACGGCAAGCTGATTGTGCAGCTCAACGACGTCATTCTCCCATTCGGTTACGCGGCGCCGGTTAATCTGACGCTGACGGGCCCCACGCGCATGGCCATCCTGGGCGCCAACGGCAGTGGTAAGTCTTCCCTGTTGCGAGTGATCGCCGGCCAACTGCCAGCGCGTGAAGGCGAACTCATCCGCAGTTGCCATGTCGGCTGTCTGGATCAGCACGCCGGTTTGCAGTATCCGGAACGCACGGCGGTGAAATGGCTCTACGAGAGTAATCCGGAGTTGCCCGAGGCCGAGGCACGGACCCGCCTGGCCCAGATGGGGATTGATGCGGATCGTGCGATGCTCAAGACCTGCCAGTTAAGCGGTGGAGAACGCCTGAAAATTGCTCTGGCTGCGCAGCTGTATGCACAGCGACCCCCGCAATTACTGTTGCTGGACGAGCCGGACAACCATTTGGACTTGCCCAGTAAAATTGCGCTGGAACAGATGCCCAATCAGTACCAAGGGGCATTGATAGTCGTCTCTCATGACAGCGCTTTTTTACAGGCGATTCATCTGGACGCTGAGTTTCATCTCAACATTTAGAGGGATTCATTTCGGATAAAGCGGCGGCAGCCCGCTATCACCCACCGGATCCTGAACCCGCTCGGCAATCGGAATTGCCTTGATCGCGCGCCACAGTTCTTCGCCTTGCCAGTGCTGGCCGGTTTCGCTGTAGAGCGCGCCGTTCAAACCGTCGAGGGCATCGGACAGTGGCACGAAGCGGGCGGCCATGTCGGCCAGGGTTTCCGGCTGTTGCCGGGCCCAGGCGTCGAGCGCCTGGCGGGTGGCGTGTGAGTCATTCGCCAGGCAGGCGCGCTTGAGGTCGTCGAGAACGGTGCGCGGGCTCGGGCCGGTCTGCGTGGCACGCGAGATCGCCGGTTGCCGGCGGGCACGCCACCAAAGACCGAACCCCAGCACGGTGGTGCAGGCGAGGATCAGAGTGCTGAGTTTCCAGCGCCGCAGGGTTTCGTTGTCGGCAGTGGAATTGACTTGAGGGCTCGCGGCGGGTGTGTCGACCACCATGCTCGGGTTGTTGGCGACCTGCAGGGTGCGGGCCGGCAGGCTGCTGTGTTCCAGATGGTCTTCGAAGGTGTTCCACCAGACCACCTCTACCGCCGGTAACTCGATTGCACCGCTGCGGGTGGGAACGAGGGCTTCGCGGTCTTCGCGACTGCCGATCAGCCCACGTTCAGTGCTCTGATTGCTCAGGACCGGTTGGTCCGGATAGCGCCGCAAGCCGTTGACGTCAGTGGCTGGCAACGGCGGCAGTTGCGAACTGGACAGGCCTTCAGCCTTGAGGATCAGGCTGCGGGTCAGCGAGTCGCCCACCTGTGCGTGGTCCGGCTCCGGGTTCCAGCTTTCGCTCAGCGTCACGCTACGGGCCGGCAGCCAGGGCAGGTCGGCCGGGTAGCTGTCGGGTTTGGCTTTGACTGTCAGCAATATTGGCGTGGAGCTGACACGCATCAGTTTGCCGGATTTCGGCACCTGGGCGGCGGCGTCCTGCGCGGGCTGGGTATCGACCAGGGTGGCACTGAAGATCTGCGCCGGAATGGCCAGTTCGCCGCTGTGTTGCGGATATATCGCGTAGCGCATTTCGATCACGCCATGGCGCAGGCCGTTGATGACTTTTTCGTAGGTGCGCGACTCGCCCAATTGTTCGATACGCGCGTCAGGCACCTGCAATGGGGTCAGGCTGCTGTCGTCGTACAGCGACACGGAATGGTAGATGCGCAAGGTCAAGACTGCCTGGGCTTGCACGTAAACACTGGTCTCATCAAGGCTGGCGTCGATAAACACCGGGGCCAGCCGGTTCGCGGTGTCCTGGCTTTCACCCTCGACCACTTGCACGGTAATGGGTTGGCTCTGCGCCTCGCCCAGTTGTAATGACGGAATGGTCACGCTGCCATTTGCCTTGGGCAGCAAGGTAATGATCCAGCGCGTGGTCGCGCGGTTGTCGCCACTGAGGGTGTTCAACTGGTTGACCTGGCGGGTGCCGCGCACTTCGAACAGCGGCTCCAGTGGCGTCAGGTCCGGCTTGCCAAACTGCGTCACGTCGCTGGATTCCAGGGTCAATTCGACTGTCTCGCCGGAGTTCAGGCGACTGCGATCGACATTGGCCACAAGCTCCGACGCCTGGGTCTGAACGGCGCAGAACAATAGGGCCCAAATGTAGAAGGTGAAGCGGGTCATCGAGTTTTTCCCTGATCCTGATGTTGTTGCTGTTCGTACCAGAATTTGCGCCTGAGCAGCTCGCCCGGATCATCCGGGATCTTGCGCAGCCATTGCTCCAGCGCCTGACGCTGTTCACCTTCGATCGTGTTGCTGGCCGGGCGCTGCGGTGGCCTGGTGCTTTGCTCGTCTGCCAACTCGCTGCCCGGGACTTCATTGGCACCCGGTTTCGGCGGCGCTGTGGCCTGTTGTTCGGTGTCCGGTGTGGCCTGTTCGGCATCGGTTTTGGGATCGCCGTTGCTCGTCGGTTGTGTGGCCGCACCGGGTGACTGTTCCTGCTCGGCGTTTTGCGCCTCGCTATCATCGGTGGTGTCCGGTTCAACCGGCGGCGGGGTGAGTTCCTGCTTGAGCAGACTTTCCACCAGCGCTTTGTTGGTCAGGGCCGGGCGCAAATCCGGTTGAAGCTCCAGCGCCTGTTCGTAGGCGTCCAGCGCGGCTTCCAGTTCCCCGCTTTTGGCCAGGGCGTTGCCACGATTGTAGTGGGCGTGGGCGTCACTGCCTTCGGCGAACCGCTGGGCGGCGCCGCTGTAGTCACCGGCTTGATACAGCGCCACACCCTGCCATTGTGGGTCCTGGAAGTACTGCGCGGCCCGGGCCGGGCGGTTTTGCTTGAGCAAGTGCAGGCCCCGTTGATCAGGGCGCAACCACAAGTCTTCGAAATCGAAGGCGAAACTCGGTTGCGGCAGCGCAAACAGCAGCGGCAGGCAGAACAACCAGCCGCGCCGACCGGCACACGCCGCCAGCAGCAACAGCGGCAGCAACAGCCAGTAACCTTGGTCAGCCCAGGTGTCGAGGCGCAACATTTGCCCATCATTGCGCAGTGCGCGCGGGCCATCGAGCAGGCCGAGCGCATGCAGGTCGGTGTCGTCCAGCCGTGCCTGGCGATACTCTCCGCCAAGATCGTTGGCGAAGGCTTTGAGGCTTGAGTTGTCCAGGCGCGGTACCAGAATTGCGCCTTCATTGTCCTTGAGGAAGCTGCCGTCTTCCTGAGCGACCGGGGCACCTTCGTCGGTACCGATGCCGAGCATCAAAAACTGCGTCGAATGCCTGTCCAGTGCCTGGCGGATGCCTTGGCGTTCCTGTTCGGTCAGGGTGGAGCCGATCAGCAGAATCCGCCCATCACCCAAAGCCGCCTGATTGAGCAAGGCAAGGGCTTTGTTCACGGCGAGATCGGCCCGATGGCCGGTCTCAGGCATCAGCGAAGGTTTCAGCGCGTCCAGCAGGTTGCCACTGGTCGAGAGGTCATCCGACAGCGGCACCAATGTGTGTGCACTGCCGGAGTAGACGACGATGGCCGTTTGGGAGTCGCTGCGCACTTGCAGCAGGTCAAACAGCTTGCGTCGCGCCTGTTCCAGCCGGTTTGGCACCACGTCGGTGGCGAGCATTTCCGGGGTCAGTTCCAGTACCACCACCAGCGGGTCGGCCGGTTTCTGACTGGTCTGTTCGACCCGTTGCCAACTCGGCCCCAGTAGCGCCAGAACGGTCAGCAGCCAGGCGAGCCCGAGTACGATCCAGGGCAGTTTGCTGTCACGTCCGTTACCGCCACTGAGCAACGCGGCGTGAAAGGCGGGCGGCAGAATCATCTGCCAGCGCCCTGCACGCTTTTGCCGGTGCCAGAGTTGCCACAGCAGCCAACAGAGCACAGGCAACAGCAGCAGCCACCAGGGGCGGAACCAGAAAGGCCAGAGCACGCTCATCGGCGTCTCCGCAGGCGCAGGCGATTGAGTCGCTGGCGCCAGTCAGGCAGGGGCGATTGCAAGAACAGATCCTTGGTAAACAGGCGGTGCAGCGGGTTGTCCGGCCAGCGTTCGCGCACCACCAGCAGCATGCTCAACCACAGCGTCAACGCGAGCGGCCAGTGATACAACGCCTGGGCCGGACGGGCCTGGGTGGGCTGCTGCGTGACGGGCTCGAGTTTGTCGAGGGTGTCCTTGATAGTTTGCAGCTCGTTGCCGTCATGGGCGCGGAAGTACTGGCCTCCGGTGGCTTCAGCGATGGCTTTGAGCGCCGGCTCGTCGAGGTCCAGGCTCGGGTTGACGCCCAGAAAGCTCAGGGTGCCACTGTCTTCCGGGTTGGCCCCAACGCCGATGGGGTAGATTTTCACCCCTTCGTTAGCGGCCAGACGTGCAGCGGTCAGCGGGTCGATTTCGCCGCCGTTGTTGGCGCCGTCCGTGACCAGAATCAGTACGCGACTCTGGGCCGGACGCAGGCGCAGGCGTTTAAGCGCCAGGCCGATGGCATCGCCGATGGCGGTGTTCTTGCCGGCAATGCCGATACGCGCTTCGTCCAGCCAGACCCTTACGGTGTGCCGGTCGAACGTCAGTGGTGCTTGCAGGTACGCCTGACTGCCGAACAGGATCAGGCCGACCCGATCGCCATCGCGGTTTTCCAGGAAATCACCGAGTAAATGCTGCACGAGGCTCAAGCGGCTGACGTCCTCGTTTTGCCACTTCATATCCGGGAAATCCATCGAGCCGGACACGTCCACCGCCACCAGCAAATCGCGGCCACTGGCCGCAATCGGTAGCGGTTCACCCAGCCACTGGGGGCGTGCGGCGGCGATCAGCAGCAACAGCCAAAGCAGCACGAACGGTGCCTGCTGGCGCCAAGCCGGCAGGTTTGCCCGGGCGCGGCGGCGGGTCAGGCCTTCGAGGTCGTTCAGGAACGTGACTTTAAGCGCCGGCTCGCCGCTGTCGGCCATTGGCAATAGCACGCGCATCAGCCAAGGCAAGGGCAGCAAGGCAAACATCCACGGCCAGGCGAACTCAAACATGTTTGCGAATCCAGGTGTCGACGGCTTGGGTCAGGCCCGCGATGGCCTTGTCGTCGAGTTTGCATTCGGGTTTGTAGGCACCTTCAACCAGCACCATCCAGCGTGTCAGGCCGGCCGCCGGGCAGCGATTGTCGAGAAACGCCAGCCATTTGCGCCCGTTGAGTGTGTGGCTCTGGCTGTAGGGGTAATGGTTGCGACACAGGCGCTTGAGCAAACCATTGAGCTGCTGCAACCAGGCGCCGGCCGGTGCGCCGTCGTACGGCTTGGGCATCCGCGCCAGTTCGGCCAGCGCTGCGACGCGCACCGGGTCCAGTGGCTGTTCGGCACGAACGACGGGACGTTTGCGTGCCATCAAGTGTCGCATTCGCCACAGGCCCAAACCGATCAGCGGCAGCAGTAACAGTAACAACCACCAGCCCGGCGCCGGAGGCCAGAATTCGATGGGGGGCGGGGTGATCAGGGGCTGCAGTTGATCGAGGCTGCTCATCGACCTTTCCCCGGCTTTTGTGGGTTCAGGTACTCGCGCAGTTGCTCAACCATCTCGCTCTGAGTGCTCAATGGCATCAGCAATACGCGCAGTTTTTGTGCGAGCAATTCCCAACGGGCGATGCGTGCTTCGGCTTGTGCGCGATAGGTCTGGCGCAGGTCGAAATTCAGAGTGTCGAGCTCCAGTTGTGCACCACGTTCGGCAAATCGCAGCAAACCGGCGGCGGGCAGGGCGTGGTCCAGAGGATCGGACACGGGCAACAGCAACAGGTCGCAATGGCGCGACAACAGGCTCAGTTGCTGTTCAGAACCGTCGGTCAAGGCGCGCTCGTCGCAGATCACGATGACCAGACTGCCGGGCCGCAACACTTCTCGCGCCCGACGCAGTGCCAGGTTGAGGGAGTCGCGGTTTTGCTCGGTTTCGGTGTGCAACGATTGATTGACGCGCACCAGTCGGTTGAGCAATTGCAGCAGGCTTTGTTTGCTGCGCCGGGGCTTGATTTCGTAGTGCTCGTTGTCGCCGAACACCAGTCCGCCCACCCGGTCGTTATGGCCCAGCGCGGCCCAGCCGATCAGGCTGGCGGCCTGGGCGGCGAGTGCCGATTTGAACATCAGGCCCGAGCTGAAAAACAGCCGGCAACTTTGCTCGACCATGATGAAAATCGGCCGCTCACGCTCTTCATGAAACAGCTTGGTGTGCGGCTCTTGCGTTCGGGCGGTCACGCGCCAGTCGATGGTGCGCACATCGTCACCGGCCTGATAAACCCGCACCTGGTCGAAGTCCACACCACGCCCGCGGAATTTGGAGTGGTGCAGGCCGATCAGCGGGCTGCGCTGGCTGGGTGTGGAAAACAACTGCACTTCACGCACGCGATGGCGCATCTCGATCAGCTCGGCGAGGCTGACACGGATGCCCGGCTCGGGCGGCAGAGTGGCGTTCATCGGGGTCAAGCGACGGCTACGACGTCGAGAATCCGCTGGACCACCCGGTCCTGGTCGATGCCGGCAGCTTCGGCTTCGAAGGACAGAATGATGCGGTGGCGCAATACGTCAAACAATACGGCTTGAATATCTTCCGGGCTGACGAAGTCGCGACCGGCCAGCCAGGCGTGGGCCCGGGCGCAACGGTCCAGCGCGATGGAACCGCGAGGGCTGGCACCGTAGGCAATCCAGTCGGCCATCTCCGGGTCGAATTTGCCGGGGTTACGCGTGGCCATGACCAGTTGCACCAGGTATTCCTCTACGGCGTCGGCCATGTACAGACCGAGGATTTCCTTGCGCGCGGCGAAGATAGCCTGCTGGCTGACCCGGCGTTCCGGTTTGGTTTCGCCGTGCAGGGCCTCACCACGGGCTTGTTGCAAAATCTTGCGTTCAACCGCCGCGTCCGGGAAGCCGATTTTCACGTGCATCAGGAAACGGTCGAGCTGGGCTTCGGGCAGCGGGTAAGTGCCTTCCTGCTCAATCGGGTTTTGCGTCGCCATCACCAGAAACAACGGCGACAGTTCATAGGTGCTGCGCCCGACACTGACCTGACGCTCGGCCATGGCTTCCAGCAACGCAGACTGAACCTTGGCCGGGGCGCGGTTGATTTCGTCCGCCAGCACCAGGTTGTGGAAGATCGGGCCTTGCTGGAAGACAAAGCTGCCGGTTTCCGGGCGATAGATTTCCGTGCCGGTGATGTCGGCAGGCAACAGGTCGGGGGTGAACTGGATTCGGTGGAACTGTGCTTCGATCCCTTCGGCAAGCTCTTTGATGGCCTTGGTCTTGGCCAGGCCCGGAGCGCCCTCGACCAGCATGTGGCCGTCGGCAAGCAACGCGATGAGCAAGCGCTCGATGAGTTTTTCCTGGCCGAGAATCTGCGTTGAAAGAAAGGTTCGCAGCGCGAGCAGCGCTTCACGATGTTCCATCGATGACTGTTCCTGGAGAAGGTGGCCGAAGGCGTTCGAATAACGCTTGGGCCGGGGGCGTTACTTTAATCCATCGCGGGGGGCGGCGACTAACGGCATTTTGTGCAAAGTGCGGGAAATGATTGGCAAAACTTTTCGAAGATTGCAGGGCACGGGCCCTGTGGCGGTTTTGAGGGCCTCATCGCGAGCAGGCTCGCTCCCACAGGTAATCTCCAGTGGATGCAGAAATTGCATCCGCCTCGATTCCTTTGTGGGAGCGAGCCTGCTCGCGATGAGGCCGGCACAGACACATTGATAGTTAGAGCTGGCTTATATAGGTACCCGTCCCCTTGAGGATGTTCTGCAAGGTTTCTTCCACTTCAGCCAAATCACCCGCATCCGTGTTGTGAATGATTTCCAGAGAATCATCCCCTTTCAGCACATCCGCATCCGCCGCTGCGATTTCGATCAGCAGGCGGGTAGGGCTGAGGGTGACTTTTACGCCGTCCAGCGTTGAAGGCTCGTCGTCGAGGGTGATTTCCAGTTCGTCCTCGTCCGGGTAGCGGGTCATCAGGAACATCTCGCCCTGATCGCTGTGGCAGCAGAGCATGGCCATGTTGTCTTCCTCGTCATCGCAAGGGTTCACAATCAAGAGGGCGGTGGTCATTTGCATGGGGCAATTCCTGGCTCGGCGAGCATGGTGAAGACGAACAAAACGCAATTCTGCCAGCACAAGGGAATTTCTGCTCGGATCAGTGTCAGAGGAGGGGCGTGGACACTGGAAGTGTTACTGGTCATTTCTGGCACGCGAGTGCCGGAAACCGGGGATAAAACGCCCGGTTTTGCCTACGGCTGCTAGTGTTGTTCATGGCGCGTGCCGCCAGCTGCGTACCGATGACCGAATATGTCGCAGCACCGCAAGCATGGGCCTTGCCGCACTCGTTAAGCTGCGCAACGGATGAGCACCTGTAAAGGCATTGCGCTGCACGCAGTCCAGTCGTTTTTGCAGATGCCCATTCATGGAAGGTGAATGTGACCCGAGTGTCTCGTCCAGCTTCACCCACCTGTCCCCCTGTTTCCTCTGCCCGAGAATCAGGAACAGGGTGACGGATCGCCCCGCAAGGGGTTTTGCACGCGACGCTTCCATCAATAACAAGCCCAAGCGGAGTACCACAGATGGCGTTCTTCACCGCAGCCAGCAAAGCCGACTTCCAGCACCAACTGCAAGCGGCACTGGCACAGCACATCAGTGAACAGGCACTGCCACAAGTGGCGCTGTTTGCTGAACAATTCTTCGGCATCATTTCCCTCGACGAGCTGACCCAACGTCGGTTGTCCGACCTCGCCGGCTGCACCCTTTCTGCATGGCGCCTGCTTGAGCGCTTCGATCACGCGCAACCACAAGTGCGCGTTTACAACCCTGATTACGAACGCCACGGCTGGCAGTCGACCCACACCGCGGTCGAAGTGCTGCACCACGACCTGCCGTTCCTGGTGGACTCGGTGCGTACCGAGCTGAACCGTCGCGGCTACAGCATTCATACCCTGCAAACCACCGTGCTGAGCGTGCGTCGCGGCAGCAAAGGCGAATTGCTGGAAATCCTGCCCAAAGGCACCCAGGGCGAAGGCATTCTGCAAGAATCGCTGATGTACCTGGAAATCGACCGTTGCGCCAACACGGCCGAGCTCAATGTCCTGAGCAAAGAGCTGGAACAGGTGCTCGGTGAAGTCCGCGTCGCGGTCGCCGATTTCGAGCCGATGAAAGAAAAGGTCCAGCAAATTCTCACTGGCCTGGACAACAGCCAGTTCGCGGTCGACCCTGAAGAAAAAGCCGAAATCAAAAGCTTCCTGGAATGGCTGGTGGGTAACCACTTCACGTTCCTGGGCTACGAAGAATTCGTGGTTCGCGATGAAGCCGACGGCGGCCACATCGTCTACGACCAGAACTCCTTCCTGGGCTTGACCAAACTGCTGCGCACCGGCCTGACCTACGATGACCTGCGCATCGAAGACTACGCCGTGAACTACCTGCGCGAACCGACCCTGTTGTCGTTCGCCAAGGCTGCGCACCCAAGCCGTGTACACCGTCCGGCTTACCCGGATTACGTATCGATCCGTGAAATCGATGCCGACGGCAACGTGATCAAGGAATGCCGTTTCATGGGCCTGTACACCTCTTCGGTGTATGGCGAGAGTGTGCGGGTTATTCCGTACATCCGCCGCAAGGTCGAAGAAATCGAACGCCGGTCCGGTTTCCAGGCCAAGGCTCACCTGGGCAAGGAGCTGGCGCAGGTGGTCGAAGTGTTGCCGCGCGATGACCTGTTCCAGACCCCGGTCGACGAACTGTTCAGCACCGTGATGTCGATCGTGCAGATTCAGGAACGCAACAAGATCCGCGTGTTCCTGCGCAAAGACCCGTACGGCCGTTTCTGCTACTGCCTGGCCTACGTGCCACGCGACATCTACTCCACCGAAGTGCGCCAGAAGATCCAGCAAGTGCTGATGGATCGCCTGAAAGCCTCGGATTGCGAGTTCTGGACATTCTTCTCCGAATCCGTACTGGCCCGCGTGCAACTGATCCTGCGCGTCGACCCGAAAAACCGCATCGACATCGACCCGGTTCTGCTGGAAAAAGAAGTGGTGCAGGCCTGCCGCAGCTGGCAGGACGATTACGCCAGCCTGACGGTTGAAAGTTTCGGCGAGGCGAGCGGCACCAACGTGCTGGCTGACTTCCCGAAAGGTTTCCCGGCCGGTTACCGCGAGCGTTTCGCCGCCCACTCGGCGGTGGTCGACATGCAACACCTGCTGAGCCTGAACGAAAAAAATCCATTGGTGATGAGCTTCTATCAGCCACTGGGTCAGGTGTCCGGCCAGCGCATGCTGCACTGCAAGCTGTACCACGCCGATACGCCGCTGGCGCTGTCCGACGTGTTGCCGATCCTGGAAAACCTCGGCCTGCGCGTACTGGGTGAATTCCCGTATCGCCTGCGCCATACCAGTGGCCGCGAGTTCTGGATCCATGACTTTGCGTTCACGGCTGCCGAAGGCCTGGAACTCGACATTCAGCAACTCAACGACACCTTGCAGGACGCGTTCGTCCACATCGTGCGTGGCGATGCCGAGAACGATGCGTTCAACCGCCTGGTACTGACCGCGGGCCTGCCATGGCGCGATGTGGCGCTGCTGCGTGCTTATGCGCGCTACATGAAGCAGATTCGTCTGGGCTTCGACCTGGGCTACATCGCCAGCACCCTGAACAACCACACCGACATCGCTCGCGAGTTGACCCGGTTGTTCAAAACCCGTTTCTACCTGGCGCGCAAGCTGTCGGGCGATGATCTGGAAGACAAGCAGCAACGTCTGGAACACGCGATTCTGAGCGCACTGGACGACGTCCAGGTGCTGAACGAAGACCGCATCCTGCGTCGCTACCTGGACCTGATCAAGGCCACCCTGCGCACCAACTTCTATCAGACTGACGCCCACGGCCATAACAAGTCGTACTTCAGCTTCAAGTTCAACCCGCACCAGATTCCAGAGCTGCCAAAGCCTGTACCGAAGTTCGAAATCTTCGTTTACTCGCCTCGCGTTGAAGGCGTGCACCTGCGCTTCGGCAACGTGGCGCGTGGCGGTCTGCGCTGGTCCGACCGTGAAGAAGACTACCGCACCGAAGTCCTGGGCCTGGTAAAAGCCCAGCAAGTGAAGAACTCGGTCATCGTGCCAGTAGGCGCGAAGGGTGGCTTCCTGCCGCGTCGCCTGCCTCTGGGCGGCAGCCGTGACGAGATCGCGGCCGAAGGCATCGCCTGCTACCGCATCTTCATTTCGGGTCTGTTGGATATCACCGACAACCTGAAGGACGGCGCGCTGGTTCCGCCGGCCAACGTCGTGCGTCATGACGACGATGACCCGTACCTGGTGGTTGCAGCGGACAAGGGCACTGCGACCTTCTCCGACATCGCCAACGGTATTGCCATCGACTACGGCTTCTGGCTCGGCGATGCATTCGCCTCGGGCGGCTCGGCCGGTTACGACCACAAGAAGATGGGCATCACCGCCAAGGGCGCGTGGGTCGGCGTTCAACGTCATTTCCGCGAACGCGGCATCAATGTCCAGAAAGACAGCATCACAGTGGTCGGCGTCGGCGACATGGCCGGTGACGTATTCGGTAACGGCCTGTTGATGTCCGAGACGCTGCAACTGGTGGCTGCGTTCAACCACCTGCACATCTTCATCGACCCGAATCCGGAGCCTGCCAGCAGCTTCGCCGAGCGTCAGCGCCTGTTCGACCTGCCGCGCTCGGCCTGGTCGGATTACGACACCAGCATCATGTCCGAAGGCGGCGGGATCTTCTCCCGTAGCGCGAAGAGCATCGCGATTTCCCCGCAGATGCAAGAACGCTTCGACATTCAGGCCGACAAGCTGACCCCGACCGAACTGCTCAATGCCTTGCTCAAGGCACCGGTAGACCTGTTGTGGAACGGCGGTATCGGTACGTACGTCAAGGCCAGCAGCGAAAGCCACGCCGATGTGGGCGACAAGGCCAACGATGCACTGCGCGTGAACGGCAACGAACTGCGCTGCAAAGTCGTGGGCGAGGGCGGTAACCTCGGCATGACCCAACTGGGTCGTGTCGAATTCGGTCTCAATGGCGGCGGCTCCAACACCGACTTCATCGACAACGCCGGTGGTGTGGACTGCTCCGACCACGAAGTAAACATCAAGATCCTGCTGAACGAAGTGGTTCACGCCGGTGACATGACCGACAAGCAACGTAACCAGTTGCTGGCGAGCATGACCGACGAAGTCGGCAATCTGGTGCTGGGCAACAACTACAAGCAGACTCAGGCCCTGTCCCTGGCGGCGCGTCGTGCCTTGCCGCGTATCGCTGAATACAAGCGTCTGATGAACGATCTGGAAAGCCGTGGCAAGCTGGATCGTGCCATCGAGTTCCTGCCGGCGGAAGAAGCGATCAACGAGCGCGTTGCGGATGGCCACGGCCTGACCCGTGCCGAGCTCTCGGTGCTGATCTCCTACAGCAAGATCGACCTCAAGGAGCAGTTGCTCAACTCCCTGGTGCCGGATGACGACTACCTGACCCGTGACATGGAAACCGCTTTCCCGCCGACCCTGGTGAGCAAGTTCTCGGCAGCCATGCGCCGTCACCGTCTGAAGCGCGAAATCGTCAGCACCCAGATCGCCAACGACCTGGTTAACCACATGGGCATCACCTTCGTTCAACGACTCAAAGAGTCGACCGGCATGAGCCCGGCGAACGTGGCGGGCGCCTACGTGATCGTGCGTGACATTTTCCATCTCCCGCACTGGTTCCGTCAGATCGAAGCCCTGGATTATCAGGTTTCCGCCGACGTACAACTGGAGCTGATGGACGAGCTGATGCGTCTGGGCCGCCGCGCCACGCGCTGGTTCCTGCGCAGCCGTCGCAACGAGCAGAACGCCGCTCGTGACGTCGCGCACTTCGGTCCACATCTGGCAGCGCTGGGCCTCAAGCTCGACGAACTGCTGGAAGGCCCGACCCGCGAAGGCTGGCAGACCCGCTATCAGGCTTACGTCGCGGCTGGCGTACCTGAGTTGCTGGCGCGCATGGTTGCAGGCACCACCCACCTGTACACCTTGTTGCCGATCATCGAAGCGTCGGACGTCACCGGTCAGAACGCAGCAGACGTCGCGAAGGCTTACTTCGCCGTCGGCAGCGCGCTGGACATCACCTGGTACCTGCAACAGATCAGCGCTCTGCCGGTTGAAAACAACTGGCAGGCCCTGGCCCGTGAAGCGTTCCGTGATGACGTCGACTGGCAACAACGTGCGATTACCATCTCCGTCCTGCAACAGGGCGACGGCACTCAGGACGTGGAAACACGCCTGGCGCTGTGGATGGCAGCGCACGAAGGCATGATCGAACGCTGGCGCGCCATGCTGGTGGAACTGCGTGCCGCCAGCGGTACGGACTACGCCATGTACGCGGTAGCCAACCGTGAGTTGCTGGATCTGGCTTTGAGTGGGCAAGCGGTGGTGACTACCACGGCTACTGTCAGCGAAGAGTTGGAACCGGCGGCCTGATCAGGCGCTGAATGGAAAAAACCCGCATCGAGAGATGCGGGTTTTTTTTGCAGGCAATACTCGTCATTCACTGCAGACAGCGGAAAGCGAAGGGTCGGATTCCATCCTCATGGGGTAAGGACGTGCCAGATGCGACTAGTTGATTGCCTTGAATTGCCACGGACACTCCCATGTCGAGTACATCAGTTAAATCAACAACGAACTTCCCCTGACCATCGCCGAAGCTCTTGTCCGGTTCACCGTTGGGCAGGAATTGAGCGATGATGGTTGTTGAGTTTTGCTCTCCATAAGTTGGTCCGATCACCACGATTTTCTTATCTGGTCGTTGCGCACCAGACAGCCATGCAGTTCCTCCCTTTGCTTCGGGGATGGGAGTCACAACTGGTTTGCCTCCATTGAATGTATCTACAAACTTGCCGGTCGAGTCCAGGCAGACCAGTAAGCCATCAAAAGTATCGTCATAAGTGCTGCCAATACCTAAAATGTTGCCGTCGTGCATTTCTACAATGTCAAAAATCTCGCCTTTTGATCCAAAGGAATCAAATACAATAAATCCATTGGAGCCGAAGGTTTTTACTGGGACCCCATCGGCACTGTATAGCGCGATCATTCCCAGGTTTTTCCCGTCTCGATTTACCAATCCTCCGATTGCAAACGTCCCGTTTTTCAGACATGTCAATGAGCCCACCGAAGTATAGTGAGCGGTGTACTGGACAGTGACGTAACCCTTGCTGTCGCCGAACGTTGTATCAATTGCGCCGTTTTTATCAAGGCGCATCAGCAGACCAACTTTATCAGCGAAGCTATTCATATGGTTGCTGAAAGTCATTAGTTTTCCGTCGGGTAGTTCCACGGAAAAGCCTTTTTGGCTCGAAGCAGATCTACTCTTTGCCTCGTCCTTGACTTCAGGCAACTGAAATTTGACGGAGGTAATAGGATGGACAACGATTACACCTTTTTCTCCAAATTCCTCAACGAAATTGCCTTTATCGTCAAACAGGGCAAGCCCACGTTTCGAGGGTGCGTACTCATACTCTTCGTAAAATCCGCTAAGCAGGATGTTGCCGTTTTTAAGCACGCTGACGCTGGTGCCCCCTGACTGATGACCGTCAGCGAACTTTCCGGTGACGGTGCCGTTCTGACCAAAGGTGGTGTCTTGTGTGCCGTTCGCGTTCAGGCGCACGACTGAAAAATTGAGTCCAGATCCTGCTGCGATTACTAGTTTGTAGTCCGGTGCGACAGTAATACCTCTGGCAAAGCCTGTGCCTGCGTTGGGGTATTTGATCCAGGTGATCCCAATGCCTTCGGGGCCGAAGTCAGGATCCAGAATATTTAAGGAAGTGAGTGATTGTTTGCTAGTCATGTTGACGACTCCTTGAATGAATTCTTGGTGTCTGCGTAAAGCGGCAGCTTGGAGAGCGACATTGGCTGAAAGCGCAGTTTGGATATTTGAGGACCCGAACAACAAGCTGTCTACTGTCAGAGTTGACAGTTGTTTTTGTTGGCTCGCAGCGTTAGTAATTAGGCCGGACGAGGATTCGCCTCTTCTTTTCCACGTGACACCATCGCGGGCAAACCCGCGATGGTGTGGTCCGATGCCGCTATCTCACAATGCTAGTTGTTCGAGTGATCATCGCCACTTTGTCTGTCGGGTTGGCCACTAAATTAGTGAGCGACTGGTCAAACTTTTGCAACGCTCGAACTTGCACATTCTGTTGCTCATTAATATCCGCCACTATATCTGCGCTCGGTTCAAAGTCCGCCCAAAGAGGGCTCAGCGCTTTGGCGTCATGCCCTTGTGCGGTGCCAATATAATTCAAGTTAGCGTCATAGAAATCTGCGCTGACGTGAGCCTCTAAATCCGAACTGCGCGAGGTCATCAATTGACTGCGGCTGTCGACAATGGCAACCACATCCGGTTTCGCAGCCTTGAGGCTTTGCATGTCCGGATACACCGTGACCGAGCCGAACTGGCGCTGCAACGACGCTTTGACCCAATCCACGGCGAGGTCGGGTCTGGAAGTGTTCACGAAGGCGTCATGAATCGAATGAACCAGCAAGCTCTGGCCAAAACCGGTGCCGGCGTTGGCGTGGTAGTCCTGGAGGTAGGCCCGATTGGTCTGGGTATTTTGACTGTAGACAATGCCCAGCGCGACGTTACTGCCATTAGGAATGAGCGTGGCATTGCTGCGGCCAACGGGCTGGGTAAAGATGCCCTCCAGTGGGGATACAGCGCTTGGTGCGGTGGGGATCGAGCAGCCTGTTAAAACAACGGTCATCGTCAGGGTACTGGCAAGCGCAAGTTTCATGGTGTTACTCCCGTGAAACAGCCTGAGTCGGAAAGTGAGTGTGCCGGTGTTATCCAGCGGTAAATCCAGACTAAACCTGTCTTTGCTGAATTAAATGGCAAAAATGCGCGTTTCTCGGGAGGTGAATAGTTTTATTGGGTTTAAACAGAGGCGGTTGATTGCGTAGAGAAATAAAAAGGCCCGAAATCGAAGTTCGAGCCGTTTTATTTATAGCTGTACGTACAGGCATCAGTTTTCCAATGGGATCAACACTTTTTCATCCGGAGACAACACCATAAACACCAGCAGTTTGGCAGGCTTGGTAGTGCTGGTGTTTTTTGACACCAGGTGTTCCGATCCCGCCGGTTCATACCAATACTGGCCGGCCTTGTAAGTGACGGGCTGTTCCCCTTTGACCTGGGAAACAATCTCCCCCGATACCACGTAGGCCATGGCGGTGCCTTCGTGCTTGTGGGCAATGGACGATTGCCCGGGCTCGTAATCGACTTCGATCATCAACGCCTTTTTGCCAGGCACATTTTTCAGCATTTGATCTTGCAGCACCGTGACCTTTTCGGACGGGCCGTCGTGAGCAATGGCAGCAGCCGAAACGCTCAGGGCAAGGGCGGTGAGCGGGGCAGCAAGGAAACGCAAAGCTTTCATGGATTATTACCTGCGGTGGTTATCGTCAGGAGCAACGATAGTCCGCAGGACAGGGCAATCAAACAGCCAATATTCGGGAAGCTGAGGGGACCAATGCAACACCTCGCTCGTCGTAGCAGTTGTCGAGCAACGCGAGGCTGCGTTCGGTCTGTAGCAGCTGTCGAGCTCCAGCGAGGCTGCGTTCGGCGACGGAGTCGTCGTAAACCCTGCAACGCGGTTTTCCTGACGCGCCGCAGGGCGACCGGACGCAGCCTCGCGTTGCTCGACAGCTGCTACGAGACGGACGCAGTCTTGCGGGTTTGATAGCTACAGAGCGTTTTAACGAATCGGGAAGCTGTTGAAATCCACGGCATTTGCCAATTGGTTGTCGATCAGACCGATAAAACCCTGGACTTCAGGGCAATTGAAATGCTGCTGCATGGCCGCTTCCGATTGCCAGTGGGCGCTGACGGTCCAGCGGTTGGTGTCCTCGGGGCAGCGGTCGACCATGTAGGAGTCGCAGCCCGGTAATTCGCGCAGGGTTTCGACAATCTTTTGCAGTTGCTTACCCAGTTCATCCGAGCGGCCAGCGACGGCCTGTACCTCTACGGTATTGATCACTTCGTTGGACATTGCTCACACTCCTGAATCAGGCCGGACGAATCCTGCTCATTGAGGGATAACGCTCAGGCAGGATAGGCCTGCTTCCCCGGACCGCCAATAGCCAAATACCCGGTAAAACCGCAGACCAATCCGTCAGGCCACCTGCTGCAGAATGTCACGCAAACGGTCCAGAGCGGTGTCGATATCCAGGGTTTCAATGGCGCCAAAACCCAGCAACAGCCCGGCCTGCGGCGCTTGCTGGAAGTAAAAGGCCTCGATGGAATAGAGCCCGACTTCGACCTTTTTGGCCAATTCGATCACCAAGGCGAGATCGACAGGCACTTTGCACATCACCACCAGGTGGAAGCCGGCCGTGGACGGCACCGGCTCGAACCAGGGCGATAAGTCGCCCGCCATGCGCGCCAGAATCCGTTCGCGACGCCCGGCATAGATCGTGTGGCAGCGGCGGATGTGCTTGAGCAGGCAGCCTTCGGCAATGAATTTGGCCAGCGCCCACTGAGGCAGTGTGGAGGTGTGCAGGTCGGTGAGTTGCTTGGCCCGGATCACTGCTTCGAGAATCGCCGGGGGCAAAATCCCATAGCCGAGGCGCAACTCCGGCAATAGAGTTTTCGAGAAAGTCCCGACGTACGCGACGATCCCCCGTTCATCCATGCTTTGCAGTGAGTCGGCAGGACGGCCCTCGTAGCGAAATTCGCTGTCGTAATCGTCCTCGATGATGATCGCGCCCAGTTCATAAGCTCGCTCCAGCAACGCTACCCGGCGTTCCTGGCTCATCGGCAGGCCGAGCGGGAACTGATGGGACGGTGTGACGTAAATCAGCCGCGTGCCGAGGGGGATTTTATCCACCTGAATGCCTTCGGCATCCACCGGTACGCCGAACACCGTGGCGCCGTGGGAGCCAAACAACAGGCGTGCCGGCGGGTAGCCGGGGTCTTCCATGGCGACGATGCTGCCGGGGCGGGTCAACACCCGGGAAATCAGGTCCAGCGCCTGTTGCGCGCCATTGCACACCACCACGTCTTCGTCCTGGCAATTGACTCCACGGGAAAACGCGATATGCCGGGCGATGGCATTGCGCAGCGCCGGCAGACCTTCGGGCAAGCTGTAGAGGCCTTTTGAGCCGGCCATCTGGCGCAAGGCGTGGGACGTGCAGCGACGCCAGTCATCCTGCGGGAATTGGCCCTTGCTGACGGCACCGCCAATGAAGTCATAGCGCAGCGACCCTTCCAGTGTCGGATGACGCAGGAACACCGGCAGATTGCGCCAGGATTCGATCACCTCAAAACTCGCCAGCTCGGAATGGCTTTGTTTACGGGTGATTTTGGACGGTCGGGCATTCACATAGGTGCCTTTGCCGATCACCCCGGTGAGGAAGTTTTCGTAGGTCAGCTGCGAGTACGTGTCGGAAATGGTCTTGCGCGAAATCCCCAGCTGTTCGGCTAGCAAGCGGCTGGGCGGCAGCTGTGTTCCGGCGGCCAGGCGCCCGGATTCGATGGCGCTGCGCAGTTGGTTGTACAACTGGCCTGCCAGGTCCTTGCGGCCGTTGATGACGACATGAAGTTCCATACCGGCGAGGCTCCTGCAACAATTGAGGCGCGTGTGCGTCGCGCCAGATTACCCGTATGAGTGACTGTGCAGAAGTTGCGTGGGCCAAATACCCCGGATTGGTCTGTTGCCGAATGGTCCCTGGCTTTATCGTTGAATTGGCTCTGTAACGTGGGTGCATCAGAGCCTAACGTGGAGGTTACTATTCGATCCGCGAGGTCGCCCCATGAGTTCCCGTCTGGATTACTACAGCGCTTCGCCCAAAGCGATGAAAGCGATGATCGCCATGGAGGCCTTGACCCGCGACCTCAGTATCGAACCCGCGCTGGTGCACCTGATCAAGATCCGCGCGTCGCAGCTCAACGGCTGCGCGTTCTGCACCGACATGCATTCGGTGGACGCACGGCGCCTCGGCGAGACCGACCGGCGCCTGTACTCGATCGTCGTGTGGCGCGACAGCGGCTTTTTCAATCCGCGCGAGCGCGCGGCACTGGCCTGGACTGAAGCCGTGACGCTGCTCTCCGAAAGCCATGTGCCGGATGACGTTTACGCAGGGGCCCGCGAGCAATTCAGCGAATCGGAGTTGGTCGATTTGACGATTGCCGTGAGCACCATCAATAGCTGGAATCGTCTGGCGGTGAGTTTTCGGCAAACCCCTGGCGGCTGAATCAATTTTCCGCGCCCGGTGTCACATCAGGTTCATAAACCCTGCGCAGGATGAAGCTTTCAAGGATAGATCGACAAGGAGTCATTGATGTCACTCATGGAGTCTACTTTTGCCGCCAACATCGATCCCGTGCTGGCGCAGTCCTTCCGGGTGAGCGCCCGTTGCGGGTGCTTCATGCAGGCCGCTCGCAGCCTCAATATCAAATCCACACAATTACGCAAACACCTGGCGCAGCTTGAGGCGCAATTGCACTGTTCGCTGTTCAATCATCACGACAATGGCCTGGCCCTTAGTCGTGAAGGGTTGGCGCTTCAGGCACAGTTGATTGCCTTGGCGCATGAGCGCGCGGCGTCGGTCATCGAGCAACCGCTGATTCGCCTTGCGGTGGCCGAGTCGATCCTGCACGACATTCTCGGTCGTGATTTGGTCGCGTTGTTGCGTCGTAACGCCAGCGTGCGGCTGGACATCATTACGCTCGACAGTGAGCTGAGCCTGCAAGCGGTCAGCGCCGATGTGGTGCTGTGGTTGGCCGGCACTGATTCGCCGCTGCCAGGTCCGGGTTTTGCGGTTAGCGAACCGCAGCCTCTGGCACAACTGGACTACCTGCCGCACATCGCCAAGCGCTATTCGCGGGTCGCCGCACGACCGGACAACCTCGACGACCTGGCCGACTTCATGCTGGTGCAATGGCAGCACGATCGTCAGGTCGAGAGTTTTCGCCCGTGGAACAGCGTGGTGGATCAGCGCCTGGCCGGCGTGGCGCAATTGCACTCCTATGCGCTGATGCTGGAGATGATCCGTTGCAGCGCCTGCATCGGGCTGTTACCCCGTTACATGAGCCAATTCGACCGTGGGCTGATTGCGTTGCCCGGGCTGTTCGATCAGCCGATGCAGCGTCAGGTGTGGATGGCGGTGAGTGCTGTATCACAGGGGCAGACGGAGATGCAGATGATCGTCGAACTGATCCAGAACACCTTCAATGAGCGCCGGGAGTGGTTCGAGAATTGAACGCGATCAATTGTAGGAGTGAGACCGGCTTGCCGGCGATAGCGGTGTATCAGTCGACATCTATTTTGAATGTTAGTCCGCGATAGCCGGCAAGCCGGTCTCACTCCTGCATGGGTGCTCGCCATGCCGTGACTCAGTCGCCCAATGCAAACGCCACCGCCTCCTGCGCATGCAGTTCGGTGGTGTCGAGCAAGGGCAGGGCGCTGTGCTCGGGTTTGATCAGCAGGCCGATTTCCGTGCAGCCGAGGATGATCGCCTGGGCGCCGCGCCGGGAGAGCGACTCGATCACCTGCTGATAGACCTTGCGCGACGCCTCGCTGATCACCCCGACACACAACTCGTCGTAGATGATCCGGTGCACCGCCTGGCGTTCCTCGGCTTCAGGCACCAGCACGGTCAACCCCATCGCGCTCAGACGGCTCTTGAGAAAGTCCTGTTCCATGGTAAACGCGGTTCCGAGCAGACCGACTTTCAACGCACCGGCATCCACGGCTGCCTGGCCGGTCGGGTCGGCGATGTGCAGGAACGGAATAGTGATCGCAGCCTGAATCTGCCCGGCCACCTTGTGCATGGTGTTCGTACACAGCACCACACACTCGGCGCCACCAGCTTCCAACCGCCGCGCCGCATCCACCAGAATCGCCGCCGCATCGTCCCAGTGCCCGGCATGCTGGGCCTGTTCGACAGGACCGAAGTCGACGCTGAACATGAGCAACTGCGCCGAACGCAACGGCCCGAGACGATCACGAACCTGCTGGTTGATGAGGCGATAATATTCGGCGCTGGACTCCCAGCTCATACCGCCGATAAGGCCGATGGTGCGCATTGAACACTCCCTTTGTCATTGCCTGTATTAACGTTGCAGGCGGGCAGGAGAGTGTCGATTTATTTCGCGAAGCGTGCCAGTGATAAATGCACGGGGTCGTTCATTGAGTCACTGCCTGATCCACTGCGGCATACTGAAAGGTGGCGGTCCCCGTGGGGCTGTTCGCGGGCGTCAGGCGGATAATGGGAACCACAATTTTCGGGTTGGTGGAGTTGTAGAAATCCCGCTGGTTATATTGCGCGTCGGCGAGCGGTTTCGGGTTTGTACCGCCGTAGACGTAAAAGAACGCCATGATGGGAAACGTATTGGGGCGTCCGGGTGCCCAGGTTTTTATGATGACTTCGTTATGCCCGTTAAACCCTGTAATACCCAGTAGGGTTTTTGCACGCAGGGATTGATAAAACGCGGGTCCTGCCAGGGCATTGCGTTCATCGGTAATGTCGAAACCGCATTGCCGCAGATTCGGATTGCCACCCGGGATATTCCAGACGGCCAGCCATTGTTCGGCAGTGGTCACGCCCGCGTTCTGGCAAAGTTGACTCTGAGCGGGATAGTCGCGATGGGGAACGCAGACGGATGTTTGACTTCGGTGCCACGTCCATCCATCCAAGGGGTAAGAACACAGATAGTCCAGATCTGTTTTGTCAGTCGGTGTCTCGAATATGGGGTACAGGATATAACCGTTGCCATAGCCCCATGCCAATCGACCAAAATTCGCATCTGCCCGTAGATGAGAAAAGGAAACACCGCCGCTTTTAATGGATGTCGGGCTTGGGTCCCAGACTTTATAGGTGTTGGCGGGGTCTTTTACCGTCACTCTCAATGTGACCCCTGAACACAGGAAAGCAGGTTGAGAGTCGGAGTTGTTGCAGTTCGCTACTGTTCTGCCATAAAGCGTCGTTAATTGAGCCGCAATAACCGGCCCATCTTGAGTAGTTCCCCCACTGAACGCTCCGCCTACATCGGCCGGGGGGTGATCGATTTGGCTACATCCCACCACCAATGCGAATAGAAGCAATCCAATTATTTTGTGCATGACAAAACTCCCTGTCGATTGTCGTGTAATTATCTTGGCTGGGTGATCTGTTTTGAGGGGGCGGTGAATCTAACTAAAATCAGCTGCTCAGCTATAAAGCGACTCTTAAACACCATGAAAAAATAATGGGGTCAGCGGTGTCTGTCCTTTTCAGGGTGTAATTGAACATGACGGATCTACCCCGGTTCTCTGTTATCCATGCCGATGGAACGGGCAGATCGGTTTGTAATAGCTGGGTGATGGGGACTTCATCGCCGTAGCGAGTAGTGATACCAAATAGGGCCATACGCACGCTGTAAGTGCCTTCCAGCGTTGGGTAGTAAACCCTGAGTTTAGTTTTGTCCGGACTCAGCGTCGGTTCCGGTAGACGATGTTTTTGCGCGGTGACTGTGATGCGCAGGTCTTTGGAGGGTAGAGGCTCGGTGGGACCAGGCAGCCTCACGGTGTAACTGATCTGCGCACCGCTACCGATGCAATCAACCACTTCCAGCCTCGGGACCAGAAATTTCAGTACCTGTCCTGCATAGGCGACGGTTTGAATCTCGCTGCCATAAGTCGAATTGCGCCCGAGCCAATAGACTTTGACGGTTTGCCCGAGGGCGGAGCCGGTGAAATCAACCTCTACCGTGGCAAAGTTGGCCTCGTAGAAGTCCTTTTCGAAGTTCAATCGGGTCCCGTCGAGTTCCTTGGCTTCCAGCACTTTGGGCGGTTTCAGATCCAGAGCGGGTTGTCGGATGTGCACGTCTATGTGAGTAGTCGGTGACCAGATCGCCTGCGGTCCTGATGAATTGCCGATTTGATCCACGCCCCTGAAGCGCATGGCAAATCGAGGGTTATCCGTTTTGAATGCCTCTGCAAAAAGCTTCAACACGATTGTGCCGGCAGCGGCTTGTGCCGCTGTCACTGTATGCAGGACCGTGTGACCATCACAATCGAGCGTGATTTTGTCGTGCGCTCGCATGTAAACGTACTTCAGTTTGACCTCTACGCCTTCGGCGACTCGATCGGCATCCAGACCTTTGTCGATGACATCAGCGGGTAGTGTCATGACCAGGTTGAGATTGTCCCCAGTCCCCGTCACATCGCCACCGGGGCGAGGTGTGTTGAAGAGAACAACCAGGTCCTCCGAGGTTTCCTCGTCCTGACTGTCCCGTTTGACCCTCAAACGGATCCGGTTGATACCGTCCTGCAAGCGGGCGACCGGTAGAAACAGTGAGAACTTTTTGTTTTCTTCACCTGGCTGAATGATTTTGGTGGCGGCGGGCGTGGACTCGTTATTCACAAACAACGCCGCTGTGTCGTATTTATCCATATTGAGCCAAGGATCGACCACTACTTGAACGACTAAAACGCCTAAAACGACGTCAGGTGTGAGAATGAAAAGCCCGATGCCACCCTCGGGCTTGTCGGCATGAATTACCGGCCTCGTCCACAGCGGTATGCGGACCTTGTATATTTTTAAAGTCTGGCTACTCATGAAATTGCGATCCTTTGCTGACGGCAATGGGCTTTCTCGTAACGTCAACTGCCGGATCATCAAACACCTTATAGGTGAGTGTCGGCTACTGTCACATCTGACAGGTCGAAGTGAGTTACGCCCCTTGAATGTAACCGCTCGTCGTTTTGACTCACGGTCAGGGCGCACCCACCTGGCAGCTTTGTCGTACGTCGGCGGCCGTCATCTGCCATGATGAAGTTCCGCAGCACCGCTCCAACCAAAGGAACACCGCAATGGACGACGTACAACAACTGGGCGAAATGCTTCGCCACTACGCAGAAAGCGAAGCGCACAAGAAGCAGACGTTTGAGTCGCAATCGACCGTGTGGGCGACGCGCATTGGTGAGCTGTTCGATCAGATCCAGCATTGGCTGGAACCGGTCCAGGCGCCGAATCTGCTGGAGGTGAGCCGCGAGGCTTATGTCGCTTCAGGGCCGAGCGTGCCGGTCGAGACGTCGCCGTTCAAGACCGAGAAACTGTCCATTGTCATTGCCGGCAAGCCGGTGGAGTTCGTGCCGGATGTGATGGGCGCGGGCGGTCAGATTTCTTTGGCGGTGATGGGGCTGACGGCCGCACGCTATGGCAGTGTTTCGCTGGTTTGCCTGCCGCCGTCGACTAGCTGGCAGTGGCGCAAGACCAATGGCCTGAAGGATCCGGACACCTTTGCCTTCGATGCGAACTTTCTGGCGCAGCAGTTGCAAAGCCTGATCCCCCGCGATCGCGGCCAAGTCCTCCCGGACTGACCCAAAACCTTGTAGGAGCCGAGCTGCTCCTATAGGGGATGGGGGTGATCACACGGCTTTTGTAGCAGCTGCCGAGCTCGCGAGGCTGCGTCCGGCGACGTAGTCGTCGTGAAATCAGACAATGCGGTTTATAAGGAAACCGCGTCCACCGGGTTTACGACGACTGCGTCGCCGGACGCAGCCTCGCAGGCTCGGCAGCTGCTACAGACCGCGTTATTTCAGCGCCGGGTCCCCCATGTTCATTTTCTTCCAGGCCTGCAACAGCACCTGCGCTTTCGGTTCCTGCCCATTGCCCAGGTAGTATTGGATCAACGCCAGCCGCGCATTGCGGTTGACCGGCTGCACTTTGAGCAAGCGCTCCAGCACTTCGCAGGCTTCTGCAACCTTGCCGCTGTCATGCAACGCCACCGCCAGCACGTAGCTGTACTGGCCGTTCTGCGGTTCCAGTTGCGCGGCTTTGCGTAATGCCGACATGGCCTGGTCCGATTTGCCCGCACGTACCAGCGACAAACCTTGGGTGTACTGCAACAGTGCGGCGTCCGGGTGGTCTTTCACACCTTGTGCCAGTAGCGCCTGCGCCTCCTGGCGTTGGCCATTGGCTTCCAGCCATTGCACCAGCGACACCAGCGCCGGGTAGAAGTCCGGATCGCGCTTGAGGGCCGTACGCAGGTACTTTTCGACCTCGTCATTGCGGCCACTGGCCTGATAGAACATGCCCAGGTTGAGGTTGGCTTCGGCCCGTTCCAGCAGGCTCATCTGGGCCGCTTCGTACTCGCCGATGGCCGCGTTCCAGCTCGCCTGGGCGCTGCCCAATCCCGTGCCGGCGACACCCAACAGATCCCGAGCAGCGGCGATCCGTACAGCCATTACCGGGTCGGTCAACAAAGGCGACAACAGCGGCGCGCGTTCGGGGGGCGGCAGGAACGCGCTGATGGCCCTCACGGCACTTTCACGCACCTGTGGCGCCGGGTTGCTCAAGTCCTTGGTGGCCAGTTTCAACGCCTGTTCACTCGGGTACAGCGCCAGTTCGGCGAGCAAAGTGGCCCGCTGAATCGCGGGCAAATTGCTGCGT
The DNA here is from genome assembly GCF_031456105.1 of Pseudomonas sp. BE134. Taxonomy (NCBI): domain Bacteria; kingdom Pseudomonadati; phylum Pseudomonadota; class Gammaproteobacteria; order Pseudomonadales; family Pseudomonadaceae; genus Pseudomonas; species Pseudomonas sp. BE134. The sequence continues at coordinate 15,443 of NZ_JAVDUA010000014.1, read as the reverse complement.
TGCAGCTGCTCATACAAGGCTTGTGCGGCCCCGGGCTGGCCGTTTCGAACCAGCCACAGGCTCTCGTCATAACGCGCGGCCTGTGCGGTTGGCGCGCCGTTCCACAGTTTGAACTGCTCGGTGACCTTGTCGCCGTCCTTGCCCGTGTGGCAAGTGAGACAAGCATCCGGCGTGCCGAGTTTTTTCGCTCGTTCCGGGTTGGGAATGCTGAAACTGTGGTCATGCCGCAAATCATTGCCCATGTAGAACTTGCCAGGCATATGGCAATCCACGCATTGCGAACCCGGTTGGCCCATAGCGTGGCGAGTGTGTTCGACAGCGTCGTAGTCTTTCGCTTGCAGGTCTTTGACATTGACGCCTTCCACCGCCGTTTTGCCCGCCGTGTTGTGGCATTGCAGGCAAACGCCGTTGCCCGGTGCCTTGAGCTCGTTGCTGTGCGGGTTATGGCAATTGCTGCACCGCACACCTTTGTCGAACATTTTGCTTTGCGCAAAGGAGCCGTGTTCAAACACTTCGTCCTTGATCTTGCCGTCCAGCGCATACAACTCGCGGGTCAGGGCGCTTGGCAGGTAGTCATCCATCAGGCGTTTGCCGGGGGTGTAGCCATCGCTCAGCGGTGCGCGGCGCGAATGGCAGCGGGCACAGGTTTCCAGTTCTACAGTTGCGTTCTTGCCCTTGAGGTCGATTGCAAAACCGGCATGAATCAAATCACCTTTTTTCGCCGTCCATTCCAGGTGATTGGAGGCCGGGCCGTGGCACGCCTGGCAGCCGACACCGAGGCTGTTCCATTGGCTGTCGTAGGTGTTTTTGGCGGCATCGAAATTGCGTTTGTAGCCCGTGGTGTGGCACTCGACGCACATGAAATTGGCGTTCTGGCTCGGTTTGCTCCAGTGCAGCGGGTTCTTGAAGTTCACGCCCTGGCCCGCATAGAGGTGGAACCAGCGGTGTTTTTCGGTATCCCAGGCCACGCCCAATGGTTGCAAGCGACCTTCGCCGACCTCGATCAGGTATTGCTGCAACGGTGCGATGCCAAAGGTGTAAGCCACTTTGAAGTCGGCGTTCTTGCCGTCGATACCCGGTGTGTTGACCCAGAATGCATCGCCCTTGCGCGAGAAAACGGTGGTTTCGTTTTCGCCTTTGAAGGTGACGTTATTGAAGTCGCCCAGCATCGTCTCGGCATTCGCTTCCTGCATCGCCAATTGGTGGTGGGAGCCTTGCCAATCCTTGACCTGCTCACTGTGGCAGCCTTGGCATTGTTGCTCATCGACCATCTTCGCCGGTGTCACTGCAACCGGTTGGGGTTTGGCCGGTTGCGCGGCAGGGGGACTGACGGGCACGGGTTTTAGCGGTGCCGGTGTGCTGCTGAACAGAAACCAGCCGATAGCAATGACCGCCAGCAGCAAGGCACTGATGGTCACGGGAAAAAGGTAACGATTGATCGGGTTCGGTTTCGAATCAGGGTTTACTGCGTTGTTTTTATGCTTCGGCATTACGACTTCCGTAGTCCAGGTGCGTTTGCCTTAAGGCGCGCGATCAATCTGAGTGCAGCTTTGACGGATGCCGGGCATCTGTCAAATGAGGGTCGTGAAAAGGTGGAATCAAGTCATCAACTGAACCCAGGTGGGGGCGAGCAGGCTCGCTCCCTCATTTAGGTCGTGCTCAGCGTTTTTTCGCCTGCGCGCGAATCCGCTCTTCCTGTTCCCGCAGTTCGGGGGTGAACTCGGCCCCGAAATCCTCTGCCTCGAACACCTGGCGAATCTCGATTTCAGCCTCGGTGCCCGGCATCGGGTTGGGGCATCGCTTGACCCAGTCGATCGCTTCCTGTTTCGACTTCACTTGCCATATCCAGTAACCGGCGATCAGTTCCTTGGTTTCGGCAAACGGGCCGTCGATGACGGTGCGTTTGTCCCCGGAAAAACGCACACGCGTGCCTTTGCTGGTGGGGTGCAGGCCTTCGCCGTCGATCATGATGCCGGCCTTGACCAGTTCTTCGTTGTAGTTGCCCATGGCGCGCAGCAGTTCTTCGTTTGGCATCACACCGGCTTCGGAATCCTGGCTGGCTTTGACGATGATCATGAATCGCATGGTGTTATCTCCGTTGGAGGTGGGGGATTCACTACATGGTCGAATGGCGACAGGCCAAATCGACAACACTTCACGATTTGTATCTGGCCATAGGTCGCCGGGCCATTTCGTGGTTAACTTCCAGCTCTTCGAGATTCTTTACCACAACGTTCAGAAGGACTCCGTTCATGGCTCAAGTCACTCTTAAAGGCAACCCGGTTCAAGTCAACGGCCAACTGCCACAAGCCGGTTCCAAGGCGCCAGCCTTTTCCCTGGTTGCCGGCAATCTGTCTGACGTGACCCTGGCGAACTTCGCCGGCAAGCGCAAAGTGCTGAACATCTTCCCAAGCATCGACACCCCGACCTGCGCGACTTCGGTTCGCACGTTCAACGCCCAGGCCAACGATGTCGCCAACACCGTCGTGCTGTGCATCTCCGCTGACCTGCCGTTCGCCCAGGCACGTTTCTGTGGCGCCGAAGGTCTGGAAAACGTGCAGAACCTGTCGACCCTGCGCGGTGCCGAGTTCATCGAGAACTACGGCGTTGCCATCGCTGACGGCCCGCTCAAAGGCCTGACCGCCCGTGCTGTCGTGGTACTGGACGAAAACGACAACGTGCTGCACAGCGAACTGGTCAGCGAAATCGGCCAGGAGCCGAATTACGACGCGGCGCTTTCCGTTCTGAAATAAGCACAGCCTTTACAATTGTTAACGGCCTGGCCCTGTCCAGGCCGTTTTCATTTGTGCTTCAGTGTCTTAGATAGAACTCCTGATACGTAAGCCCAAGGTAAATTGCCGGTAAAGCCGCTTTGCTTAATGCCCGCCAGTGCTTATCGTTCAGCCTCATGTAAAACAAGCCCACGCGCCCAATGGTTGATCATTCAATGCAATCCTCCGCTTCTCGTAGTCCTCGTCGCTGGCTGCTCGGCCTGCTAGTCCTGTTGGTCATCGCTGGCGTGTGCTGGAAATTCTGGCCCACCGGTGCTGCTCACACGGAGGGTGCCGGGCAGAAAGCCGTGGCCGGGCGTGCCGGCAAGGCGGGGGGGATGCGTCCGGGTTTCGGCGGGGCGACCGGCCCGGTGCCGGTGCGTGTGGCGCCTGCGGTCAAGGGTGACTTCCCGCTGTACTACAAGGCACTCGGTACTGTCACCGCGCTCAACACCATCAATGTGCGCAGCCGGGTGGGCGGTGAGCTGATCAAGATATCCTTTGAAGAAGGGCAGATGGTCAAGGCTGGCGATCTGCTGGCTGAAATCGACCCGCGTCCGTACCAGAACGCCTTGCTCCAGGCCGAGGGCACCTTGTTGCAGAATCAGGCGCAACTGAAAAACGCCCAGGTTGATGTCGAACGTTATCGCGGGCTGTTCAAGGAAGACAGTATCGCCAAGCAAACCCTGGACACCGCCGAAGCGCTGGTCGGTCAGTACTTGGGCACGGTCAAGACCAATCAGGCGGCGGTCAACGACGCCAGGCTCAATCTCGAATTCACCAAGATCCGTGCACCGATTACCGGGCGTGTCGGCCTGCGCCAGCTCGACGTCGGCAACCTGGTCGCCGCCAACGACACCACGGCGCTGGCGATCATCACCCAGACCCAGCCGATCAGCGTCGCCTTCACCTTGCCGGAAAACAGCCTCGACGTGGTGCTGGCCCGCTATCGCACAGGCGCCAAACTGCCCGCCGAAGCCTGGGACCGTAGCGACACCCAATTGCAAGCCACTGGCGTGTTGCAGAGCCTGGACAACCAGATTGACGTCACCACCGGCACCCTGAAATTCAAGGCGCGCTACGAGAATCGCGATCAAGCGCTGTTCCCCAATCAGTTCGTCAACGTCCACTTGCTGGCTGACACCCTCAAGGGTGTGGTGCTCGCACCGTCGGCGGCGATTCAGTTTGGCACCAACGGTACCTTCGTCTATGCGCTGGACGGCGACAAGAAGGTCACGATCCGTCAGTTGAAAGTCGGCGCCAGCGACGGGCTCAACACCGTGGTTACCGAAGGCCTGGCCCCCGGGGACCGTGTGGTGCTGGAAGGCACCGACCGCTTGAAGGAGGGCAGCGAAGTCGAAGTGGTCAATGACCCAAAGGACGTGCCGTCCACCCCGACCGGGCACCTGCAAGGTAAATCGGCGGCGGATTCCACACAGCCGGCGGCCGCCGACAAGGCGAAAAAGGGCGGCGCATGAACATCTCGCGGCTGTTCATCCTTCGCCCGGTCGCCACGACCCTGAGCATGCTGGCCATTGTATTGGCCGGTTTGATCGCCTATCGGTTGCTGCCGGTGTCGGCGTTGCCTCAGGTCGATTACCCGACGATTCGCGTCATGACGCTCTATCCCGGCGCCAGCCCGGATGTCATGACCAGCGCGGTCACGGCGCCACTGGAGCGTCAGTTCGGGCAAATGCCCGGCCTGACCCAGATGGCCTCGACCAGTTCCGGCGGCGCGTCGGTGCTGACCCTGCGCTTCAGCCTCGACATCAACATGGACGTCGCCGAGCAGCAGGTGCAAGCCGCCATCAACGCGGCGACCAATTTGCTGCCCAAGGACCTGCCGGCGCCACCGGTGTACAACAAGGTCAACCCGGCGGACACCCCGGTGCTGACCCTGGCGATTACCTCGAAAACCATGTTGCTGCCCAAACTCAATGATTTGGTCGACACGCGCATGGCGCAGAAAATCGCCCAGATCAGCGGCGTCGGCATGGTCAGCATTGCCGGTGGCCAGCGTCAGGCGGTGCGGATCAAGGTCAATCCCGAGGCCCTGGCGGCCAACGGTCTGAACCTGTCGGATGTGCGCACACTGATCGGGGCCTCCAACGTCAACCAGCCCAAAGGCAACTTCGATGGCCCCACCCGGGTGTCGATGCTCGACGCAAACGATCAACTGACCTCCCCCAAAGACTACGCCAACCTGATTCTGGCCTACGCCAACGGAGCGCCGTTGCGGCTCAAGGATGTCGCGGAAATCGTCGACGGTGCCGAGAACGAACGTCTGGCGGCATGGGCCAATGAAAACCAGGCGGTGTTGCTGAACATACAGCGTCAACCGGGGGCCAACGTGATTGAGGTGGTCGACCGGATCAAGGCGTTGCTGCCGAGCATCACCGACAACCTGCCGGCCGGCCTCGATGTCACGGTACTCACCGACCGCACTCAGACCATTCGTGCCTCGGTCAAGGATGTGCAGCATGAATTGCTGATCGCCATCGCATTGGTGGTGATGGTCACGTTTCTGTTTCTACGCCGCGCCAGCGCCACGATCATTCCGTCGATTGCCGTGCCGTTGTCGTTGATCGGCACGTTCGGCGTGATGTACCTCGCCGGCTTCTCGGTGAATAACCTGACCCTGATGGCCCTGACCATCGCCACCGGTTTTGTGGTGGACGATGCGATCGTCATGCTGGAGAACATTTCCCGGTTTATCGAAGAAGGGGACAGCCCCCTGAACGCGGCGCTCAAGGGCGCCAGGCAGATCGGTTTCACCTTGATTTCCCTGACCCTGTCGCTGATCGCGGTGCTGATTCCGCTGCTGTTCATGGCTGACGTGGTCGGGCGACTGTTCCGCGAGTTCGCGATCACGCTGGCAGTGGCGATTCTGATTTCGCTGGTGGTGTCCCTGACCCTGACGCCGATGATGTGCGCGCGTTTGCTCAAGCGTGAACCCAAGGAAGCAGAGCAGGGTCGTTTCTACCGTGCCAGCGGCGCGTGGATTGACTGGATGATCACCGCCTACGGACGCAAATTGCAGTGGGTGCTCAAGCACCAGCCGCTGACATTGCTGGTGGCGGTCGGCACGCTGGCGTTGACCGTGGTGCTTTACATGGCGGTGCCCAAGGGCTTCTTTCCGGTGCAGGACACCGGGGTGATCCAGGGCATTTCCGAGGCGCCGCAGTCGATTTCCTTCGCGGCGATGAGCGCGCGTCAGCAGGAGCTGGCCAAGGTGATCCTCGCCGACCCGGCGGTGGAAAGCCTGTCGTCCTATATCGGTGTCGACGGTGACAACTCGACGCTGAACAGTGGTCGCCTGCTGATCAACCTCAAGTCCCACAGCAACCGTGACCTGAGCGCCACCGAAGTCATTGCCCGCCTGCAACCGGAGCTGGACAAGCTGGTCGGCATCCGCCTGTTCATGCAGCCGGTGCAGGACCTGACCATCGAAGACCGCGTCAGCCGCACGCAATACCAGTTCAGCATGTCGTCGCCAGATGCCGAGTTGCTGAGCCTGTGGAGCAACCGTCTTGTCGAAGCGCTGGTCCAGCGACCTGAACTGACCGATGTAGCCAGCGATTTGCAGGACAAGGGTTTGCAGGTCTATCTGGTGATCGACCGCGATGCCGCTTCACGGGTCGGGGTGTCGGTGGCAAACATCACCGATGCGCTGTACGACGCCTTCGGTCAGCGCCAGATTTCGACCATTTACACCCAGGCCAGCCAGTACCGCGTGGTCCTGCAATCGCAGTCCGGGGAGAAGATCGGCCCGGATGCTCTCAACCAGATTCACGTGAAAACCACTGACGGCGGGCAGGTACGCCTGTCGAGCCTGGCACACATCGAAGAGCGTCAGGCGCAACTGGCGATCACCCACATCGGCCAGTTTCCGGCGGTGATGATGTCGTTCAACCTGGCACCGGGTGTGGCGCTGGGGCATGCGGTCGAGATCATCGACCAAGTGCAGAAAGACATTGGCATGCCATTGGGTGTGCAGACCCAGTTCCAAGGCGCGGCGGAGGCGTTCCAGGCGTCGCTGTCGAGCACCTTGCTGCTGATTCTGGCGGCGGTGGTGACCATGTACATCGTGCTTGGCGTGCTGTACGAGAGCTACATCCACCCGATCACCATCCTCTCGACCTTGCCCTCGGCGGCGGTCGGCGCGTTGCTGGCGTTGATCCTGAGCGGTAATGACCTGGGCATGATCGCGATCATCGGCATCATTTTGCTGATCGGTATCGTGAAAAAGAACGCGATCATGATGATCGACTTCGCTCTCGACGCTGAGCGCAATCAGGGCGTGGACCCGGAGACGGCGATCTATCAGGCGGCCCTGCTGCGCTTCCGGCCGATCCTGATGACCACCCTGGCCGCGTTGTTTGGCGCCGTGCCGCTGATGCTGGCCACCGGTTCCGGCGCGGAATTGCGTCAACCGCTGGGGCTGGTGATGGTCGGTGGCTTGCTCCTGAGTCAGGTGCTGACGCTTTTCACAACGCCCGTCATCTACCTGTACTTCGACCGTCTCGGTCGGCGTTGGGGCCACAAGTCTGAAGCCGTGGATGCGGTAGAACAGTCATGAACCTCTCCGGACCTTTCATCAAACGCCCGGTCGCAACAATGTTGCTGAGCCTGGCAATCATGCTGCTGGGCGGCGTGAGCTTCGGCCTGTTGCCGGTGTCGCCGCTGCCGCAGATGGATTTCCCGGTGATCGTGGTGCAGGCCAGCCTGCCCGGTGCGAGCCCGGAAGTCATGGCCTCGACCGTGGCCACGCCGCTGGAGCGATCCTTCGGCACCATCGCCGGGGTCAACACCATGAGCAGCCGCTCCAGCCAGGGCTCGACCCGGGTGATCCTGCAATTTGACCTCGACCGCGATATCAACGGCGCCGCCCGGGAAGTGCAAGCCGCGATCAACGCCTCGCGCAACCTGCTGCCGAGCGGGATGCGCAGCATGCCGACCTACAAAAAGGTCAACCCGTCCCAGGCGCCGATCATGGTGTTGTCGCTGACCTCGGACGTGCTGGAAAAAGGCCAGCTCTACGATCTGGCCTCGACGATCCTGTCCCAGAGCCTGTCGCAAGTGCAGGGCGTGGGCGAAGTGCAGATCGGCGGCAGTTCGTTGCCGGCGGTGCGTATCGAGCTTGAGCCGCAAGCCCTCAATCAGTACGGCGTGGCCCTGGACGACGTGCGCAACACCATCGCCAATGCCAACGTGCGCCGGCCCAAGGGCTCGGTCGAAGACGGCGAACGGTTGTGGCAGGTCCAGGCCAACGATCAACTGGAAAAGGCCAAGGATTACGAGTCGCTGATCATCCACTACAACGGTGGTGCAGCCCTGCGCCTCAAGGATGTGGCCAAGGTCAGCGACGGTGTCGAAGACCGCTACAACAGCGGTTTCTTCAACGACGACTCGGCGGTGTTGCTGGTGATCAACCGGGCGGCCGGCGCCAACATCATCGAGACGGTCAATGAAATCAAGGCACAGTTGCCGGCGTTGCAGGCGGTGCTGCCGGCCAGCGTCAAGCTGAACCTGGCGATGGACCGTTCGCCGGTGATCAAGGCGACCCTGCATGAAGCGGAAATGACCCTGCTGATCGCGGTGACGCTGGTGATTCTGGTGGTGTTCCTGTTCCTCGGTAACTTCCGCGCCTCGCTGATTCCGACGCTGGCGGTGCCGGTGTCGCTGGTGGGCACCTTTGCGGTGATGTACCTCTACGGGTTCTCGCTGAACAACCTGTCGCTGATGGCGCTGATCCTGGCCACCGGGTTGGTGGTCGACGACGCCATCGTGGTGCTGGAGAACATCTCCCGGCACATCGACGAAGGCGTGCCGCCGATGAAAGCCGCGTACCTCGGTGCGCAGGAAGTCGGCTTTACCTTGCTGTCGATGAACGTCTCGCTGGTGGCGGTGTTCCTGTCGATCCTGTTCATGGGCGGGATCATCGAAAGCCTGTTCCGCGAGTTTTCCATCACCCTGGCCGCATCCATCGTGGTCTCGCTGGTGGTCTCGCTGACCCTGACGCCGATGCTCTGCGCCCGTTGGCTGAAGCCGCACACGCCGGGTCAGGAAAACCGTTTGCAGCGCTGGAGTCGGCGCGCCAACGACTGGATGGTGGGCAAATACGCGACCAGCCTCGACTGGGTATTGCGTCACCGTCGTCTGACCTTGCTCAGCCTCCTCGTGACGATTGGCGTGAACATTGCGCTGTATGTGGTTGTTCCTAAAACGTTTTTACCTCAGCAAGATACCGGTCAGCTGATTGGTTTCGTGCGCGGGGACGACGGTCTGTCGTTCAACGTGATGCAGCCGAAAATGGAAATCTTCCGCCGTGCCGCCCTCAAGGACGACGCGGTGGAGAGCGTTGCGGGGTTCATCGGTGGTACCAACGGCACCAACAATGCCTTCATGCTGGTTCGCCTGAAACCGATCAAGGAGCGCAACATTTCCGCGCAGAAAGTCATCGAACGCTTGCGCAAGGAAATGCCCAAGGTTCCCGGCGCACAGCTGATGCTGATGGCGGACCAGGACCTGCAATTTGGCGGGGGTCGCGAACAGACCTCGTCGCAGTATTCCTACATCCTGCAAAGCGGTGATCTGGGTGCCTTGCGTGAGTGGTACCCGAAAGTGGTCACCGCGCTCAAGGCGTTGCCGGAATTGACGGCGGTTGACGCCCGGGAAGGCCGGGGTGCCCAGCAGGTGACACTGATTGTCGATCGCGATCAGGCCAAGCGACTGGGGGTGGACATGGCCATGGTCACCTCGGTGCTGAACAACGCCTACAGCCAGCGGCAGATTTCGACGATTTACGACAGCCTCAACCAGTATCAGGTGGTAATGGAAGTCGACCCGAAATACGCCCAGGACCCGATTACGCTCAAGCAAGTACAAGTGATCACTGCCGACGGTGCACGGATTCCGTTGTCGACCATCGCCCATTACGAAGCCAGCCTGGAAAACGATCGGGTCAGCCACGAAGGCCAGTTTGCCTCTGAAAGCCTGTCCTTTGACATGGCCGAAGGGGTGACCGTGGAGCAGGGCACTGCGGCCATCGAACGGGCGATTGCCAAACTCGGCTTGCCCGAAGAAGTGATCGCGAAAATGGCCGGCACCGCCGATGCGTTCGCCGCGATGCAAAAGAGCCAGCCATGGATGATTCTCGGCGCGCTGCTGGCGGTCTATCTGGTGCTGGGTGTGCTGTATGAAAGCTACATCCATCCGTTGACCATCCTGTCGACGTTGCCATCGGCCGGGGTCGGCGCCTTGCTGTCGATCTATGTGTTGGGCGGCGAGTTCAGCCTGATCTCGTTGCTGGGCCTGTTTTTGCTGATCGGCGTGGTGAAGAAAAACGCCATCCTGATGATCGACCTTGCGCTGCAACTCGAACGGCACCAAGGCCTGGTACCGCTGGAGTCGATTCGCAGTGCCTGCTTGCAACGTTTGCGTCCCATTCTGATGACCACCCTGGCAGCGATCCTTGGAGCCCTGCCGTTGCTGCTGAGCCGTGCCGAAGGTGCGGAAATGCGCCAGCCTCTGGGTTTGACCATCATTGGCGGGCTGATCTTCAGCCAGGTGTTGACCCTTTACACCACTCCGGTGGTTTACCTCTATCTCGACAACCTGCGCCATCGTTTCAATAAATGGCGTGGGGTGCGCACTGATGTTGCTCTGGAAACTCCGCTATGACTGACCGTTCGCTTACCCATCTGGCCGTCCCGCTGGCCGCCGTACGAGGCCCGCGCCTGCTGAGCCTGGCGCTGTGCGTGGCGATGCTCAGCGCTTGCGCTGTCGGCCCGGACTATCAGCGCCCGCAAGCGGCCGCGCCGGTGCAATACAAGGAAGCGGCAGGCTGGCGTCAGGCGAGCCCGAGTGATTCCCTGGCGCGCGGTGCCTGGTGGGAGTTGTATGGCGATCAGCAGCTCAACGGCCTGATCGAACTACTGAACCGGTCCAACCAGACTGTCGCCCAGTCCGAGGCGCAATACCGTCAGGCTCAGGCGTTGGTGCGCAGTGCGCGTGGGGCGTTTTTCCCCACGGTGGATTTGACCGTCGGCAAAAACCGCTCCAGCCAGGGCACCGGCAGCAGCAGTTCGAGCCTGACCAGTTCCTCCAGCGGTATTCGTGACACTTACACTGCCCAGGCCGGGGTCAGTTGGGAAGCGGATGTGTGGGGCAAATTGCGCCGTGGCCTTGAAGCCGACACCGCCAACGCCCAGGCAAGCTTTGCCGACCTGGCCGCGATGCGTTTGAGTCAGCAGTCCGAACTGGTGCAGAACTACCTGCAATTGCGCGTGATCGACGGACAGAAACGCTTGCTGGAAGCGACGGTCGTGGCCTATCAGCGCTCGCTGACCATGACCGAAAACCAATACCGCGCCGGTGTTTCCGGGCGAGACGCGGTGGCCCAGGCGCAGACTCAACTCAAAAGCACCCAGGCCGACATGGTTGACCTGATCTGGCAGCGCGCCCAGTTCGAGAACGCCATCGCCGTGTTGATCGGGCTGCCCCCGGCCGAGTTCAGCCTGGCGGAAACCAACACCATCCCGACCTTGCCCGAAGTGCCGGTGGGTCTGCCTTCGCAATTGCTGGAGCGTCGTCCGGACATCGCCTCCGCCGAGCGTTCGGTGATGGCGGCCAACGCCAACATTGGCGTGGCCAAGGCCGCCTATTACCCGGATTTCACCTTGAGCCTGAACGGCGGATATAGCAGCAGCAGCTCGTCCAACTGGATCAGCGTGCCCAACCGCTTCTGGTCGGTCGGGCCACAACTGGCCATGACCTTGTTTGATGGCGGCCAGCGCTCGGCAGAAGTCGATCGCAGCGAAGCGGCTTACGATGAGACGGTGGCCAAGTACCGCCAGACCGTGCTCGACGGTTTCCGTGAAGTGGAAAACTACCTGGTGCAGCTCAAGGTGCTGGAAGACGAAGCCGGCGTGCGCCAGGAAGCACTGGACGCCGCACGTATCTCGTTGCGCCTGACCCAGAACCAGTACAAGGCCGGTTTGATTGCGTATCTGGATGTGGTGGTGGTCCAGGCCACGGCGTTGAGTAACGAACGCAACGTGCTGGATCTTCAGCAGAGCCGGTTGATTGCCAGTGTGCAATTGATCGCCGCGCTGGGTGGCGGCTGGGACGGTGCCCTGTAGCAGCTGACGAGCAGCGCGAGGCAGCGTTCGGCAGCGAAGCTGTCGTGAAATCAGGCGACTTGGTCTTTCAGGAGGACCGCGTTTTCAGGTTTTTACGCCTGCTGCGCAGCCTCGCGCTGCTCGGCAGCTGCTACACGGGAATGTGCTGGTCGCAGGGGATCAAACAAGCGTTTCATCGGCTTGATGGCGTTTTGGTTATTTTGTCAGTGCGTTCTTCAGCGCAATCAGTACAATCGCCGGCATTTGCCCCCTGAGAAAGGACGCAGTACGGCGGGCGCTCGTGAGAAGTCTCATGCTGATCGGTAGCTATTCACCCACCCTGGTTATCATTTCACTCTGTGTCGCGATTCTCGCCTCCTATACCGCGCTCGACCTGACCGGACGTATTGCCACGGCCAAAGGCCGGGCGGTGCATTTGTGGACGGCGGGTGGCGCCCTTGCCATGGGCATTGGCGTGTGGTCGATGCACTTCATCGGCATGCTCGCATTCAAATTGCCGATGGACCTGGGGTACGACCTCACCATCACGTTGCTATCGCTGCTGACCGCAATCCTCTCCTGCGGCTTTGCGCTGTGGTTGGTCAGCCAGCCACGGCTGCCGGCCTGGCAATTGGTGTTTGGCGCGCTGGTGATGGGCGCCGGGATCAGTGCGATGCATTACACCGGCATGGCCGCCCTGCGCATGCAGCCGGGTATCGATTACGACCCGACGCTGTTCGGCACCTCGCTGCTGATAGCGGTGGGCGCATCGGGTGCGGCACTCTGGATCGCCTTCCGCCTGCGACAGCACTCGCCTCATGTCACCCTGTTCCGGTGCGGTGCTGCAGTGATCATGGGCATCGCCATTGTCGGCATGCACTACACCGGTATGGCGGCTGCGCGCTTCCCGGACGGCAGTTTCTGTGGGGCGGTGGTCAGCGGCTTGAGCGGCAAAGGCCTGGACAATCTGGTGCTGATCACCACGCTGGCGGTGCTGAGCATCGCCTTGCTGACGTCAGTGCTCGATGCGCGTCTGGAAGCACGCACCGCTGACCTCGCGCGCTCGCTGACCGAGGCCAACCGCGAACTGACCCAACTGGCCTTGCACGATCCCCTGACCGGTTTGCCCAATCGCGTGTTGCTGGCCGATCGCATCGAACAGGCAATGTCCAATGTGCAGGAACAGGGCGGCTGTTTTGCGCTGATGTTCATCGATCTGGACGGTTTCAAACCGGTCAATGACGCCTTTGGCCACCACATGGGCGACCAGTTGTTGCGTGAAGTCGCGGTGCGCCTGCGAGAGGATTTGCGCTGTCAAGACACGTTGGCGCGCATCGGGGGGGATGAGTTTGTCCTGCTGGTGCGGCTCGCCGAGCCGGATGACGCGCTGGGCCTGGCGGCGCGTCAGGTCGGTTTGATTGCTCGCTCGTTCCGGGTGACTGAACATGACTTGCAGATTTCCGCCAGCGTCGGCATCGCGCTGTACCCAGGCAATGGACAGACTGCCCAAGACCTCCTGATGAACGCTGACGCTGCGATGTACCACGCCAAGGGTTCCGGGAAAAACGGCTACAGCTTCTTCGACGCCTCGATGAACAGCAACGCGCGCAGGCAGCTGCAATTGCTGCAAGACCTGCGCAATGCGCTCGATCAGGACCAGTTCAGTCTCTATTACCAGCCCAAGTTCGATGCGAATAATGGCCGCCCGGTAGGCGCCGAAGCGCTGCTGCGTTGGGAGCACCCAACGCGGGGCATGATGCTGCCGGACACGTTTATCGACATCGCGGAAAAAACCGGGCTGATCATTCCTATCGGCGAGTGGGTGCTCAACGAAGCCTGCCGGCAGATGCGCGAATGGTATGCGCAGGGCTACACCGATTGGCGGATCGCGGTGAACCTCTCGGCGTTGCAGTTTTGCCATGCCGGTCTGGTTAAAAGCGTGGCCAAGGCCCTGAGCACCCATCGGCTGCCGGCCAACAGCCTGACCCTGGAAATCACCGAAACCACCGCCATGAACGATGCCGATGCAAGCATGACAGTGCTGCAGGAACTCTCGGCCATGGGCGTCGACCTGTCCATTGATGACTTCGGGACGGGCTATTCGAGCTTGATGTACCTCAAGCGCCTGCCGGCCAATGAGTTGAAGATCGACCGGGGGTTCGTTCGCGACCTGGAACACGACAGCGACGACGCCGCCATTGTCTCGGCAATCGTCGCACTGGGTCAGGCGCTGGGCTTGCGAATCGTCGCCGAAGGCGTCGAAACCGGTGTGCAGCAGGACTTCCTGACCAAACTGGGGTGTGATTCATTGCAGGGTTATCTGCTGGGGCACCCACTGCCGGCCGCGCGTTTCATGGTGGACATCCATCGCGCAGAACAATTGGCGACAGCCTGAAGATCCCGCCGGACTCCGTAGAAGCTGCCGAGCAACGCGAGGCTGCGTCCGGCAGCGAAGCTGTCGTGAAATCAGACGGCCTGATAATTCAGACAGACCGCGTGTGGCAGGTTTTACGACTGCTTCGCAGCCGAACGCAGCCTTGCAAGCTCGACAGCTGCTACGGCGGACCGTGGTGCGCAGGGTGTTAGTCGTAACAGTTGATGTGTGTCCATGCAAAAGCCGGCAATGGCAGTTATTCTTGACCCAGACAGCTTACGCTTGGAATGGGGAATGCTCGTATGGACAAAGTCATCGTCATCACCGGTGGCGGCCGCGGTATTGGTGCCGCCACCGCCTTGTTGGCCGCCGAACGGGGTTATCGGATCTGTATCAACTACCAGTCTGACGAGTCCGCCGCGCAAAGTGTGCTGGATCAAGTTCGTGCAATGGGCGCTCAAGCCATCGCAGTGCGCGCCGATGTCAGCATCGAAGATGAAGTGATTGCGCTGTTCCACCGCGTGGACACCGAGTTGGGGAGGGTCACGGCGCTGGTGAACAACGCCGGCACCGTCGGGCACAAGTCCCGGGTCGATGAAATGTCTGAATTCCGCATTCTCAAAATCCTTAAAACCAACGTGCTGGCGCCGATTCTCTGTGCCAAGCACGCGATCCTGCGCATGTCGCCCAAACACGGCGGGCAGGGTGGCAGCATTGTCAACGTGTCTTCGGTGGCTTCGCGTTTGGGCTCGCCTAATGAATACGTGGATTACGCCGCGTCAAAAGGGGCACTGGACAGCTTCACCATTGGGCTTTCCAAGGAAGTGGCGGGTGAGGGCATCCGTGTCAACGCGGTGCGGCCGGGGTTTATTTTCACCGACTTCCATGCGCTGAGCGGGGATCCGGACCGGGTCAGCAAGCTTGAGTCGGCAATACCAATGGCGCGCGGCGGGCGGCCGGATGAAGTGGCGGAGGCGATTGTATGGTTGCTGTCGGACAAGGCTTCCTATGCGACCGGGACTTTCGTGGATCTGGGTGGTGGGCGTTAAGCCTTGGATTTGTATTGCCTTTACCGGCCTCTTCGCGAGCAGGCTCGCTTGTATGTTTAGACTTGAAGGGGTGGGCGGGACTAAAAGCTCGATTCCGACTCTAGCCAGTACGGACCGTGGGAGACTT